>JAISIL010000155.1 GCA_031262035.1 Spirochaetaceae bacterium | reverse complement strand
CCGATTACCGGTTATGCCCAGGATTTCCTTCGGGAATCGAAGATTAACACCCTTTCACGCTTTATCGAACAGATACTGGCAAGCCTGGAACCGAATGCCGCCTACCCCCTGCATACAATCAGGCGGCTGGTAGCCCTGCTGGAAAAGCAAAACGAATCGGCCTTGCATTGGGGCGACTTCGGAAAGCCCGTTTCCTATGCCGGCGAAAACTTTATCCCCCTGATTGAAGCCTTTAAACTTACCGGCCTTCTTATTGAAAACGAGGATAAAACATACACACCGCAGGCCTTTCCCGAAGATAAAAGCGAAACGCACATCAAAATGGATGGCGATTTTTCCTGCATCATTCCACCGTCGGCAAAGTTTAAAGATATTTGGAAGATTGCCCTGTTCTCTACCCTAAACGAAACAGGTCAGGTTTACCGTTTTGAAATCAGCAAGATGTCGGTTATTCGCGGCCTGGATACCGGCATGAATACCGAAGACCTTGCTCCCCTGCTGGAAAAACTTACCGGCAACGAACCGCCGCAAAACATGGTCTACAGTCTGAAAGACTGGACGGCGCAGCATTCTTCAGTTTCTTTGCAAACCGGCACGGTTCTGACCCTTTCGCCTGAAATGCTTTACCTTGCAGAAACCCCGACTATCAAACGAAACATTATTCGCACATTGGCCCCCGGCGTGTTCATTTTACACAGCGAAGAGCGGGAACGGGACAGAAAAGCTTCGGTTCCCGGTGCAGAAACAGAAGATTTGGCAATTCGTGCCCTACATAAGGCCGGGGTTGATATTCTTTCACGCCCTTCCCTGGCACAAAGCGCTTCCAATGGCCGAAGCAACTTCCCGACCCTCAAGCGGATGAGCTTTCAACGGTCTTCTGTTGAAGAAAAAGCCAGAGAAAAGAAGAACACCGATGCTGCTACGCAATTGATAAACCGTTTTAAAGAATTTTTGACAAAAAAGAACTTTCCTCAGAATGTAAAAGATGAATTAACACTCCGTATCAAGCGAAAAATCATTATTGACGAGGCCCAGCTTACCATTGAAGCGGCAGGCAGCGAAAAAACTGAGGCACGGAATCTGGACATTGTCGGAAAAACAGCAGTTGCAAAGCAGGCACAGATAACAAAATCGCCCGTTGAAGTTATCTGGGGAAAGGAAAGAGCAATGGGCTTTATTGCCAACATGGAACGAAAATCAGGAGAATATGTCATTGTTGTGCAAGCAGAAGGCGAAAAAGAGCCTTACCACATTCCCATTGGGAAAGTAGCATTAATACGGAGGATAAAACAATCTATATATGTTCAGTGAAACAAACGGACAGGCAAAACTTGCCGTCTTAATTGATGCAGACAATACACAGGCTGCAATGATAGAAGGGCTTTTAAACGAGGTCGCCAAATATGGTGTAGCAAGCATCAAAAGAATTTACGGCGACTGGACAAAGCCGAACCTGGGCTCCTGGAAACGAACCCTTTTGGATAGCGGTATACAGCCGATACAACAATTTGCCTACACCAGCGGCAAAAATGCAACCGATGCCGCCATGATAATAGATGCAATGGACATTCTGTATAGGGAAAAGCCCGATGGTTTTTGCCTTGTTTCCAGTGACTCAGACTTTACGCCCCTTGCCACACGCTTAAGGGAAGCAGGCTGTATGGTTTACGGCTTTGGTGAAGAAAAAACCCCCCAGGCCTTTCGTGCCGCCTGCAATAAATTTACCTTAACGGAAATACTTGTAAGCCAGACCGATGACGATGATGCAGAAGAAGAGGCCAGGGCACGAAAGAAGAAGAAAAAGGACTTTAAGCCGGACCGTAAATTGATTAAACTCCTTCGCAATGCCGTAGACGACCTTTCCGGGGAAGACGGTTGGGCATACCTGGCCCCTGTCGGTCAGAAAATTGCAAACCAGTCACCCGATTTCGACAGCCGGAATTTCGGTTTTCGTAAACTCGGCGATCTTTTCCGTGCTATTCCCCAGTTTGAAACCGAAGAACGCACCCCCGAAAAAGGCGGCATGAAGCAACTCTTTATCCGCTGGCGAAAGAAAAAACTCCTCGGTGGTTGAGCCTGTCGAAACCACTGAGCCAAGCTCACACATTGAACTTAAAGAACATCACATCGCCGTCCTGCACGATGTATTCTTTTCCTTCAATGCGATACTTACCGGCTTCTTTTATCTTGGCCTCTGTTCCATATTGGACAATGTCATCATAGGAATACACCTCTGCCTTGATAAAGCCTTTTTCAAAGTCGGTGTGTATAACCCCTGCCGCTTTAGGCGCTGCGTCCCCTGCATGGATAGTCCAGGCACGGCATTCATCAGCTCCGGCGGTAAAAAAGGTTCGCAAATTAAGCAAATGATAAGCGGCATGGATTAAGGCTGAAAGGCCCGATTCCTCAAGCCCAAGGTCTTCAAGAAAGGCTAATTTTTCCTCATTGTCTTTAATGTCTGCCAATTCAGCTTCGAACTTGCCACAAATGACAACCGCATCGGTTTTTTCGGCTGCCGCCCTTTGACGCACCACATCGACAAAGGGTGTTGAGCCGCCTGTCGCCACGGCCTTCATTCCGGCCTCATCGACATTGCAGACATACAACTGCGGCTTGGCGGTGATAAAATGGCAATCATATACTGCAGCCGCTTCTTCTTCGCTTAAAACTGCATCCCGTGCTGCCTTTCCGGCCTGCAATAAAGGTTCTATTTTGGCAATGGCCGAAAGTGCAGCCTCCGCCTCTTTTTTTGCATCTTTTGCCTCAACACGCACGGTCCGTGTAGCCCGTTCTTTTTTCTTTGCCAAAGTTTCCAGGTCGGCCAATGCCAGTTCCACATTGATAGTCTCTATATCACCTGCCGGGTCTACTTTATTATTCACATGCACAATATCCGGGTCCTCAAAACACCGAACCACATGGGCAATAACCCCCACCTCCCGGATATGCGACAAAAACTGATTCCCCAGCCCTTCACCCTTGCTTGCACCTTTCACGAGGCCTGCAATATCTACAAACTCTACACTTGCCGGAATTGTCTTTTTTGGCTGAAAGATTTCAGTGAGTTTTGTAAGCCGCTTATCCGGCACATCAACAATACCCACATTGGGGTTTATCGTGCAAAAAGGATAATTCGCAGCCTCCGCCGGCGCCGAACTCAAAGCCGAAAATATCGTAGACTTCCCCACATTAGGAAGCCCAACTATTCCACAGTTTAATGCCATATATCTATCTCCTATTCATTGTATTTAACCGCGAACCACGCAAACCACGCGAACATTTTTATTAATAACTTTTATTTTTATAATCGTTCGCGTGGTTCGCGGTTAATTTTTCTTGAATCAGTCCAGGCACGAATTTACTTAGGTCGCCACCAAATTCTGCCACTTCACGCACGCCTGTTGAACTAATCATGGCGTATTCAGGTAGTGCCGATAGGAAAATGGTTTCGAGGCCGTTTCCCAGGGACTTATTGTAAAGGCTCATCGTGTATTCGGCCTGCCATTCGGCACTGTCGCGAATGCCCCGTATCAGAACAAGTTTACTCTCCCCTGCCCTGCCCTGCAAAGCATACTCGGCTACAAGCCCTTCCCAGGTGTCTACTGCGACATTGGGCCAGGGTTTGCATAATTCTTTTAGCATATCCTGCCGTTCAGCCGCCGAAAAAAGGCTTTTCTTGTTGCTATTGTAAGT
>JAISIL010000110.1 GCA_031262035.1 Spirochaetaceae bacterium | reverse complement strand
CGGAACTCAAACTTGTTGCCGGTAAAGGCAAAGGGGCTTGTCCGGTTACGGTCTGACACATCTTTTGGCAGGTCGGGCAGTGATGATACACCAAGCTGAATCCGTTCGCCGGTTGCCGCATGTGCACCTGCTTTACCACTGGCAATATTCTCCAGAATTTCGGTTAAGGGCCCGCCAAAGAAGATAGACACAATTGCCGGAGGCGCTTCATTTGCACCAAGCCGGTGCTCGTTGCCGCTTGTCGCTACCGACGAGCGCAGAAGTAGTGCATATCGGTCTACCGCTTCGACAACAGCCGCAGTGAATAACAGGAAGCGTGCATTGCTTTCAGGGTTTTCACCGGGGTCAAACAAATTGATGCCGTCATCGGTGCTGATTGACCAGTTATTGTGCTTACCTGAACCATTAACACCTGCAAATGGTTTTTCGTGAAGCAGGGCTTCCATGCCGTGCCGGCGAGCCACTGTGCGAATTGTTTCCATTACCATCTGGTTTGCATCAACTGCTGCTGTAGCATTTTGGTATACCGGTGCAATTTCAAACTGATTAGGCGCTACCTCATTGTGCTGTGTCTTTGCAGGAATCCCTACCTTCCAGAGTTCATAATTCAGTTCGCGCATGAATGCTGCAACCTTCTCTTTTATAGCACCAAAATAGTGATCTTCCATCTCCTGACCCTTAGCAGGAAGCGCGCCAAAGAGGCTGCGTCCTGTTAGAATCAAATCGGGGCGGGCATCATAGTAGCTTTTATCAACAAGAAAATATTCCTGTTCCGGGCCGACAGTTGCCACAACGCGCTTGCTTGTCGTATTGCCAATTGCCCGAAGCACACGCATTGCCTGCTTGCTTAAAGCTTCAATTGATTTTAAGAGCGGCACTTTCTTGTCAAGAGCCTGGCCGTAGTAACTGATAAAAGCAGTAGGAATGCAAAGCGTGGTGCCGGTTGGGTCTTGCTTTAAAAACGCAGGGCTTGTTACATCCCAGGCTGTGTAGCCGCGAGCCTCGAAGGTTGCCCGGAGCCCGCCCGAAGGAAAGCTCGATGCATCAGGCTCGCCTTTCACCAGTTCCTTACCGGAGAATTCCATGATTACTCTGCCGTCGCCTGTGGGGCTGATAAAAGCATCGTGCTTTTCGGCGGTAAGGCCGGTCAGCGGGTGGAACCAATGGGTATAATGGCTTGCACCCTTTTCGATGGCCCAGTCGCGCATACTTGCCGCTACTACTTCGGCAGCCTGCAAGGTCAGTTCCTTTTCGCCATTCTGCACGGCGATAATTTCCTTGTAAACATCCTTGGGAAGCCTTTCGCGCATAACGCTATTGGAAAAGCTGTTTTCCCCATAAAGCTCCGCAACGGGAGTTTTTGTAAAATCAATAGACATTGTATGTCCTCCTTAAATTATATTCTTATTTAATTCATAGCAAGAAGCGTGCCACGATAAATAGAGGGTAAATAGAGGGTATTTCCTACATTTTTGTAGGATTGAAAAAGGTGAAGGATTATTTTCCTACATAAATGTAGGAAAACGACATAACAAGCTCAGCTAGATGGTTCAGCTTGACCTTTTTGAAACAATGACCGAAAGTATGTCAAAAAACTCTTGACAGAAGTTGACAGTTTTATTATACTGGAACATATGAAGATAAATTATTCTGTACTCCCAATGCTTTATAGGGTGAAGTTTAGTTTGATGTGGAAGATGTTCATGGGTTTTGCAAAAATGGCGGTTGCCCGGGCGCTTCCCAAGGAAAAAAAGAATCATTTTAAAGATTTGTCACTGGTTTATTTCAAGTTAACCCCGCTTTGTAACCTTCGGTGCAAGATGTGCGGCCAATACGGCGACAAAGGCAGCATGCTCGATGCGGGCTATGCCGCAGCCGAGGCAAAAACGATTGTTCCCCTGGAAACCTACAAAAAGGTAGTAGATGAGATTGCCGGTACTGTCCCCATCGTCTATGCCTGGGGTGGCGAGCCTTTTTTGTATCCCGACCTTATGCCGCTTGGCAAGTATGTAGTAGATAAAGGTATTTATTTTGCGGTAAACACCAACGGCACCTTGCTTGAACGCCATGCCGAACAAATTGTTCGCGACCAATGGAGCACCGTATTTATTTCGCTGGATGCATTCAAGGAAACCAATGACGAGATGCGGGGAAAAGGTTCCTACGATGCAGTGTGCAGGGGAATTGCCGCCATCAATGCAGAAAAAAAGAAGCAGCATTCGTCCCTTCCGGTTTTGGGGATGGTTACTGTGGTAACAAACCGTAACTACCAGAAACTTGAAGAGTTTGTTCTTGCAACAAGGGACTTTAATCTGGATTTACACATGTTTAACCTGGGAACCTACACAAACGATGCCATTGTTGCCGAACAAAAAGAATTTATGAAAAAGAACTTCGATATGGACATTGAATTCCTTGAAGGTTACAACACCGGCTACAATGAAAACATCGACGGCAAGCTTCTGTATGACATATTACAAAAGATACATGACCACAAATTTGGTTCCCAAGACGGACAAAAAGCGCTTGGCTCTACCCGCATTACCGTTCCGGCCTTGAACCCCGAAAAAATCAACATTTACTATTCAGAGCTTGACACCCCGGTTCGCAACCACTGTATTGTTCCATGGACTCATTGTAACATTAATTATAATGGCGATGTGCATTTTTGTGCAGATTATGCCGATTATATAATAGGTAACATTAAAAATAGTTCACTCAAGGAAATTTACAATAGTGATAAGGCAAACAAATTCCGTGATGTTATAAATGCCAGTCCGGGCGGCATGTTCCCCGGTTGCCTGCGCTGTTACCAGAACATGCTATTTGGGAAACGAATAAAGGGATTCTGATATGCCGATTAAAATTCCACAAAGCCTGCCTGCCTATAAAGACTTACAAAAAGAAAATGTATTTGTAATGACCGACGACCGTGCTCTGCATCAGGATATTCGGCCGCTTAAGGTAGCAATCCTCAATCTGATGCCTACAACTGTTGACACAGAAACACAGCTTTTAAGGCTTTTAGGAAACAGCCCCTTACAGGTAGACATAACCCTGGTTCGTCCGGGAAGTCATGAATCGAAAAATGCTCCTCCCGGCCACCTGGAAAAGTTTTACATTGACGCCAATGAAATAATTGCCCTGGGCATCCGTTTCGACGGCCTTATTGTAACAGGCGCACCGGTAGAGACCATTGAATTTGAAGCAGTCGATTACTGGCCCGAGATGGAGGCCTTGTTGGATTATTCTAGAGCGAATGTGTTTTCTACACTACATATATGCTGGGGTGCGCAGGCCGGCCTGTATAGACATTATGGTATACCAAAAAAGATGCGGCCTTCCAAGCTTTTCGGCGTTTTCCCGCATACTATTATTACAAATGATGCAAACCCACTCTTTAGGGGTTTTGATGATGTGTTTTTGGCCCCGCAGTCGAGGCATACCCAAAGTGACCGGGATGCAATTGCTGCACATCCGGCACTTACGATTGCATCTGAAACCGATGAGGTTGGTGTTTTTATGGTAACAGCCCGTGAAGGCAGGGAAATTTATGTTACCGGCCATTTGGAATACGACCCGCTTACCCTTGACAAAGAATACCAAAGAGATATAGGCCGCGGCTTAGAAATTGCTGTGCCAAAAAACTATTATCCGGATGATGACCCTTCAAAGCCGCCTTTAGTTCGCTGGCGTGCACATGCACACCTTTTTTTCAGCAATTGGATTAACTATGTGTATCAGGAAACGCCGTTTAATTTACAGGAGTTAAGTTAAAAGACTTAAGTTAAAGAATGTTATTACTTCTACCATTTATACTGGTTTCCTGTATTCATTTTTTTGCTATTTTATTTTCCTTTGAAAAACTTCCCCAAAAGATTTCTAAAGTATTTTTGCTTCCCTGCCTCTTTCTCTTTTATGTCCTCACCGCCAACCCGGTCCGGCCTATTGTTTGTGCGGCAATCTGCTGCGGTTGGCTTGGTGACATCTTACTATTACGCAGAAAAGATATGCAAATGCCCTTTCTTATCCCCGGAGTTATCTTCTTTTTTGCAGAAAATCTTATCTATTCACTGATATTCTACAACTTAATTAGCGGCAGCAAGTATTTTGTTTTTATTTTTGCTATTGTCTCTTCTACTATCACCTGGTTTATACTACGGAAATACACCAAGATTGATATCCGTTTGCGGAATGTGTCTGCCCTTTATGGTATTGCCCTTTCCGCAATGCTTGTTTCTGCAATTTATCTTTGTGTAGGAAACCTGTCACCCATATATATTACCCTGCTTATAGGCGCTGCTTTATTTATTACCTCAGACATTACTCTTGCCACAGTGAGTTTTCCGCATCAGACAAAATGGAACACCTTATTTGTTATGTTCACCTACTGCATAGCACAATTGCTCATCATTTTTTCGCTTAGCAACTTGAGCTAGTTCCAAAATTAATTAATGCTTTTGTATTGAAAGAACGACAAGGGAAAGAAAGAACAAACCTACTGCCCCTACACTAATTATACACAGTGCAGGAATTAAATCCAGTGTAAGCGCCAGGATTGCAGAACAGGTAGCTACACCGGCAGAAAAAACATCGAACAGAGCCAGGAGTGCAATAGGCAGCAGAACAGGCATGAGCCAGGCAAGCGGGCCGTGTTTATTTTTGCTTCTAAAACGCCAGGCAATAACCAGCATAAAGCCAAGCATTGGGAGGAATAATGCCGGTATTGCCGTTCTGCGATACAGTTCTGCACGAAAAACCTGGGGAATAAAGCCATAAGAAGCCATTGTTGCACCCTTAAAAAGATAATTCAAAGGCAGGTTTTCGGCCTGCCCGCTTATGTTACAACAGAGGATAAAATCGCTAAAAGAAACATCAAGGGTAATGATATTCGCATTTGTAACACCAGTCTTGCCTTGCCAAACGGGCGCCCAGGATGTTGCTTGATCATTTCGGTCAAGGCTTAGTAATTGTATCTGTGCATTATTGCCTAGCGCACGAACTTTTGCGAAAGGGCTTACTACCTGATTTAGCAATTCGCCGCTTGAATCGAAAAACATTGCTTCAAAGCCGGTAATGTAGGCACTGTCATTATCCTGTATTCTGCCGACAGGTATCTGCAAAGAGCTTGCATATATGACAATTCGTGCAATACGGTTGAGCGGCAATGAAAAAACTGCATCATTAATGGTTCTTCCGATAGAACTTCCAACTTCATCTATAAAAAAGGCCCGTTCAAGTGTTGCATTTTGGGTGAGTGTAAAATGGTCCTGAGCTTCCGGGTCATTCGGCGCCCTTTCGAGGAGTTGTTTAAAAAGGTAATATGCTTCTATTTCTTTACCTGCAAGTTCTGTGTCATAGGCTTTTTGTTTTAGGGTATAGGTTTTTAGTTCTTCTTCTTGCCGTGCCGTTGGTGCAAGGCTGTTTATCTTTTTTCTGGCATTCGCAAGCAATGTATTCGCCTGCCTTAAGGCTTCAGCATTATTCCCTGCAAGCTTTTTTGCAAAATCGGCAAGGTAAAGCACATCATAGTATCGTTCATCCTGCATTGCCTCCTCGGCAAAACTGATAGCCTCATCGCTGTTTATCGGCCGCCTTAAATTTATGTTCTGCATCTGATGTTTTTCGGTTTCTACAATTGTTTCGCTAGATTCCTTGGGTATTTTTGCCCGGTTTTCTTCTATTGTTTCAAGATAGTCTTCCCTGTAGGCATTAGCCTCGATGTAATCCTTAACCAGCTTTAACTCGGGGCTTTCGGGCCAAATGTCATTGCACAGAGTAAAATGCAAATATGCTTCTGTCCAATGTTCTTTTTGAATAGCTTCTTCCATGTTGCCACGAATAGTATAATACAATTCCGCTTCGCTTTTCATTTCTGTCTTTTGCCGCAAGAGTAATGGCTGTATTAAAAGGGACAAAAGACAATAGAGTAGTGATAGTATGCACACCAAAATGATCGCACTTCGCATTTTTTTAAAGAACTCTACTGCGCTAGGCTTTATACCCATATCACTGTTTTTCATTATACCATAGGGCAAAGCAATGGCAGAAAGTGAAATCGCCGGAAAAAAACCCAAAAACGATAATGCACCCGAAACAATACCCCAGTAATTATCAAAAGCGCCTAAAGGTGATGCTTCCCCGCCAAAACTTTGCGGAAACACTGCACGCAAAATAAAGGTTAGTAAACTGAGCCCAAAGAGGTAGTAAATAGAAATTGCTGTTTTCGACTTCCACTTTTCATACTTACTGTTTGCCATTAAAGAAACGCTCCTTTTCTTTGATGTTTAACAGCACTGAGCATAAAATGTATAATAACACAGATTATACCAATACCAAAAAAGACTACCGTTTGTGTATAGTTTAAGGGAACGCGTTCATCGAAAAGACCATAAAGAAAGAGCTCTATCTCCGGCCGCACAAGGTAGGTGTTTAACCATAAAACGCCCCGGCTTACAATTAACACAACAATAAAACCGGCTAAAGGCCAGGTAAAAAACCTGAAAATAAAACTTAAAGATAGAAGCAAAAAGCAGAGGGCTGCAAGACCGGCAAAGCTTTCCCAAAATGACAGTGTCTGCAGGTTTTGGGAAACACTAACATAGTCTGCAACAAAGCCTGCAACAGGACCATGTGTGTCTTGCCCTAAAGAAATAGAAGGCAGGTCGGGGAAGTCGGCATTGTTCGCAGGCTTACCCATATAGAGCATTGGTTTATCGTCTTGTATATAAATTCGTTTTGACCTTGCGTTACCCGGTTCGCCAAGCAGCACATACTTTTCATTGTCTTCATCATTATTTATTACCATTCCTTTTTCGCCCATTGTTTTCATGCGCACAGACAGAGTATTGGTAGAAAGCACATCATCATAGATATTTAAAGCAGTTAAACTGCCAAAGGACAGCCCTAAAGAAAGAACAAAGAGCACAACAAATGAAACAAGCGGCGAAACATCGCGCCTGGAGGAATAGCTTAAACCCAAAACGATACTTAAATAAATTGCAGCAGGAAGCATTCGGTAAAGCGAATTTACCAGCGAAGAAAAAAGATAAAAAGAATGCGAAGGCACCGTTACTGCGCTTTCAACAAGTGCAAAAAGCCAATCATTGGCAGCAGTAATGGTGTAACAGAGTATAAATGCTCCAAGATAATAAATGAATAACTTAAATGTTTTCACCTGGGGGCAAAGCCTTCATCTTTTCCTTTAATTCTAAAAGCATTTTATCGGCGCTTGTATCGCCGGCTTCCAGTTGAGCAAAACGGGCTTCAAGGTCGGCATCGCCATTCAAATTTTCAAGTTCCAGATTGGCGTCATTTTCTGCTTCAAGCTGGTCAACTTTTTGTGCCATTCTATCGAAGGCCTCGAAAGAACTGTTATTACCGGAAACCTTCGAGACAGTGGCCTGAATTTTCTGCTGAGCCTCGGCCCGCTTGGCGCGGGCAATCAGCAGATTCTTCTTGCGCTGAGCCTCATCAATCTTCCCCTGAAGAGCTTTTAGCGACACCTTCAGTTTATCGACAGACTCTTTTTGAATATCATATTGTTTCTTGAAAACAGCGGCATTGTTGGCACATTCCTGTTTGCGATTCAGGGCTTCTTTTGCAAGCTCATCATCGCCTGCCTTAACGGCAAGCATTGCCTTGCGCTCCCAATCCTGCGCCTGCGCCTCTTGGGCGGTAAATTCCCGTTCCAGCTTTTTTTCGTCGGCAATAGCCTGCGCCACTGCACGCTTGCTGTCTATAAGTTGATTGTTCATGTCGATGAGCAGTTGGTTCAGCATTTTTTCGGGCTTTTCGGCCTTGCTGATGAGCGAATTTACATGTGATTCAATAACCGTCTTTAATCTTGAAAAAATTCCCATAATGACTTTGCATCTCCTATTTTTTATTATAGCATAATTTTACCATTTTCGTCAAGGGCGAAAACTGCACTGCATTCATTGCAGCGAAACTGATTCCCCGGTGAAAAACCAAGCGAAGCGCCACAATGCGGGCAGACAAGGCCCTCGCTTAAGAGGTTTTCTTCAATTTTTTCCCTTAAATTGAACTCTGCAAGGGCATCTTCCAGCCCGGAAACACAGGGAAAGGCATGATGCAGCCCTAAAAGCCTAAAATCTTCTGCGGTTTTCTCCATTACATCGACTAAAAGCATGTCTCCGCCCCGACTTTTCAGCGTTTTTAAGAGCGCAGCGAGCAAACCGCTCCCCACAGAGGAGATTTCATCAAGATTTTTGCACAAAACAGCAAGATATTTCATATCTGAGTTAAGTAAATCGCAAATTTCGCTAAGAAATGAGTCTTTTGTAGAGATATCAAGGCTTCCCTGAAGTTCAAAGGACACAACGCCCGGCGCCTCCTTATTGCTTTTCATAATTAACTTACTCATATCACTATTATTGCACATTTTCAGAGAAAAATCAAGGGGGTGTGATGAGGGGCGGTATCCGGCTTCTATGCTGCTAGTTTTATACTCGAATTGCTTGCGGGTTTTGGTTTCCGTGTTGCAGCAAAACCGAAATTACCGACAAAGACTTCCGGCACATAGGATTCTTTTATTTTGTTTAACATTGATTCAATTTCTGCGACAACCTTCCCTGAATACCAGGTTTCACCGCACTGTTGGCAAACATAACCTGGCACATCATGAATAATGACCACACTATCGCCGATAGTTGTGTCGAATGTTGTTAATGCTTCCTGCATCTGGCCTTTACAAAGTCCACATGTCATATTAACCTCCTAATGTCCGCTTACTTTGTATCTCGTTTAGCACGAATTTCTTGAAGCTTGACCATTTCGCGGCGGGCAAGTTCTTGAACTATATCCGGAGGTAAAGCATCCAGCATTTCCTGGTTGTGAGCGTAATACACACGCCCCGACTTTGTCACAATCTTAGCGCGTTCCGATAAATCTTTTGATATTTTCATAATAGGCTTCCTCATCTTCACTATCGGCATCATATGCCGAAATGATACGAATCAATTCACCGCGAAGCGTATAGCTTACGGTGACCACCGTCTCACCAATTCTACCGGTAATATTCCACCGGTCTTCATATTCCGAATGCAAGTCATCATAATCCTCAACCGACAATGGGTTACTGAAAACTTTGACCGCATCTTCAAAACGGATACGATGATTTGTGATATTAAGATCAGCTTTACTGCGGCTCCAAATATAGCGCCCCAAATATATCACATCATCGGTCATACTTTTATTATCTCATAAACACCTGTAAAAGTCAACACCCAAAAAAACTAAGATAAGCTCACGCAGAGGCGCAGGGTGGTTTCGACAAGCTCAACCACCGGGGGTTAGGCT
>JAISIL010000087.1 GCA_031262035.1 Spirochaetaceae bacterium | reverse complement strand
TGAAACATATTACAACAGAATCCGCCGTCATTCGGCTATTGACAATATTGCGCCTATTGAGGTACAATGTATGGAGTTAGCGGCTTAATCTATTGTCTACCATACGGGGTCAGGTCCATGTTATTCGTGGTTGTTTTTATTTTTAGATGTGAAAGCACAAGACAAGATAAACCCCTATAGTAAGTGTATTGACTTTTATAGGAGAATACTTTAAAATATGGACAATCAGAACACACTTCGCATTGAGCGAATGGAACAGGATTTGAATGCAATAAAAATGGACGTCCATCATATTGCACATCCGCAGGAGAAGAAGGCTGTAGCTGTGCGGAGAACAGCAGTTGAGATTATTAGTGCGGTATCAGGTATAGCTGGTGTTACTGCATTATTACTCCAATTATTTTGTTTGTAGGAGGATTGTATGACTTTAGGTATGCTTATTAGTGCACTTGTTGCAGTTTTTGGGTTTGGTCTCTATACGATAATGCGCATATTGGACCGCTATGACGAAAGGTGTGGTAGAGCATGACTTTAGGTATGGCAATTAGTGCGATTATTGCGGTTCTTGGCTTTGGTCTCTACGGAATGATGCGCATATGGGACCGTTATGAGGAAAAGATGAGCAGGTATTAGACATGCTATTTCAAAACGCAAGCGCGCCATTGGAGCTGCGCCTTCAGGACCTGCTGGGCAGGCTGAGTATCGAAGAAAAGATGAGCCTCCTGCCTTTATCCCAGGCCGGCATTGACAGGCTGGGAATAGAGCCTTATAACATGGGCGAGGAGGCCGCGCATGGGGTGGTTGACCGGGATGGCACTGCGGCCACGGTCTTTCCCCAACCCTATGGGTTATCCCATACTTGGGACAAGGCCTTAATGCGGCAGGTCGGCAGGGTCATTGGCCGGGAAGCACGGGGCCTTTACGATGCTACGCATCACCGGTCCTTCCTCAATTTGTTTTTTCCTACGATAGATATGGAGCGTGACCCTCGCTGGGGACGCAATGAAGAGGCCTATGGCGAAGACCCCCACCTTGCAGGCCGCCTTGCCGCAGAACTTATTCAAGGCGTGCAGGGTGATGATGCCTTCTATGTGCAGGCAGTCACCGGCCCGAAACACTTTTATGCAAACAACTATGAACTGGAACGCTGCTACATCTCAAGTGATCTGAGCGAACAATTGCAAGAGGATTATTATCTCCGGGTTTTTGAACATGCCTTTACCGAAGGCGGCGCTCTTTCTACGATGACCGCCTACAATAGGATTAACGGTGTTCCCGGCATGGTAAACCCTGAAATTGATACGATTATCCGGGAACGCTGGGGTTGCAAGGGTTATTTCCTTACCGACGGCGGGGCATTCAGCCTGCTGATAAACGAACACCATGCCTTTAAAACCTTTGCCGAAGGAATCGCTGCGGCAATCAAGGCCGGAATGAGCATCTTCCTCGACAGTCCCGCATTGGTTGTCCCTGCAGCCCGTGAGGCCCTTTCGCAGGGCCTTATTACCGAGGCCGAAATTGATCGTGTTGTAGGCTACAGCCTAAAAACCCGGATGCGCCTTGGCCAGTTTGATGTTTCGGAAGGCCCGGCATCCCCTTCGGCAAACCCCTATGCACCTATTACAAAAGAGGTGCTTTGCTGCAAAAAACATAGCAAAATTACCCGTAAAGCAGCCGAAGAAGCCATTGTTCTGCTTAAAAATGATGGAATTTTACCTTTAAACCCTGATTCAATTAAAAAAATTGCCGTTATCGGGCCTTTGGCTTATGAAAACCTTGAAGACTGGTATGCGGGAAATGCCCCTTACCATATAACACCTTTACAGGGCATTGTTGAAGCTTTTCCCAATACGGCAATCACTGCCTGCCCGGGAATTGACACAATCGCATTAAAAACACCCAAGGGCTTTGTCAAGGTGCTGAAGGACGGCAGCCTTGCCTTTGATGCAGCGGAAAAAGAGGCAAGCGTTTTTATGCTCTACGAATGGGGCTATGGCGAAGGCTCCAAACGGGGTGCTGCTGTGGGTATAAAGCACATTGAAAGCGGCAAGTACTTAACGACAACAGATAAAGGCGAGCTTGTTTGCACCGCCGATAAGTTCTGGGGCTGGTTCTGCCGGGAATTGTTCTTTATAAAAGACGGAAAGTTTGTTCCCGAGCTTGCACGCCGTGCCGATGCAGCAATCGGTATTGCAGAGACGAGGGCTCAAATCATTTACAATAAGCCCTATGCAGACGGCGGCATTGAAAGAATAAATGCTCAATTGAGCACTTGTTCAATTGTTCAATTGAACAATGGTATAAACGAAGCAGCCGAAGCGGCAAAAGATTGCGACGCAGTAATTATCACCGTGGGCAACCATCCCCTGGTTGAAGCCCGTGAATGCATCGACCGTGACGGCCTTGCCCTGCCTGAACGTCAGGCCGCCCTGGTCAAAGCCCTTTCCGCAGTGAATAAAAACATTGTCTTGCAGGTGATTTCAGGCTATCCCTACAGCCTTCGTGTGCAGGAAGAACAATCCCGTGCCGTGTTGTGGACAAGCCATGGCACACAGGAACTCGGTCATGCCATTGGTGACGCTCTTTCCGGCAAGTTTTCACCAGCAGGTAGGCTTTCTCAAACATGGTATGAGAGTGATGCCGGCTTCCCCGACATTAACGACTATGACATTGCCAAAAACCGCATGACCTATCTGTATACCGACAGGCCCGTGCTGCATCCCTTTGGTTATGGTCAGAGTTACACAAACTTTGAATACCGTGACTTTAGTGTCGCAGTAAACAGCGATTGTGTAGAAGCCTCTGTCGTGATTAAAAACACCGGCAAGCGGGACAGCGATGAGGTGCCGCAGGTGTATTTTAGCACAGGCAGGCAATCCACAGCAGAAAACCCCAGGCCGCTCAAACAACTCTGTGCCTTCGAAAGGGTCCACATCAAAGCCGGCGAAGAAAGGCTCGTATCCTTCAGCATCCCCAAACGGGAGTTTGCCTTCTGGGACCGTGCCAAACAAGACTTCGTTCCAGACGATGCTCTGTATACAATTATGATTGGGGCTTCTTCGCAGGATATTAGATTTAAACCACGAATAGCACGAATCGGCTTCGCCGACACGAATATTCTACGTGAAACTTTTTGAAAAATACATTATACTAGATGTATATGAGAAAACTTTTTGTCCTAACACTTATTCTCCTTACGAATAATCTTTTTGCGCAACTGGGGCAGTGGGATGAGGGTGTAGAAGGGGCTATTGATGCGGCTTACCGGAAATTTTTTAAGACCTACCGGGTGGCTGAGCAGATTATGACCCTTCGTATGCCTTTTGCCCAGGAAAATGAACGCTCGACCCTTGCCGGTGCGGCTTGGCAGACCGTGGAACGGGGGAAGGGCAATGCAGAGGCTATCTGGATGATTGCCGACGAAGCCCTTTCGGGCAATGACTTTATCAATTACCAGATTGCCCTGAACGACGGCCGGGAAAAGGTGATTGTCTTCGACATACCGGCAAGCTCCTGGACTGTTTCTTATGATATATTCGACATTGCACGCCTGAAAAGCGGCCGTTATACGCAGATTCCCCACAAGCCCCATGTGCTTGTTCCCGGAACGGGCATCAGCGACATTGATGTCTACAATTATCTTTACTGTGTAGCCCATGTCGGGGTGGATTGTTCGGGCTTTGTCTGGCGAATGCTCAGCGCTGCGGCGGACTTTAAGGGGATAGACCTTGCCCGGCGGCTTCGCTATACCCTTGGCGCTGCAACAAAGGATACGGCGGCCATCTATGCAGGCACCTCTTTTTACAGTTCCACCAGCCGCGAACTTATCAGCCTTGAGGACAAGATAAGCAATCTCCGCCCCGCCGATATTATTCTCTTCATTGGCCCCGACGGCAAGGCCATTCATTCAATGATAATTCAGTCTATCAACAGGAACGCGGGCATCATTCGCTATCTGCAAAGCACCGACGAGGCGCCTACGCAAGATCGGGGCGTTCACGAATCTCTTATCTATTTTAATCCTGATAAGCCCGATGTCTCGCTGAAAGACCGCTCTGTCCAGTGGCAGCAGAAGCGCTTTCCGCCCTTTCCCGGCGAAATGCAATCGGATTATGTTGATGATGGCGCCCGTTACCGGGCCTACCCCGAACATGGGGGCGGAAGAGTAGTGCGAATCAAGGCTTTACAGTAGATTTTTCTATTTGAGGGGCAGTGTTTCGACCATATAACGGATATCGCTGCCGCTTGTCCCCTGTTTTTGCATCTCGATAACGAAAATCAGGGCCTTATTCTCCGGAGCGGCCATCACCTGCCGCATAGTGTATGAAGTCACCGGGCGTTTAATGTTAGGGCTCCCCGCCTTCAAGCTATTTTCGCTGCCCGATGCATCGGTTTTTTGCACATCAATATAGAAGGAAGAATTGGCCCCCTCCTTTGTCATCTTAAGCGAGGCCTTATAGCCTATGCCATTGGCAAAGTCGCGGAACTCGATAGTGTCGGCCGGCTGGGCGCCTTCAAGACTGATAAAAAGGGGCTTCCCGCGGGTCAGGAAATCGAGCCGGGACTTGCTAAAAAGAGCGCCGTTTTCTGCAATAAGATGATAGAGGGCGCCTGAGCCGTCCTGCCATTCATTCGAGCCTGATTCCTGAACAAAGGAGAGCTTCCCGCCGGGAAGAAAATCATTTTTGGCAACGTCAACCAGATAGATTTCGGCCCAGGGCCTGAGGCCATTTGATTGAATTCCATACTGACCGAACATATAAGTCTTGCCGTCAGCGGAAAATCCGAGATTGACAAAAGACGCTGTATCGCCTGCCATTGCAGCCTGTGCCGATACTGCCAGAGCCACAAGGCCGGCAAGTATGAATTTTTTTACTAACATACTTAATTATCGGATTTTATTTACTGGACTTTACCCTGCTTTATTGTTATAATTAAAATATGACCTTGCAGGGACGAAATAATATTTTCAGGGCCTTAACGGTGTTTGCCCTTGTCTGCATTCTTCTTGTGGCCCTTGCCACCTGGACTGCAATCGGCGCCTACCCGGGAATAATAAAGGCCGCTGCAGAACGCCCCGACACCCTGAGTGTTCGCTTCTTGGGCAGCCTTTTTCCCCCGGAGCCTTATATTCAGTTTATTGCCATACTTTTTTCTTCTGTCTTTGCCTTTATCAGCCTGCTTTTAATTAACCGTTCTTTTGAACAGACCCAGTCGCCGGAGATAGTGTTCATTGTTTTTTGGACGGCCTCCCTTGCCCTGGAAAGTGCACAGATACTGCTTCCCCTTTGCATTGCCAAAAACCTTCCCGGTATATTTTTGGTGGCTGCCTACCGTGTGCAACTTTTTGGACGATACTTTGGTTTGTTCTCCCTTTTTGCAGCCAGTGTTGCCGCCTCGGGGCTTGAAATGCAAAAGTATGCTTCGGCAATACTAATCATTTTGGTGTGTGCACTAATTGTGTCACTGGGCACACCCATTGACAGCAATGCCTGGAACACCAGCCTTGATATGATAAACGGCTACCAGTCACTGTTACAATTTGTGAACATTGTTATTATAGTAATCACTGTTATTACCTATTTGATTGCCGCCTACACCAGGGGGCAAAAAGAATATGTCCTTATCGCACTTGGTGCAGCCCTTGCCTGGACCGGCAAAAACCTCCTTACCAATGCCGACATCTGGGTAAACCTCCCCCTTGCCGCTATTGGATTAAGCTTAGGGGTGTGGCTTATGGTGTCAAGGTTGCATAAGATATATTTGTGGTTGTAGAGTTTAACCACGAATGACACGAATGGACACGAATTACTAATTAGTTGTCGTAGATTATTCGTGTCTATTCGTGTCATTCGTGGTAAATATACTACCAGTGTTATAATGCCACACCGGTTTAGATAGCTCAGAGGAAAAAGGATTAGGTTTTCTGAAGTCCGGTAACCAATCAGAGCCGGTAACTAATTCCTGACAGTAACCATCATCAATACCTAATTCTTCTAACCACCGAATCAGTACATCATACTCTGATGTACTAAGATAAGTGTCAGGCCAATTCGTGTGGGGCGAAGCCCCATTCGTGTCATTCGTGGTTAAATTTCCTGCTATGTGAACAGGCGTATACTGCGTCATCAATGACAACTGTGCCTTGCCGTCGCAATATTGTTTATACCATTTAAGCACCTCGTAAGTGGCCGGTAAGTAGCCGGGCAGGGCAAGGTGGCGGATGATTACCGGTTTGCTACTGTGTATCATTTGTAATATAGCAGTAGATGCAACACCAGGATAATCTTCTGCATGAAAGAACTGTGTAGCGATGCTGCTATCCAGGGTCTTTAAATCGGGTAAATACATGTCGATAACAGTATCCAATTGTTTTATAGTCTCAATGCTTTCGTATGCCGAACTGTTCCATAAGACAGGAAGATGCAAGCCCTGCCTTTTTGCCTCTTTGATATAGTCTATGAGGAGAAGGCTTTGGTGTGTGCCGGTAACAATATTGATGTTTTCAGCGCCTTGTTTTTGCAATTCAAGGGTAATTTTGCTGAATTCATCTGCAGAAACAGGCCTTCCTATGCCGTCCTGGGAAATCTGCCGGTTTTGGCAAAAGACACAGCGAAGGTTGCATCCTGACACAAATATCGTTCCCGAGCCGCCTTTCCCGGTAATGGGAGGTTCTTCCCCCTTGTGTATACCTGCAAAGGCAAGCCTTAATTCGCTGCTTTCGCCACAAAGGCCAATCTTGCGCTGCCTATCAACAGCACACTTGCGCGGGCATATAACACAATTACTGTATACAGGAAAACTACTATATACAGCACGATTATTCTCTGTCATAGGCACACTACCTTGCTAACTTAAATGCAATACCGTTGATGCTTAACTGGGGATACTCTTTTTGCACAGCCTTTAGCAAAGTAGCCTGTTCGGTTTGCAGTATTTGTATCCAGCCGGGGTGGTCGGCCTCGACAAGGAGGACTGAGTTTTCAAGTTCTGCAATGCGGCTGTGCAATGCAAGGCCTCCTGATATATTCCGCTTCTTCGGCCCCAATGCCTTTTGTGTAATCCGCATCCAGGAAGTAAACAATTGGTGATAACCTTCGGCCTCTTCAATCTTGTCCGAAGGGAGGAATGTCTTTAGTATATCAGCAATAGTGTTCACCGGAAACCTCTAAGCCCTTGGCTTTTTACAGCATATATTTTTCAATAAACTTCGGATTGATACGAAGCAGGTCTTCACGGGGAAGCGCCTTCAATATCCGCCAACCGAGGTCGAGGGTATCTTCAATACTTCGGTTTTCATGTTCACCTTGTGTTAAAAATTGTTCTTCAAAAATATCACCGAACTTCATATAGAGCCGGTCCGAATCGCTGAGCTCTTCTTCGCCGATAATACTTGCCAGGTTACGCACCTGCTTCACCTTCGAATAGGCGGCAAAGAGCTGGCTCGATACATCCTTGTGGTCTTCGCGGGTCATCCCTTCGCCAATGCCGTCCTTCATCAGACGGGAAAGGGAAGGCAGGCCTGCAACCGGCGGATAAATCCCCTTTTGGGTCATCTCCCGGTCCAAAACAATCTGCCCCTCGGTAATGTAGCCTGAAAGGTCGGGAATCGGGTGGCTTATATCATCATTAGGCATGGTCAAAATCGGTATCTGGGTGATGCTCCCCGTTGAACCCTGAATCTTGCCGGCACGCTCATAGAGGCTTGCAAGGTCGCTGTAAAGGTAGCCGGGGTAGCCCTTACGGCTGGGAACCTCGCCCCGAATGCTGGAGACTTCACGCAGGGCCTCGCAGTAGTTGGTCATATCGGTCATAACGACAAGGACATGCATGTTCCGGCTAAAGGCAAGATATTCCGCTGCGGTAAGGGCGCATTTCGGCGCCGCAAGGCGCTCAAGACTTGGTGCATCTGCAAGGGAAAGAAAGACTACAACATTGGAAAGCACGCCGGAGCTTTCAAAATCGTCCAAAAAGTAACGGGCAACATCATATTTAATGCCCATTCCGCAAAAAACAATGACGAAATCCCCCTCCTGGCCTCCCCCTGAGGGGGAGGTGCGGTGGGGGCCCAATATTTTCGCCTGACGGACAATTTGAGCGGCCAATTGGTTGTGTGGCAGGCCGTTTCCGCTAAAAATCGGCAATTTTTGCCCGCGAATCAGGGTGTTCATGCCGTCAATGGCCGACACGCCTGTTTGAATAAAGTCCCGGGGATAAACCCGTGCATAAGGGTTAATGGGAAGGCCGTTTACATCAAGGAAATCGCTGGAAACAATGTCCCCATAGCCGTCGGTCGGCTCGCCGAGGCCATTAAAGACACGGCCTAAAAGGCCCGGCCCCACCCGGAGCTCCATCGGTTTACCTAAAAACTCAACACTGCTTTCATCTGCCGAAAGGCCGGTGTTCGAGCCAAAGAGCTGCACCGCAGTGTATTTTTCATCAAGGTCGACAACACGGCCTAAACGCCGCTGCCCGCCATCGCCTTCACGGCCATAGACGGCAACCAGTTCATTAAAGCCGACATTGCGGCTTCGTTCGGTCATAACAACCGGGCCTTCTATGCGGGAAAGCCCCTTATATTGAAGGCCTTTCATAAGCGTTCCTTCTGTATATAACTTTGTGCAAGGTTTTCCAGCACAATCAACATTCTCTGTTCAAAGGCGGCAAGGCCTGCTATATCATCATTTGTGTAAGTGCTTTTAAGGCGCGAAAGCTGTTCGCGTATCGTGCCTCTTTCATCGTCTTCATCGTCATCAAGTTCCTGTATTTTGATTAATGGCGCTCCCAGTTTGATGCAGTCGGCAGCCTTTTCGTGAAATTCCATGATTATTTCAAGAAGATGAAGCTGCTTCGAAGGAATACAATACATATCAATCTCATCGAAGGAATTTTGCTGCAAAAAGCCGTTTTTAATGATTTCTGCGGTCACCAGCACCAGCCTTTGGTCATCCGGGAGTGCGTCAGGGCCGATAAGGCGGACAATTTCGGAAAGGCGTTGTTCCTTTTTAAGTAAATCAAGGGCTGCCTGCCTGGTTCTGGCCCAATTGACATTGACATTATCCCACCAGGGCCGAACCTCCTCGGCATATTCGCTGTAGCTGTCTGTCCAGGATATAGCCGGATAATGCCTTGCATTGGCCAAATCGCGGTCAAGCTCCCAGAAACAACGAATAAAACGCTTGGTATGCTGGGTAACCGGCTCAGAAAAGTCGCCCCCCGGAGGAGATACAGCGCCGATAATGGTTACGGAGCCGGTTGCATTATTCTGTGTCTGCACCCTCCCCGCTCTCTCATAAAATTCGGCTAAACGGGTAGGCAGGTAGGCCGGGAAGCCTTCTTCTGCAGGCATTTCTTCCATGCGGCCGGATAATTCACGCAGGGCCTCTGCCCAGCGGCTGGTGCTGTCTGCCATTATCGCCACATGATAGCCCATATCCCGGTAAAATTCGGCAAGGGTCACCCCGGTGTAAATAGATACTTCCCGTGCCGCAACGGGCATGTTGCTCGTATTGGCTATAAGGATGGTCCGCTTCATAAGGCTCCGGCCTGTCCGCGGGTCAATCAGGCTGGGGAATTCGGTGAGGACTTCGGTCATCTCATTGCCCCGCTCGCCGCAGCCAATGTAGATGATAACATCGGCGTCACACCACTTGGCAATAGCATGCTGTGTCATGGTTTTTCCCGTGCCGAAACCGCCGGGTATTGCTGCCGTGCCACCCTTGCTCAAAGGAAAGAACACATCAATAACCCGCTGCCCGGTAACCAATGGCTCATCAGGTGCAAGCCTTTCGGCAACAGGCCGTGGAACCCGCACCGGCCACCACTGCGCCAGAGTAAATTCCTCGCCCCTATCAGTCTTTGCCACCACCGTATCTATCGTCACATCACTTTCTTCTTTTATATAGATAATATTCCCACCCTTCGTATGCGGCGGCACCATTATTTTACAGGTGATAGATTCAGTCTCTTTAACGGTGCCCAGAACAAGGCCGGGGGTGGCCTTTACGGTGGTTGAGCTTGTCGAAACCACTTCATTTTTCGCCTTGGTCCCAGTGGTCTCGACAGGCTCGACCACCGATGGCACAAAATGCCACAACTTCCTCGCATCCAGCGCCTCGCCCCGGCTGCCTGATGCCATGAATGCCCCGTCCTGATTGAACAGGGTCTCCAGCGGACGCTGGATACCGTCGTAGATAGTGCCGATAAGGCCCGGCCCGAGCAGCACGGAAAGGGGGCGGCCTGTCGAAACAGCCTCGTCTCCTGCCTGCATTCCCGTCTGGTCTTCGTAGACCTGAATCACCGCTTCGGTCTCCTTCCCCCGGCCTGCTTCTAATCTTATTATTTCACCAATTATCTTCTTTTTACCGACTTCTACAACATCAAAGAGGCCTGCAGCCCCCAAGCCTGTTGCCCGGACTATCGGCCCCGAAATCCTTGTTATCTTGCCCTTTATCAAACTATCTCTCCTTCAAGCAGCGGCGGCTCAAAGAGCGCTGCTGCCAGTTCCCTCCGGTGAACATCGAGCATATCATCAATAATATCATTTATACTGAGGCTGATTTCTGCATTGTCCGCACCGGCACTTTCTTTTTCAAGGGCATCCTTCTTGTTTTTCAGCAGCGCTTCGGCCTTAGCCTTATCAAGATGAGAAAGATAATCGGCCTCCGCTTCGGCAAAGAGCGCGTCAATCAGGCTGAGCCGCACCCGCTTTTCGGCAAGCGGCCGGCCCGAATCGAGCCCGGCCTGCAGAGTCTTCTTTTTATCATCATATTTTGATTGTAATGATTTGATGCCTCGCTCAAGTTTCCTCTGCCACTTTCGCTTCACCGATGCTACATTGTCGTCTGCGCCACGCAAGGTTTTTTCGGCCTTCTTGCGGGCGTCTTCGTATATCTCTTTATCCAGTATATCTGTGGACTCTAACTGTTCCATAATGATTTTATTGTAATGATTTTTGATAAACTTGACAATACCCGCAAAAAATGCTATAGTGCTCTATGCAGCAAAAGGCAGAAGATTTTTTTGATACTGTGCAAGCCTGGACTGAGTCGCTTTTAACAAAGCGAAAGCGGCGTGTGCGAATTAAAAAAGAAAAAACCAGGGCAAAAAGCGCCATCCGCGACTGGATTGAGTCCTTTATTTGGGCAATTTGCGCTGTTCTTATCATCAATCAGTATATTTTTCAGGCCTATGTTATTCCTTCGGGCTCCATGATAGATTCCCTCCTTATAAACGACCGGATTATAGTCAATAAGTTGATTTTCGGGCCCGAGCTGCTTCCCGGTCTGGCAAAGCTCCCCAGCCCCTTCAAGCCGCAGCGTGATGATGTAATCATTTTTGAAAATCCCACCTATGTTTCCCGGGGAACTGCCTTTGATGTCGCCCAAAGGGTGATTTTTTATCTGACCCTCTCGCTGGTGAATATCGATACCGATGCCAGCGGTGAGACGGCCGTGCACTTTCTTATTAAAAGGGCTGCAGCCGTAGGCGGCGATACGGTGAAGCAGGAAAGGGGAAACCTCCTTTTGAAGTTTGCCGGCGAAGACCGCTGGGTGGGGGAAACTGATTATAACAAGAGCATTGGCCTTAAGCACAATATCAGCCGCCTGGTAAAAGAAGCTGAGTATCCGGTGATAGAAGCCTATGCAAAAACCAATGCCTACAGCGAATTGGGCCTTGAGGTGCCGGCCGATGTGCAAAGCCTTGCCGCAGGGATTAACAGTATGCAGGCCGTCGACCCCCTGTATTACAATGAGGCCTGGATTAAGGCCATGCGCGAAGCCCGGCCAGAGAGCGCCCGTTTCAGGACACAGTTTTACCGGAGCAATGCCGGCATCTATGTGCCCCCCGGATATGTGCTTCCCCTTGGCGACAATCGCGATAATTCACGGGATGGCCGTTATTTCGGAGCCGTCCGGGCCGATAAGGTGCTGGGAAAAGGCGCCGTCATTTTCTGGCCGATACAGCGAATGGGGGTAATACGATAATGGCAAAGAAGCAGGTCTTTTCCTACATGGCAAGGCAGGGGAAACTCCGCCATGCAAGGCAGATAATTGTTATCGTGCTGGCCTTTGTGCTTATCTACCTTGCAATTAACAGCCTTGTGCTCAGCAATGTGCACACGGAAAGCACTGCAATGCAGCCGGGAATTAATGCAGGGGATAGAATACTTTTCCTGTCTCACGAAGTATTTGACATTCTGGATACTGTAGTTGAAAAACCGCTTCCCAAAAGGGGCGAGGTTATTCTGATTGACCGGAGCACAACAGAGCCTTCGCTGCCCCGAACAATTTTAGGGGCTATAGTCCGCCTGCTTACTGCCCAGCAGATTGATATTACAGGTAATACGAAGAACCTCTATATCAAAAGAGTTGTTGCCCTCCCCGGCGACGAAATATATATGTCGAATTATACCCTTCGCATTAGAACAAAGGACAGCCCCTATTCTCTTACCGAGTTTGAACTGGCAGGGAAGCCCTACAATATTATCATTCCGGAAGATGAAGGCGAAACATGGAATAGCTCATTGCCCTTTTCCGGCACAATGGACAGAATAACTGTTCAGGAGGGGGAATGTTTTGTCCTTTCCGATGACCGGAGCGCCACAAACGATTCCCGCACCTGGGGCACCATCCCCCTCGATTCTATCAAGGGCAATGCTATCTTCCGTTACTGGCCGGTCCAACGCATAGGCGCCCCCTGATGGAAGCCTCAATCTATATCCACATCCCCTTCTGTTCCCGTAAATGCGATTACTGTGATTTTTATTCGGTGGATGAGCTCACGCGGAGGCGCGGAGGCGCGGAGGTTGTCGTATCATATATTGAGCGTATCATTACAGATATTCGGGAACAAACAAGTAAATTTCATGTTGATAGTGTTCCGAGTATCTATATTGGGGGTGGGACACCGAGTGTTTTGGAGCCGGCCCTGCTGGAAAGGCTTCTGGCGAGTTTGCCGCTCACACAGGAACTGACCATAGAGGCCAACCCGGAAAGTTGTTCGGACGAATTCTTATCTGTATGCAAAGCCGGTGGGGTGAATAGACTGAGTATCGGGGTGCAGAGTTTCAATACCAATTGCCTCGTGGGTGTCGGGCGGGGTTATTTAACCGCGAACCACGCAAACCACGCGAACAATATGAACGGGTTTCGACAGGCTCAACCCCCGGTACAGGCTCAATCCCTGGTGCAGGCTCAACCCCCGGTGGTCGAGCTTGTCGAGACCACAGTTCGTGTTGTTCGTGCAGTTCGTGGCTATTTTAAAAACTGGTCCGCCGACCTTATTACCGGCCTGCCATACCAAACACCGGAAACACTGCTGTCCGATATACGCAGCCTCTTACAGCACCGGCCGCCGCATATTTCCCTTTATGCCCTTACCGTAGAACCGGGGACGCCGCTTGCCAGGCGGGTAGGGGAAGGCACTGTTCCCCTGCCTACAACCGAGGATGCCGATACCCTCTGGCTCCTGGGAAGGGACAGTTTGATGGCCGCAGGGTATAAGCACTACGAAGTGTCCAATTTTTGTTTGCCTGGTTATGAAAGCATTCACAACATGCGCTATTGGCAGATGCGAAATTGGATTGCCGCAGGAGCATCTGCATCAGGAACTATTATTTCCCATACGCATACGAACTTCCCCCCTCCCCTTGCGGGAGGGGTTGGGGGAGGGGGCGCTCTTTCAGGCTTCCGATATACCTACAAGCCTGATGTTGAGGTATATATTTCAGGTGAGGCACCTCTTATTGAAGAACTGGACGAAGAGACCTTAATCAAAGAGTCTCTTATGATGGGTTACAGGACGAACCGGGGGCCGGATATGCATCTTTTCGAGGAACGTTTTGGTTTCAGGCTGGAAGATGCAATCCCCTGCACACTTGCCAAGTATCCTGACGCTGATATCGAAAGGCGGCTTCTTTTTCTCAATAGCTTTGTTGAAGATGCCTTTGAGGAAATCTCCGTTTTTCTTCAAAGGCGGCAATCCCGGCATTAAAACGCTGTGCCGCTTCCAGGGAAGAAGGCGGGCCATGGCCGGGAAAGACATCAAGGTTTTTGGGTAGCGAAAAAATCTTGCTCTGCAATGAGGTCATTTCGATAGCGGCACTGTAGGAACTAATGGTAGAACCAATAAGCCCTGCCGTTATGGCGTCGCCCGAAAAAAGCATGTTATCAATCAGGTAAATAGCCGAATCGGAAGAATGGCCGGGCACATGGAGCACATCAATAGTAATCGACCCAATACTAAGCCGGTCGCCGTCTTTTACAAGATTAGTTTTAAAGCCCAGCACGCCGGGGTTTATTGCATAAATCGGTATGTCGTATATTTTTTTTAAGGTAATTATTCCCCGAACATGGTTCTTGTGGTCATGGGTCAGCAAAACTGCCAGAAGCCGGTAATTATTATTCTCTATGGTCGAAAGTAAGCCCCCGTCCATGCTGCCCGGGTCTATAAGAATTGCGTCCGCCGAGGCTTCACTTGCATCCTCGCCCTGCTCATTGGCAAGCAGGTAGCAGTTATCAAAGCCCGGTGTGCAGTAACGGTGGTGCAGCTTCATTGGTCGTCCCTCATTGCAAAAATTGCCTCGGCCGTGTTGGAAAGCTTAAAATTGATGTTTTCCCGCTTACTCATAGTAAAGTTTACCCGTTTCAGGTTGCAATCCTCAAAGTCCGAATCCTTCATCTCGCTCATAATAAAACGGCTGTTATATAAATTGCTGCCGTTAAAGGTGCAGTCCTGGATAATTGTTCCGCAAAAGTTCACATGGCTCAATTCTGAATTTTCAAAACTGCAATCTTCAATATCTGCCCCCGAAAACGAGCTAAACTGAATGTTTGAACCGGAAAAATCGCAGGCCGAGAACACGGCAAAATCGAAAAAGCAGGAATCGAATTTTGCCTTGGGAAAAAGACACTGAAAAAAGTAGCAAGTGCTAAAATTACTCTCCTTAAAGTCCACCCCGGAAAAATCAATGCCTTCAAACTTTAAGCCTGCAGCATTTTCATCAAAGGCAGCCTTCCCGGCCTGAACGGCAAGGGCAATCCGCCTTGCATCAGCCGCCTGATCCGCCGAATGAAGAGCACAAAGAGTAGACCCCGATACCGCCCCCCTCCCGCACCCCGAAGCGCAAGGAACCTGTTTATACATACCGTAATTATAGTCAATTCCCCGGTTTTCTTCAAGGGGGCGTGGAATTACAAATTCGAGCGTCGCGTACGGGGGAGCAGGACAATCTTTTGTTCGGGCTGTTGAAAGTTCCGCCTTCGGCGGCGTCTTGATTTTTTGCCTATCGAGAAGGCGATGACAGCAACTTTCAAATGCCCTCACAAAAGATTGTCCTGCTCCCCCTGCTACAAGCTGAGCTTTGTAATACTGTAAAAAAAAGGATTTCTCCAGATACCCTGTCCCCCCGTACGCGAGGCTTGAATTTGTGATTTTAGTTGCCCTTCACAAGCGTATTATCAATGCAGTTTATCATATCGTGCACTATTACTTTAAGGTCGGCCTGGAATTGTGCAAATGTGGGCACCGGGTCGCGCCATTTGACATCATTGAAAGCATATTCAGGTACTGTGGTTAAAATATCGGATATAATAGATGATTCAACGCCGCCGTCTTTTTGCCTTGCCTCATTAAGCACTGCAGGCCATGAAAAATGTTCCCGTAGAGACAGTTCGCGAAGGTCGGCAATATCTTTACCTTCAAACCGATATAAAGCGCCAATTTTATTTGAAATGATATTATGAATCGAATCAACTCGGTAATAAAGTGGAGTATTCACAATTTCCCCAAAATTTGGGACTGTATCATTTACGAAATCTAGTTTTAGCTGGGCATCAAAATCCTTATGGAACACTTTAATTGTAAGAAAATTATCATTACGAGTAAAATTTTCTGTTTCAGACCATGAATATCCATTCTCTTTCAAGCTTGCAAGCACAACTTCAACCTGAGTTTTGTAGTTTATATCTCTCGTAGTAAAGAAATCCAGGTCGTCTGAATATCTATGATGATAATACGCGCGGCCCAGCGCCGTTCCGCCAGTGAGATAAAATTGTGTGTTGCATTTTTGAACGATATTCAGCACCCCATCCTGTAGCGGGTAGAGTTTCTCCTCGTAGTAGTTTGAAAGCTCTGTCAAAATATTCCCTCCTTGAATGCGGCCAGATACGGCCTGCCACTTCTTCTGTATACATTTGCTTCATTGTTTCTACGCCCCAGAGTGCTACTACATAGTGCCAGGGAAGCCGTTCCAGGCTTTTGATAAATAGGTTTTTGCGGTTAAAACCCCAGACAGGGTCTTCGTCCGGCTTTGTGCCTTCAATGGTGGCAAGCATATCTTCAAAGCTGGTATTACTGTAGCCCCAGTTGAGGCTCCGCATAAGGTTTAACTTTTGTTCATGTTGAAGTTCCATGCTTCAAGTATAATTGCTAAAAGTAATTTCGTCAAGACCTCGCGTGTAATTACAAATTCGAGCATAGCGCACGGGGGACAGGGGGGACAGTCGGTTAAAGCATGGTGAGGGCGGTTGGTTGGAATCATTAAAAACCGAGTAACCGGGTCTAATCATTAGAAGTTGCTTGTTTTGCAGTAAGTTTACTCAGCGCTCTTTCAAAACGCTTGCTGTATTTAGCATAAAGCATTTTAACATCTTCTTTATATTGATTGATAGAATCGACAGGTTTATCAGAAATGGGTGTTTCGTTCATAAAAAGCTTATACACGTCTACACCAAGACTATCAGCCAAATGCTGAAGTGTATCAGGGAAGGGCCATTTTTTTGAGGTTTCTATCCGACTGATATGGTTGACACTTGTTCCCACCTTTTCGGCAAGCTGGGCTTGTGACCAGCCACGTTTCGTCCGCAGAAGCCTAATGTTATGGCTTAAAGTATTTTTGATTGAACTTTTTTCCATATTCTCCATATCTACAAATAGCTATTTTTTTCTATCAGACACTTGACAAAAAGTAAAATACCTGATATGATAATATAGTATTATACCTTTTGGGTATATAAAAGAATATTTTCAATTGGAGGAAGAAAAGTATGGAAAAAAACAGCAGTTGGTATCTTTTCACCATCAGAACCGCATTAATCATAATGACGGCACTCTTCTTTACCGCCTGTCCGCCACCGGGGGGTAGTAGCAATGGGCCTGTGACCCACAACTGGAGCAGTGAGGACGGCAGCTTAAGCCTGACCATCACGGAAAGTGCAGCCGGCGACAGGGCTGTGATTGCCGGGGACTCTTTTGTCTTAAAGAACAACGATCTCGAAATTGCCATGGGCATTGTTGATGGGCCAATATCATCTGATAACATCTATGATCTTACCGCCTCTGACGACACGACGATTAGGGCAAAAGTCGGGACTTATCTTGAGCTTATCAGCGCTAGTGGTGGTTCAGGCAGTGTTGCGGTAGTTGTGAACACGGCTGCGGCGGCGGCAGGGACGGTATTTCCGGAGAATAAGGCAGAAGCGGGTGCAGAAATAGACAGTGTAACCGTTTCACCTGCAACTGCCATGATAGGCGATACATTGTATGCGTCCGTAACAGCCGGCGGCAAGCTGGTAACTGGAACCATCAATTATAAATGGTACCGGAAAGCAACAGGGGGAGAAAAAACAGAAATCATCGGCGCTACAGCTTACTCATACAAAGTAGTGGAAGCCGATGCGGGTAAAGAAATAACCGTCGAAGTAAGCAATGCAGATACTACGGCCCCTGTGGCCTCTGCCGCCGTTACCGTCCTGGCGGCGGATACCAAAAAAATTACCGCAATCACGGTGAACGGTAGTTTCAAGCCGGTCCAGGGAGAAGCATTTGCTACCCCGGAGAGGGATGAACTCATTACAACTACTCCGGCAGGTGGTCTTGGCATTCCCTATATCGCCATACCAGGTTCCGTTTCAAGGTATTATGTATGGATGACTTCAAGTGGTCGGTCAGTTCCTACCAAAGCTGCAGCCGGAACCCGCTACATTTTACGACTGACTGCTAACCTGGAAAGCGGCTATATCCCTGCCAACACGATGACGGTGTCTGCGACTGGGATGGATAACACATTTTCAGGCAATGTGAGCGGTATACAGTTCTACCAGGGCTATTCAATACACTATGACGAAAATTCAGGAAAGGTTTTTATTAATATTGCATACCCAGAAATCGCAGCGGAAGATGATGAGGAAGGCGGAAATGGAGGAACGCCCAGCGTATACGGAACCTGGTATGGCGAACATGACGGAGAGCAGTTTCTTTTGACAATCAGCAGTTCAAACTGCTCTATAACAAATAGCGGCGGAATTATGCCATATGGCTGTAGCGTATCAGGGAACACGGTAACTTTACTACAATCAGGTTATGGTGGTTCAGGTAGTTATGAGGTGGGCAATTTTACTTTTTCACTAAGCGGTGAGCAACTCACAATCACAAGCCATACGGGGTCTGGTGGTCTTTTAATATCATACGGCAGCCCTTATTCATCAAGTTTAGGCGGTGGGAATGGTGGTGGAGTCGGTGAAAATTCTGGCGATGGTGAATACCTTGGAATCAGCGGATTCACTTTTACGCCGGTGGAAGGCTTGCAAGTAGGACTAGAAACTGTAGTAGATGTATACACTATTGTAGGCTCATTCAGCAATCCGGTAGGAGCCTCGGAAAACCACAGATGGTCTCTGGTCAGCGGAGAAGGCTCCACAGACAACGAGCTGTTTTTCATTGAGAACGGAGACCTTGTAGTAGGGAACACAGCACTTACCGAGGCAAAAACATATTCCGTGCGGGTAAAAGTTGCCGATTCTAGCGGCTGGGCTTTTGTCAAAGCCTGTCAGTTTACTGTTGCATCACTCCCGCCCCGAATACAAGTAGGCGATGAAAAACTTACCATTCTCTGGGAACCGGTGCCGGGAGCCAGCGGTTACCGAATATATACGAGCACTAAATCCAGTAATCGCGAAGAAGCCGCATTCGAGACAGAAACTAGCTCCCAGGCTCGTTCCTTTGTTCTTGAACCGCTTACAAACTACACTCTCTACTACGTATGGATTGAATCCGTTACTGACGGAATCGCAAGCGCTATGGGAGGTAGGCTCAGTGGAACGCCGATTCCTGCCCAGGATATCCCGGTGTATATTACAATACCATATTCAAGCGAATGGACATTGTTTAGCAACGCAACTGCCACTGTTGAGACAACTTTGACTGAGACCTTCACTGTTGCTGAACCCGGATACACAGACGGCTACTCATACTCATTAACTGATTCTATATTCCAATGGTATCTGGACGGCGTGCTCCAACCAGGAGAAACAAATAAATCTTATGGTTTTAGTGCAATCACAACAAAGTCTACAGTAGGCGATACCTTTGAATTGGTTGTGGTGGTAACAAATAACAATGGAGAAAAGCGCTCAGGCCGCATTACCATAACGATTGTGCCTAAATCAGAGGCAAATTAAGGAGGAGAAAAAATGAATAATACCAAATTAACACTTTTTGCTATAGTTTCTTGTTTTATTTTACTGTTTGCTGCTTGCCAGATGCCTACGGAGCTTGAATTGCAAAGTAGCGAATCCGGCTCGGACGGGTTGGTGAAGCTTAGTATACGTATTGCAAGTGCCGAATCAAACGGGCGAACTGTTCTGCCTCAGGCGGATTTGGACCAAGTAACCAGGTATGAACTGATGGGTTCGCATTATGGGGAAGATGAAACCATTGTAACGCCGCAACGAAATTAGGAAACAAAAGCACTAGGTTTAGGAATTCCACCTAGCCAGAAAACGCACCAAAATTAGGAATTTGCCCTTCCCTAAACTGTCAAATAACACGCATTAAAGCCCCCCGCGAAAACGCTCCGCAGGGGGCTTTTTTCTTACTCCGCGTCCAGTCCGGCCTCTACCAATTCCTTCTTCGCTCGCGGGTCAACGCTGATTTCGAAGGGGTAGTTGGCGGTCAGCACTTCGACCTTGCCCCGTGGGTGGTCGGAGCGGTTGGTAATGGGTGATGCCATTTTCAAGCCTACCGATGTCCAGCCGTTCCGCTTCACGAACTTGTCGAGGGACGCGTTCTTGAAGGAACTCAAGAGGAACTTGCCCTTAATGGTCTCCAACAGCTTCAGCAGGTTGTCAAAATCGTCCTGCGTGTAGCCATCGTAGTGGCCGAGGTCGGTGCCGACATAGGGCGGGTCGACATAGAAAAACGCGTCCGGCATGTCCCGGCTTCGGATGACACGGAGCGCGTCCGCACATTCGATTTGGGTGTTCTGAAGCCGGATTGCGTAATCCTCGGTGAACGCTTCCCGCTTGTTGCTGAGCTTCTTGCTGGTGCCGCCAGTGCGGTCGTACCCCCAAGTCGCGTCCAGCATACAGCCGTAGCTGGAGTTGGCCAGCATCCACACCGCCCAAGCCCTTTTGACCCGGTCGAACATGTCCGGGTTCGCGTAGATGACCTGAGCGTCATGGTGCTTTTTGCGGCTGTGAAGGCTGATGCTGATTTCCTTTTCCAGCGCGGCGAAGTTCGTCTTCAGCACTTCATAGAAGTTGATAAGCTCGTCATTGGTGTCGTTAATGACCTCAACCTCGGACGGCTCCTTTGCGAAGTATATTGCCGCGCCGCCGAGGAACGGCTCGCAATAAATCCGGTGTTCTGGAATAAGCCCCAGAATGATTGACGAGAGCGTCTGCTTCCCGCCGTAGTAACTAATTGGTGTCTTCATAGACCCTCCTAAAAAGTTTTGGGGCTAAACCTGAAGGCGGGATTGCCGATAATTTAAGTGCCCGGTCATGACGGGTTCGGGCAGGATTAAATCGGAGCAATCCGGGGGCGCGAACTTAGCGGTGATGCGCCCTGCCCGGCTGGTGCGAGCCAGCCGGGTTTCTGCCCGTTTTATCTTACCGCCATTGGCGATAATTCCAAAACAATCATGCCGCCTGAGCCAGCCCTGCCAGTTCAGTGCGGAGCGCATTGGCCTGGGACTCCAAGCCCGTGAGCTTGCTGACATCGCCAGCGTCCGGGGTTCTGCCCTCGGATACGGCGATGGCCACGGCGCGGGAAGCCCTCGCGGACTTCGCGTCAATCGCCGCCAGTTCCCTGTTGATTTCGGCGGAGCGTTCGGCGTTCGCCTCGGCGGTCTTCTCGGCATCGGTTTTGCCTAAAAAGATTTCGCCGTCAATGATTCGGGCGAGGCCTCCTGCGGCTTCGAAAACATCGTCTTCGACTTCCATGTCAGCCTTTGAAATGCCATCAAGGGCTTTCATAGCCGCCTTGTCGGTGTGGTGAACCACCTCACCATTCTTCTTCGCTAAATACACCATAATTAACCTCCTATGGTATCTCTATCAAAAATGAACAGCCTGTTATAAAGCATGTCCATATAACGCACTTGGTAATAAGCGTTGAACCGCCTCCGGTAGTTTCCCCGCCATGACTGGTAGGCTGTGCGGAGGTCTTCAACCGCCATTTTACCCTCGTTTATAAGGGCTTTGAACTTAACTAATTTCCGCCTCATGCGGATAGTTGAATCCCTTCCGGGGCGGCGGAGAACTCGGCCCGACTCCTGAAGGAAGTATCTGCCCTTCAGGAATTCCATGCCGCTTGAAAGTTTCACAATCCGTGTTTTACGCTCGTTGATGGTAATTTTGAGTTCCGCGCAAATCCGCCTGATTTCAGAAAGGCAGTGCTTCAGGTAATCCTTGTCGGAATGAATTAGGTACATATCGTCCATGTAGCGGCCATAGTATTTAATGCGCAGTTGCTCTTTGATATAGTGATCGAGCGTGTTCGGGTAGAATATAGCGGCGGTCTGCGATACCTGGCTTCCGAGGCCGAGGGACTTGCCGGGGCCGAACACAGAAACAAAGGAGCGTGTAAGGGCAAGAACGCGCTGGTCGGTTATCTGCTTCTCAAGCAGTTGGAAGAGGACGGCGTGGTCGATGCTGTCAAAGAATTTGGAGAAATCCACCAGCAGGGCGTAGCCGTGGTTTGACCTTCCGTTATTATTATAAAACTTTGTGAGGTGGACGATGAGCCGCTTCAGGGCAAAATGAACGCCCTTGTTTTTTATGGACGCTCCATTATCATAAATTAAAGGCCGGGTGAGGATGGGATTCAGGCAGTAGTCGCACAGGCATTTCTGCACAACACGTTCCGAAATGTGGACGCTCTTTATATGCCTTATTTTCCCGCGCTCGTTTAATGTGAACTCCATGAAGCCCGACTGGACACTCTGCCCGGCCAGCAGTTTTTTTCTCGTGTCGGCGATATTCCGCATGGCGTTGGCCTCATAACGCTGGACGCTTTCCTTCCACGACACTCCTAGCTTTGACCTATTGAAAGAGGCAAAGAGATTATCCGCGTCCGCGACCTGGTTGAAGTCATCAAACGCGGTGAGCTTCTCATTTCTTTTGGCTTCGCGGGCGGCTTTGCGCCTTTCATATCTTCCCGCTTTTCTTTCAACGCTGGTCATTTATATACAGTTCCTCCCAGAACGTGGTTTGCAAAAAAAGCCTTGTGCGGCATCCGTGTGGTCTTGAATGGGTCTGTACTGACCCCATAACCGCTTCGGTCTGCGAGCTATGCCGCGTAACATCACCGGGCATGAAACAGGGTATTCGCAATTCCCCTGCCATGCAAGAAGCGTTCGCCCGGATGTATCAAGGCGGATATTTGTGCAATGCCTTCCGGCATCACAACAGGACGTTCTCTCCTTCTGTGTTGGACGGCTCGGTCGCATGCGACCTACCGTGTGCCGCCTCACGGAATCGGGGGCGCAGCCCAACGCCGCAGACGCATTGGAGTAGTAGGAATGACCGGTGCCGGTGACAGCAGCGAAATGGGCCGCAGACAAAGAATAGGGAGTCATCAGCCACCAGCTATCGCGGCTCCCGTTGTAATTCTTTCTGCGCTTCTCCCACGAGTTTGCGTAGTAGGGAAGCAGGACTTTCTGCCCATCACCGTAATCCTTCCTGCCCCATGCGGATGAGCCGTATACATTCTCCTCGCTCAACAAGAACAGGGAGTACGTCTTCCAGGCCCATGTCTGGGTACCGTTGAATGTCGAACCGTCAAGCAGGCGGCGAATCGGAAGAATGTAATTTCCAATTTGCGCTTTAAGGGCATTCAGGAACGCTCCGGCAATAACCGGATTGTCCGGTGCGGGATCAGTGTAGACAAAGTCTCCTGTGCCGTCTCCGTTCAAGCCGTCAAGGAACACCCGCATTTCGCTCACGGAATAACCGCCAGTGTTGTCGTTGGTCGGGTTCATCCTCGCTCTCAACGGTACGTTGGCAAACTGGAACAGAATATGGTTTTTCGTGTTGTCCGTATCGCCGACATATTTGTAGGTGTTGAAGCCGACAATGATGATGCGGTTATTCTTATAGGTGTTATTCCACGCCTGGCCCGCACCGTTGCATACGCTGGCGGCGATGCCTGAAAGGTCGATAAGGTCAAGGTAGTCACCTTCCCTTATCCCTCTAAAGTCGGGAATCTTGGAAGAGTCAATCTCGCCGTTATTGTTGCACCGTCTTCGCAATTCGGCCATCGCCTGAGTGATGTTGGAAACGCCCAGCACGGTCAGAAGGTTGCGCCCCTTCCCGGCAATGTGAAGTGTGAGCCGGGCATCGTTAAGGAACCCCGCACGAGACGCAAGCTGGCGTGTCGGCACATTGTCAATTCCGTCAACGCCACCTTCAGGGCCGTCAGAAACTTCCCACTGGTAAATGCCGGGTTCATATAACCCGGACTCAATTAAATTCGCCATGTCTAGCCTCCATTAAAAAATGATAATCCATTCACCTTCGATGGATATATCCGATTCCTTGTAAATCGGGTTCGCCCTGATGCGCCGGGCAAAGAGCGTTCCGTTTGCGCAAATAAGCCCGAACTCCCTGATGGCCATGCCGTTGGCCTCGCTGGTCTCCAGCTTCCAGTTTACCTGCACCTGGCCGTTTGCCGGATAGGTGAATCCAGTGACGGCTTTCGTGAACGCTCCGGTGATGGCGGTGTCGCCCACTGCCGGAGCGTTTCCGTTGGTGCCAACCGAGATGCGGTTGATACTGCGGCTGGCGGTATCCCCGGCAATGAGGTGCGCCATTTGCAGTCTGGCACCGTCCACGATGAGGTTCTTGTCTTCGAACTTCTCAATCGGAACGCCGTTCTTGAAAATCGTGTAACGCAGGATGCCCTTCAAGGGCTGTTGTTCCGTAACCGTTACGCGGCTTCCATTTTTCTTCTGCTCTTCCATAATTAACCTCCTATGGAAAGATATTTATTACAACGGTAACAACATCATGCTGTCACGCAATATTGAACCGTCCCTCAAATACTCGCCGTTTCGGAAATGATGCTTCCTCATTCCGGCGTTAAATTCCTCGTCTATGCTTGCCTGTTCCTGCATGGCGGCGAGCGTCATTTGGGAATAGTTAGCGTCCGCAATAAAATTGCTTCTGTATGTTTTGCCATCCCTTAATCGTGAACCATCCCTCATTATGGTGTTTTGAAAAAGGTCGCTTGAATAGTTTGTGAGCATGGGATTAAATGCCTGGTCAAGCACTGTTTCAAGGTCGCTTTCTTGCGGCAGTTTAATGTTGGCGATATCCATTTCATAAATTCCGGCATTGCCAAAACCTGTGCGTGTCCCGCTCCCGTCCCGCTTAACCATGCGTCCGTCCCGCCACACTTTATATTGCACGGTCTCCCGCATGGCGGCGGCCTTGTAACGCATCGCGTCAGTGTCGTGAATGTTCGACCTTGAAAGCTCGCCGTTCCGGGGCCGCGAACCGTCCCGCAAAATACTGTTGACATAAGTGTCGCTTGAATTGTTTTGAATGGTGTCAAGCACGGCTTCGCTCTCCCGCACGTTGTCAACCAGCGGCTCCACCGTCCATTGTTCCCCGGTATGTTCGGCCATGCTCTTATCGCCGAAACCTGTACGCTTCCCTGAACCGTCACGCGGGAGTTTGCCGTCCCGCCATATTTTATACACCGCCGCATCGCTCATCGGCGCGGTATAGTTGAGATACGCCTCGTCAACGATGTTCGCCCTCTGGAGCATTCCGTTCCGGGGCCGGGAACCGTCCCTCAGTATGCTGTTGACGTGGGTGTCGCTCATGTCTTTTTGAACCTTCGTTGGATACAAATCAGCGGAGGGAAGGCTTTCGATTTCAGTGTTGGAAAAAGCAAGCGGCGGAATTATTTCAAAGGCGGTCGCCCATCCGCGCGGCCACGAGCCGTCACGCGGATGCGAGCCGTCTCTGGGTGCCGCGCCATATTGGGTATCGCTGAAAAGTTTTTTATAGGTCGCGGTGAATATATCCCGGTATCCGCTTCCCCGCGTGAGCGGGAGCCGCATTACATTCGTGTCCGGGAATTCATACTCGCCTGTGCGTCCGTACCGACCGTTCCTTTGGAAATAACCGTCACGGTAAACCTTGACCTTCCTGTTGTAAATTGTTTTTCCGTCCCGGAGTATCCTGCCGTCACGAAGTATTTTTTCCTCAAAGAAATCGATATCGCCACGGTCGATGGTATAAGCGGCGTTGTCAAAAAGGCTGATGTTTTCGATGTAGTGAAACCATTCTGAAAGCTCGGTGTAAATTACCGGATTGAGAAGGCTGTCAAGAAGCTCCAAAGCCCACTGGCGTTCATCATCGGTGAGGTCGGTCACCTTGAGATGGATGTTCAAAAACTCTTCAATGATTTTATAACGGTTAGGGAAGCGTTCTTCCAACTGCCCCATGATATACTGGCGTTCCCCGGCTTTCATTAAAAAGAAACTGGCCGTGGCAACGCGCTCCCGGTATTCAGCTTCAGTATCATGCAGGAGGTGGGGAATCAAAAGGGCTTCGCCATGTTCTTCAAGCTTCTTGCTGTCGGCAAGATAGGGGAAGTGCGCATTGAAGGCGGTGAGAGCGTCCGTCCGCACGAGATTGTAAATATCCCTGATGGTGTCAAACAACGCCTTTCGGTTTTTCTTGAGAATGCCCGGCGGGTTGATTGTCTTTTCTATCAGGTCTTTTATTTCGTTCATCCCTCTACCTTTGTTGCCTCTACAGTGGCAATAATTACACTTGCTTCCTCGGCCTGCACGTCACGCGCCGGAGATATAATTTCAACAGTGTCCAGTCCGAGCGGTTCATACAGCGCGTACAAGTCCTTAATGGCAAAGCGTCCGCCGATGCCCAAGTCGTGAACATACTGCTCGGCGATGAGAGCGACATCGGCCTCGTCAGCATCGCCTGTGAATTCAATCTGCACGTCAACATTGACAACTGTCGGGGCTTTGACCTGCACGTCGAATCCCATCAATTCGTGGTCGTAGAGGTTCTGCTCGACAGCGTTCAGGAGGTCTTGTGTTGGAAGCCCGGTTACCGAGGCGATAACGACATCGGTGCTTCCCGGCCCGCGCGGGGTTCTGATTATTTTTGCCGCCCTGACCCCGGCGACCGCCTCAGCGTAATACCTGTATGTTTCCTTCGTGTCGCCCATCGTCTGGCTTCTCCAGCGGTTCTTGATGCGCTCCCGGTAGCTTTCATCTTCCTCGGTGTTTTCACCGAGGGTGGACTGCCAGTTGTCGGCAACGGTAACCGAGTCAAGCCCGGCCACAACGCGGTTGCACCTCAGCGGCATCCCGCTTCCGATGTTGTAATCGCTCCCGGAGAATTCAGCTTGAACCGGAATTGAAAAGTCGCTGTTGGCGGTGAAGTTTGTTTTCGCCATGACCTTGTAACGCAGTTCCGTTCCGTCCACATATATCCACGCGCCTTGCGGCACGTTGCCTTCTCCGTATGAATGCCCGGTAAAATTACCAGCGGCGCGGTTGTCGCTTTTTCTTACCACGCCCAGCGCAAGCCCCCAGAACGAAAGGAACACTCCGGTCGCTTTGTCTAACGTGGCGTTGGAGTATATCGGGTTGATCGCCGTCTTGTATATGAAAAACACAACCTGCGCTATCACTTCAAGGAAGCCGCGCAGGATGCCTGTGCTTTTGAAGTTGGTGAGGCCTGTGTTCGTTTTGGCAATCGAAACTATATCGTCCCGGATTACCGTGTCGGTTTTGTCAATCCATGTATCCTGCATTATTCCCCAGCCTCCTTATAC
>JAISIL010000060.1 GCA_031262035.1 Spirochaetaceae bacterium | reverse complement strand
TCACTACCCATGACGCTCTGACCCATAAGCGAGAGGATTTCCACCTGGCTTAAGGCCGGATTCGACTCAAAGCGGGGTTGCAGATTGAACAATGGGGCATTATCGGCAATCATGCTGATAATTACCGTCTGTCCTTCGAAAATATCCCGCATTTCGGCCCGAACACTCAACCTTGGATTCACCTGCAACTCAGTTTCATTAAACGAGAGCGTCCCGCTTCTGATAAAGAAAGAACGCTGGAAGTAATAAATCTCGCCGCTCAAAAGCCTGATATCCCCGATAAGCCTGAGGGCGCCGGAGGCCTCGTCGAATCGGACAAGCAGCGTATTCCCCAGAGCCGCCGTAGCCTGAATAACCGGCATATCCTCATTCGGATAGGTAAAACTCACATGCCTGCCTGAATGAATCCGGAAATCGGTGCTCAAGGTTCTACCAGACATCTGTTTTTCTTTACTCATCGAAGTGCTTAAAGTATCCAGGTCAAGGTTTATATCGGTATTTTGCAGCCACAGTTCACCGCCTGTCTGTATTTCATCAGAACTCATATTAAACTGCAGATCCCCCCAAGCCTCGCCCCGTGCAATTATTCCATTCACCGAAAACTGTGCAGGCAACGCTGTAGCCTCCGCTGCCGAAATATCCAAATTGATGATCTCCGGCACCCAGCGGCTAAAATTGAGTGTCCCGCTTACCAAACCTGCACCGCTGCCGACAGGAACAGTCACCGGATTAATCGATAGTTCATTGTCCTGCATTCTTCCGGCAAAAGAAACCGGTCCTAAAGCGCTTTGTAAGAACAAGGGTAAATTCATGCTGAAATCATGAGCAATCACCGTATCTGCATTCAGAATTGGGTCGCCCAAAGCCCCCAGAACCCTGACTAAATCGGCATGATAATAACCACCGGTAAAAATCACCGGACTGGTATCAGGTAATAACAAGCGTATTAACTCATTCTCCAGTTCAAAATTGCTTACTTCTGCATCAATTGAATTTAAGTCGATATAACCATGTGCTGCCCCACGAATATACGAAGGCTGTTTTAATTCACCGGTAAATTGCCCATCCCCCTCTCGCAAGAAAGTTAAGACATTGTCCGGCCCGCCCTGCACACTAATTGAATCATTATGCTTGTTAAAACTAATACGGAAACTTTTATCCGCTTGCAATGTAGAGAATGCTGCATTTCGAACCAGCAATTCTGCCTCAACATCGTTTAAGGCCTCTGAAAATTCTGACCATGAAGCAAAAGAAGCAAGCCTTCCGCTGCCGGTAAAATCGAAGGCTAAACGGGATGCCATCATTGGTGTAGTAAAATGTGCATTAATAAGATTAATTATCGCCTCGTTTCTATACAGTTCAATCCTGGCAATACTGCTTTGCATTTCTGCATAGGATACAGTCACTGTGTCTGCAATAAAACTATCCTGGTTCAGAACAACATTTCCCGAGAAGCCAAGCGCTTGCCTGCCTGCAGAGGCTGCTTCACGATAATTAATACCATTAGCTACAAGCGAAAAATCTTTTTCGTCTTTCCAGTGTATAGTAGCATTTGTAGTCACTGTGCTAAGCCCCATGGTCTTTACAAAACGGTCAAGCCTGAATTGACCGGCATCAACCTTCGCCTCTATGGAAGAATCCGCATTTCTTTTTGCATCTATCTGTAATGCTTCATTACCACTACTGTCTTGCAAGGATACATTAAGCTGTAGACTTTCTGTGTCCTGTTCTGCATAGTCTAAAAGCAGACTACCACTTATACTTTCATAGCCATCTGATGCAATACTTAGATTATGTAAATCAATCGAATGGGTATCAAGCCTGCCTTTCAAATCGATATTTAGTGGTTTTGTACTCGCTACTTCAAGGCCATAAAGTGTAAATCGATTAATATCAAAAAACCAATCGCTAAAATTATTTGCAGAGACATTTACTTCACAATCAAGCCGGGGAAGAGAAGCATTTATATCATCACCTAAAATAGGCAGCGGGAAATTCTCAGTCTGAATATACCCGCTTATTCCACCCGAAGCTGAAGGAATAATAGTTCCAAAAAGCCCATAGGAGCCTTCAAATTGAAAAGCACCGTCATTCCCGAATGTTCCATTCAGGTTATAAGCGGATTCACCATAGTTTATATTTGCTGCTATACTGGTTGTATTAGCAAAATCTGCACGCCCGCTAAGCTCTACCTTTTCACCCTTTCCAAATAAAACATCTCCTTCAATTACCTCAAAGTAGCTTTGATTTCCGCTAAACGAAAGGGATACATCAGCAATATCGTTTAATTTTAAATCAAAATCAGAACAATTATAGGTAAAACGTTGTGCCAAATCGGTAGAAATAAACACAGTGGCATTTACAATAGAATTTTCGGCTATTTTCTGAGCTTCAGAAGATAAATCGCCATAATTGGTAAACAATTTACTTAATTCATAGAGTTTATCCAAGAGGACATCAGTAAGTTTGGTACTCAATTCCAGCGTTGCACCTTCATCTTCCGTTTCTGCAGCATAGTATCCCTGTAAGTTTACCTGGTTTGCAGATAAGTCCAAGGTAAAATCATTTCCAAGAACAGTAATATCGCCATGCAGATTTTCAATCGGCACCTTGCCAACAGCTGCATCACGGCTTGTAATACTATAACCATTATTCACTGCCTCAATGCGGTAATAACCACTAAAACCATTATTATCGGAAAAACCAAAATTCTTCATATCAGCTTCAACAAGGTCTTTTCCCCCTGTTCTTGACCACAGTATATTACCATCAGCGTGCAGGTTCCTAAGCAAAGAAGAAATACCCCGTCTTGAACTTGTAACAAAAAGATTCTCACCATGGAATTTAGTAAATTGAACAGCTGCATGTTGACTCCTATTATCAATAAAGACAGAAGCATTCAAATCCCCCGATTTATTTCTCATGCTTATTTCATTGTGCTCTTTCGAAAAACCTAAGCGTGTTATAAATTCATTAAGCACAAAACCATTGTCTTTATTTCCAACACTTAGCTGCTTTACATCTGCATTAAGGTTTAACAAACTATTCTGCATGTTGCCTGTGCCATCAACATGCCCGGAAACCTTCCAGGGTAAAGGAATAGCCATAGATTCATCGACAAGCTGTAAGGCAGTAACATTAATACCAATATCTGTGTTAAAACTAATATCTCCCTTATTCAGCAAAACACCGACATTCCCTGCATTAAGTGTAATACCTTTTAACTTATCATTGCCTTTTATTAACAGATTTTCTGTTTTTATTTCAGTTCCTTTTTCTCCAAACTCTGCTACAATATCCTGCAGGGAAACTACAACAGTCTTATCATCGCCAAAATCCACCGCAAGGGCCGGAACACTCCCCTGAACAGTCTTTTCATCAAACTCAAGCCGCCATGTTTTTGCACTCATGGACGATGTTGCATTGTTCTGCACAATAGAGGCCCCGGGAAGAGAACCGGAAACAAAACCATGACGGCTATTAATATGAAAAATACCACTGAATTTAGTGCTTAAGTTTATACCACTTGTATTACCGCCCATGTTGGCAGCAAACACAAACACATCATTGCGCATAGCAGCATGAAAAGATTCTACTTTTACTTCTGCCCTGCGGTCTTTATCAATAAAATTGAACTTGAGGTTTGTAAAATTAATACTGCAATCACGGGGCAAGAGATTATCGAAAAGACCATAAGGCGGCCCGGAGCTCATCCATTCAAAAAATCTTTCATACTCTTTATTATAAGCGCTGTCTATATTTATTGTTATATCATCCAATGTTATAGTATGCACAGCATTTCTGTATCCCTCGTTAATCAAACCTAAAAGCGACCAGCTAATATGTGTCTTTCCCGCAGTCAGAACAGGCAGAGGCGCATCCCCTGCATAGAAACTTAAACCATCTACATCAAGGTTTTTAATAAAATTCGGTTCAGCCTTTTTATACTCCAGCTCAAGGCCAATACTTTTTTCCAGAGCGCCAACAAAGGCATCCAGCCCCTTCTCTATGCGATTCCAGGCAATCGACCTTAATCCCCAGACTGCCAGCGAAACAAGCAGCAAAACCGCTATCAACATGAGAATATCAAATTTTTTGTTCACTGCCTCTTGCTTCACACTAACTCTTTCATTATAATAAATTTTAAGGCTAATTGCAGCCCAAGGAAACAATTATTCCTTATCTTATTATCGGCATAAATTATGGTATTGCATAGATTTATCGTATTTGAAGGTCTCGATGGTGCGGGCACCAGCACGCAGATAGACAGGCTAAAAGAAGTATCCACGAAACAGTTGGTAATGCCAAACAGATTTTGGTTTACGGCCGAGCCTTCAGACGGCGAAACAGGCAAAAGAATAAGGCATATACTAAAAGGCCGGGAGAAAGCTTCGCCCGAAGAATTGGCTCGCCTCTTTTCAGATGACCGAAACGAGCACCTCTATGGGGTAGGCGGCATTGTCGAGCATTGTAACAAGGGCCTTATCTGCATTTCCGACCGTTATACACCTTCCAGCCTTGTTTACCAGGGCCTTGAATGCGGGTTCAGCCTCCCAAAAACTTTAAACAAGGACTTTCCCCTGCCCCAAATCCTCTTTTTTTTCGACATTGACCCTGAAATTGCCGCCAAGCGAATGGAAAACCGCCCGGAAAAAGAAATTTTTGAATATTTAGACTTCCAAAAGCGTGCCCGGGAAGCCTACAAGAGCATAATCCCCGAATATGCAGCACAAGATACAGACTGCCGCCTTATAACAATAGACGCCGCCTTGCCAATAGAAGATATCAGCCGCACAATAGAGCAGATTATCACTGATTATATTTAAAAAATCTACCGATAATGAAACGATGAAAAGATTTCTAGCCTGCGCAATCTTTACTCTCCTCGCTATAAGTCAGGCTTCAGCCTATCCTATTCTTTACAAAGAACAATTCTACAAGCTCTACCACCAGCATTACAATGCTGCACCCGACGACATTATGGAAAACATATATTGGCTGGAAAAAGCAATCAATGCCGATTTTTGCAATCCCCTGTATGCCCTCGCCACCATTACTACAACTGAGGAATGGGAAAAATACCGGAATCTCTTTAACATGCACCTCTACCTGAAAATGACCGACCAGCACATTGCCCTGGGGAACGGCTACAATAAATTCGCCGCCTATTTTTACAATGCCCCCTGGAAAGAACAGAACCTAGACAGCCTCAAAACGGCAGAAAACTGTTACAATATGGCACTTTACTATTGGAATCTTGCCCTGGAAGCCTCAAAAAAAGCCCAAGACCCTAAATTTCGCTGGCTTAACCTCGATAATGCTCATTATTGGCAAGAAGAAGCAACACAAATCGAAACCGGCAAACTCAATTATGGCCGCACCATAAAAAGACAGCTCCAACAGATAGCAGATGTTCGTGCCGCCTTCCAAAACATGGACAAAAATACCTATTGAATTAAAACCCTCTAGTTTTTTTTGTTTTTTTTCGATATATTATATAAGATGAAAGTTCTTTTTCTTGTGTTTTTATTAATTCCAGCCGGTCTTTATGCTCAGAGCGCCGGAATACCACAAGCTCTCTTGCGCCCAAATCAATCCGAAGCCCCCCGCTATCCTGCCGATACGGTCATCGGCGAATTAGGCCAGGGCCAAGCAAATGCCGAGTCCTTCACTTCTGCCAAAAAGATACTTGATGACCTTATGCAAGGAAAGACTCCGGAGACTATAAAGACTGAAGAAACTACAAAGCTTGAAGAAACTACAAAGACTGAAGAAACTACAAAGATTGAAGAGACTACAGAGACTGGGGATACTACAAAGATTGAAGAGACTACAGAGACTGCGGATACTACAAAGACTGAAGAAACTACAAAGATTGAAGATGCTACAAAGACTGACGAGATTACAGAGACTGAAAAGACTGACGAAACAAAAAGAGCTGAAACAATTACAGAACCTGATACAGCTCTAAAAGAAGTAGCGCCAAAATCCTACCGTATCGGCGGCGGAAGAATCGAAGACGATGGCAGCATATCCTTTTTAGTGCGCTTCATCGGCGAACAACTGGCCGTAACGGCAGAACTCTATCTCTTACCGGAAACCTACGAGTTTGATGAAATAATTTTTGACGAACCCAAAGACGCCCATGGTGGCGAGTATAAATTTGATTTTAGTCCCTATGAAAGGTGGAGGTGATTATGGCAACATCAA
>JAISIL010000183.1 GCA_031262035.1 Spirochaetaceae bacterium | reverse complement strand
CCAACTGGTCTAGAATTTCATCCAGTTGGTCCTTCTCTTTGGTCCTTTTGGCCATAATTTTCTCCTCCCGGTCATTATACCGGATTATGACCATTTACACAAACTTATTTACAGGCTCCAAATACTCTCACTCAAGCCTTCTTAACCATACATTCCTTGTTGCAAAATGCAATGCCCATCTTATGGATATTGGTAAAGCCAAGGTCATCAAGTTCGGCGGCATAGTTCTTGTCCTCAATTTGCTTTAAAGCTTCATCACAGGCCTTGTCAAGATGCTTCACTGTGGGACAAACCTTGAGTTCGAGTATTACGGCGAAACTCTTATTCAGCGCACTGTAGACCAATATGTCACTTCTTCCCTTTCCGGTTTCTCGGTTTGACTTCACCTGATATTCATTTGTAAGGCCATGCAGCATTCCCAGAATAAAACCATGATAAAAGTTTTCTGCATTATCCATAAAACTAATGCTATTGAGCAAGGCTCGATTCAACTCAACGGTAATTGCTTTTTCATCTGAGGAAAAAAAAGCCTTTATGAAATCATCATGATTGCTTATTGCAAGACTGCTATTAAACCATTCCTTGATAAAATTCCGGTAGATATACATCACCTCATCGTTTGGAATTGAGAGTGCTATATAACCGTCTGCTTTCCAGGGCTTCTTGTCGGCCTTCTTTAGATAGCCGGTAAAGAAAAGCAGGTTCCAGATGTTATCCAAATCCTTATACATATCAGCGAAGGTAACTTCCCTCTTTATCATCTTTGTAATTTTGCCGCCCGAGAGGAGGGTTTCAAGGTCGTTCCGCTCCCTGGCGCCGGCCTTCTCTACGAGAGTTTGCACCACATCATTACCGCTGGTGTTTGCCCAAAAGGCGACACAGTCGTAGTCGCCGGCTTCTATTGTTCTGTTGATGTAATTCAGCACGCTCCAGGGATTGTAGACCGTCGTTTCACCGAAAAGGTAGCCATTATACCATTTTCGTATACGCCTCTTATACTTTTCAAGACCATACTCGGCAAGCGCTTCGTCCAGTTCTCCCTCGGTTATGCCGTAATATGAAGAAAAGGGCTTATCCACGAGGGAATACACGCCAAAGTTATTTAGCCCGGTAAAGATGCTTTCTTTGCTGATACGAAGACAGCCGGTAACGACGGCAAACTCAAGAGCGTCGTTGCTTTTCAGGCAGTTACCCATGAATTTCGAGATAAAGGGAACCATTTCATCATAGTAAGGAGGTTCAGCTACCCAAGCCTTTTGCAGGGGAACATCGTATTCATCTATAAGAACGATTGTTTTCTTCCCGTGGTATTGTTCCAACGCTTGGGATAAAAGCCAAAATGCCCTAATATAGTCTTCTTTTTCCGCTCTCTTCTCATACAGCGCCTGTAGACTTTCCCGGTAATTCTGATCAACCTTATCTGAATCAAGGAGATACTTATGCCGTATGACTTCCTTATCAATTTCAGCGTAAGCCTGCTTTATCGCCGACTCATAACTAAGCCCTTTGACCTCTTTCAAGGTGATGGTCAATACCGGATTGCTATTGAGACGCTCCAGGTAAGCCCCCTCATCCTCTTTGGCAATGGCCAGATTCTCGAAGAGATGGCGGCTATCCATATCGATGTCGAAGAAGCAGCGAATCATGCTCATATTGAGTGTCTTCCCGAAGCGCCTGGGCCGGGTGATGAGGCGGATTTTTGTCCCCGTATCAAGAAGATCCCTTATCATGAGGGTCTTATCGGCATACCAATAGCCTCCACTAATCATTTCATCAAAGAATTCTACTCCGATGGGGAGTTTTTTAGGGCGATTTCCTCTATTCATACGATGAAGTATAACAGAATTTCAGAAATTCCGCAAGGGTCTTTTATTATTGCAGGGCAAAATCATTTAAGAATATTCTCACGCGGAGGCGCGGAGTTGTCGTTAGATAACTCGTGAGACTTATAAATCTATCTTCTTCTGAAGTAAACCCAAGCGAAGAAGGGCGCGCCGATGATTGCGGTGACGGCGCCTACGGGGAGTTCGAGGGGGCTGATTACTGTTCGTGCAAGAAGGTCTGAGAGGACGAGGAGGCTGCCGCCGAGGAAAAAGGATTCGGGGATAACAAGGCTATGCCGCGAGCCGACGAATTTCCGGGCAAGATGAGGGGCAACAAGGTCGATGAAGCCGATTGCCCCACAAAGGGCTGTAACAGCGCCGGTTAATAATGATGAAAGAAAGAGCAGCAGAATGCGCACTTTTTTTGTATCAAGGCCCATTCCCATTGCCTCTTCTTCACCAAAGGTCAGGATATCCATTTCTTTTGCGAAAAGACAGATGCCGGCACATGCAATAAGCACAAAGGGAAAGAGAATGCCGACGGACGACCAGCCTTTTAAAGAGAAACTACCCATCTGCCAGTAAAAAAGGTTGCGCAATTCCTCGCGGTAAAGGCCGGCAAGGGTAGTAAGTATGGCATTTATAAAAAGCGAAAAGACCATACCAAACAGAATAATGGTATTGTTCGAAATACTTTTATCTATTGCCCGTGAAAAAGCAAGCACAACAAGCATTGAACCAAAACCGAACACAAAGCCTGCAAGGGGCAGTGTAAGGCCGCCCAGAAAAGGCAGCACAAAGCCTGTAAGCATAATAATGGCAGCCCCCAAAGAGGCCCCGGTAGACACACCGAGTATATAGGGCGAGGCAAGGGGGTTTTTTAAAACAGACTGAAAGACTGCACCACAGACCGATAAGGCCCCGCCTGCAAGAAAGGCAAGCAGCACACGGGGTAAACGCAGGTTCCACACGATAGGGCCAATAGTTTCTGCTACATTGGCCTCTCTGCCTGTTATTTTTGCTAGTATAACACGAATTGTGTCTGCTATATTGATAGAGACACTTCCAATAGACACAGCCACTGCCAGTATGAGCAATGACACAATCGCTGACAGCACAATTACTGAGCGCCCTTGTAGAAACTTCCTAGTCATAATACTCCGGATACACAGAATGTGCCACTTCTTTTATCGCCTTTACAATGCCCGGTGAAGTACGGGACGCACTGTCTGCATCAATCATATATAGCGCCTTGTTTTTCACCGCTTTAATAACCTGAAACCCCGGCCGCCTTGCAAGGCCTTGTGACGCAGTGTTCCCTGCCTCATAGAACATCTCAAGTATCACATCAGGGTTTGCAATGATTATATTTTCTGCCGAAGGGGAAAACCAGCCTTTTTCTTTTGCAAATATGTTCTCGGCCCCTACGAGTTCAATTATTTCATTCAGATACACCCCGCTGCCAAAAGACACCGGATTGGGAAACGAAGATACTTCCCAATACACTTTTTTCTTCTGCCTAATGGTCTTCCCCACAGCGGCAATAGATGCAAGCTCGGCCTGCATCCCCTGCACTATGGCCCGGCCTTTCGGCTCTGCATGCAGGCTCTGTGCTATTTGGTTTATATCAGAATAAATGTCCTTTATACTATTGGCTGTTGGTATATATATAATGTGTATACCCATTTCCCGAAGCAGCTTAAAAGGGTCGTCCCCCGCCCCGCTTCGGTTAATTTCAGAGGCAAAAATAATATCCGGCTGCATTGCGACGATCGCCTCCGCATTGGGAGACGCAAAGTCAATCAGAGGGAGGCCCTGTGGCACGCCAGGGATTTTACTCGAATAAGGATCAACGGCAATCAGCTTGTCCGCATAGCCGAGGGCGCTAATAATCTCAGTGTTAGACGGCGCAGTCGAGATTATTCGCTGCGCGTAAAGGGAACAGGTCATCGCTAGTAAACATACAAGAAGAAGCTCACGCAAAGGCGCAAAGGCGCAAGGGGGGGATTCTTTGCGTCTCTGCGGCTTTGCGTGAGCTATTTTTCTATTTTTCATTCAATATTTACCTTCATTGTGCCGATATTATAGTATGAAAATCAGATTTTTACAAGCGGTTTCTATAATCTGCCTTCTTTTTACTATTTCAGGTAGTCTCTTTGCCCAAAACAATCCGGATAACATCGCTGTGAATATACGCTTTTATGACCAGAAGGTTTATTTTTTGAAAGACGCCCCTATTCAGGTGATGATTAGCATCACAAACAATGGGCCGGAAACCTATCATTTTAAGCTGGCAGCGGACCGGGCTTTTTCGCTCGACTTTGATGCACGGAGCCTCAGCAACCGCAGTATAGCTATGCCGGTAAAACTGGTGCAAAAACGAAGCGCCTCGGGACAAATCTATTACCGCGATGTGGCAATCGACACCGGCGAAACCTTTTCTTTTACCGAAAACATTCAGGACTATGTTAATCTTGAAGAAGCGGGGAACTATATTATTCAGGCAAAGATTTTCCCCGATTTAATTAATTCACAAACAGTGCAGTTGTCAAACAGGCTTGCCTTGCATTTACGGCCTGCAAAGATATACGACGAACAGGGCCTTCCCATTCCGCTTGACGAAGCAACAAACGCCGTGCTGCAAAGAGCATCGATTCCACCGGACGAGGTTATCGCCTGGACATTGGATGCCCGGCAAAAAGGCCAATGGGAAAAGTTCTTTTTGTATCTTGACCTGCAGGCGATGTATCTTCGGGATGCAAGCCATGCAAGGCAGTGGAATGTAGAAAGCGAAGAAGGCAGGCAGCGGATACTGGCCAATTACCGAAGCAGCCTGCAAACAGAAATTGTAGACAGCGATATTGTTACTATTCCAATGAGTTATAACATAGAAAAAACCACTTACAATATGACCGAAGGAACAGTTATTGTAGACGAACACTTCAGGGTAGGAAACTATGTCGAAAGCAAACGTTACACCTACTATCTTGAACGAAGGAATACCGTTTGGTATATCGTTGATTACCTTGTTGTAAACCTGGGGACAGAATGAAAATACTTTTAGTCGCTGCCGATGATAAGACAGCCGTATTAATTAAAGGCCTTTCTTTCCTTCCTGCAATGGAATTAATACAATACGCATCAACGGTGAAGGCAATGGATAATATTGATGAAATAGCCCCCGATGCAATTGTCTTTTCTGCAATTGATTTTCCGCAAAGCTGGCAGTGTTTTGCATCATTCCTGCAAGGTAAAACAAGAATGATGCACAGTGCCGCTGCTCCGAAACTGATTTTGTATACCGCCAATGCCGATACTATTGATAAGTCCATCGCCTGCGAGCTGGGCATAAATGCTGTAGTTAGTAATACTGATATACAACTCATTGACTGCACACTAAATAAAGACAACACTGTTTCTGATATATGCTTTGTCGATACTGCAAGCGGTAAAATTGCTTTTTCGCCTGCAGCGCATTATTTTGGCGAAGTGTCTATGCGACATGGTGATGCTATAATACACCCCTGGTGCAAGTTCAACAATGGCCGGACTCAAATACTCTATGCCAGTTGATATCAATTTGTTCTTCTATTTCTTTCGCATTGCCATTTCGCAAAAGTGCCATTTCGTTTAAAATTATGGGCAAGTCTGCATAGCTCGAGAATGCCCTACCCCTTTGCGGCTGGTAAGGTGCATCCGTTTCCGTTAACAATCGTTCAAGTGGCAGTTCCTTAACGCATTGTCGTGCCTGCTTGTGATTAAGGCATATCGCATTACCGAATGAAAAATAAACATTCAGCCCATGCCGCATAAGCGAACGGCTATCATCCACCGTGCCTGAATACGAATGAAACACCAACGCAGGAACTTGCTTCAATTGCCTTATGTAGCTAAAAACCTTGTGCATAGCTTTACGCACATGCAGCACCACCGGCAAGCCTTGTTCTATTGCCAAAGCAAGCTGTATAGCAAACACTTCCTCCTGCGCCTTCTCGTAGGGCCTGTATTCCGGAAAGAGGTCGAAGCCAATTTCGCCTATAGCTTGAATCTCACAAAGACACAGAGAACACAAAGTTTCGTTTATCAAAACTTCGTGGTCTTTGTGGCTTTGTGAGAGATATTGCGGATGAATTCCATCCATTTTTGCAATTTTTACCCCCAGCCTCTGTCTTTCTTCCTCGGCAGCGGGATATACCTTCAGTAATTCTTCATGATGGCAATGGGCGTCGGTCAATCCCAGTCTCCAACAAAGAGGACCTCCGGTTCCAGGTCTATACCCAGGGCGGCCTTTGCCTTTACCTGCACGGTAGTAATTAATTCCCGGACATCATTGGCTGTCGCATTGCCGGTGTTAATAATAAAGTTCCCATGCCAAGGCGCAATTTGCGCACCACCTATTTGCAGACCCCGCAGCCCCAGTTCCTCAATGATTTTCCCCGTCGGTTTACCAAAAGCCCGGTTATTCTTAAACACCGACCCAGCCGAGGGATAACGGTAATGGCCTTTGTCGGTGCGGTCTTGTTTATGTGCTTCGGTAATAGCAATTAGTTCGGAAGGTGACGCTACATATGTCTTGAATGTGGCGCTTAGAATTATTGAAGAAGAGCTCACGCGGGGGCGCGGGGGCGCGTAGAAGGGGCTTCGCTTGTATGAGAAATCGTTTGGGAACCTCGAAATCGTCTTTTGAGTCCAAGCTCCGGTTTCATCTTGTTCAAGCACTTCTGTTTCTATCAATATATCTGCTATTTCCTTATCGTAAGCGCGAGCGTTCATATAAACGGCTCCGCCAATGGTGCCGGGCATTCCTGCAAGAAACTCTAACCCCCCAATTCCTCGCTTACATAGGTCATCAACAAGAGGCTCTATAGGTGTCCCTGACTTGATACAAATACTCCGCGCCTCCGCGCCTCCGCGTGAGCTTTTTCCCCACCCCGTCCACTCACCCATATAGACGACCGTTCCCCGCACACCCCTATCGGACACCAGGATATTAGCCCCCCCACCCAATATGAAAAGTGGTTTTATAAAATCGTTTTGTAAAACCGTTTTATCAAATACAATAAAATTATCGGCAGGGCCGCCTATATTGAAGGTGGTATAGGGGGCCAATGGAACATTGTGGAGGATTTTATGCATATTTTCTGAAGATTTCGATAAATTTATCTTGCGCCTTCATCATGGCGTCCAGTATACAGGAATCGAACTGTGTGCCCCGGCCTTCGTTCATCATTTCCAGAGCTTTTTCGTGGGGGAATGCAGACTTATACACACGGGGACAAACCAGTGCATCATAGACATCGGCAACAGAGGCAAGGCGTGCAGACAGGGGAATGGCATCGCCCAAAAGGCCCTGGGGATAGCCCTTACCGTCCGGCCGCTCGTGATGGCACCAGGCGATATCACGGCAATGGCGCAGGTAGACAGAGTTTGTGTTCTTTTGCGAAGCCATCATTTCTTCTATTATTTTTTTACCAATAGTGGTATGTGTTTTCATTATTTCAAATTCTTCAGGGGTAAGGCGCGCAGGCTTCAGGAGAATTTTATCGGGAATACCGATTTTACCCACATCGTGCAGGGCCATAGCCTTTACAATTATATCCGGTTCCATTTGTTCAAGGATGTCGGCATAAGGTGCATGTATTTCAAGTATTTCATCGATAAGGGCCTTGATAAAATGCTGTGTTCGCTTAACATGGTTCCCCGATTCCAGATTACGGTATTCAATGATGTCGGCCAATGCCTGCATGGTATTGTCCAATATGTAAGTGTTTTCCGCTGTTTTTTCTACAACCATTTCTTCAAGGTTATCACTGTAGTTCTTTAAGGTAACCTGGTTCTTCACCCGCAGGCGAACAATATCCGGCTTGAATGGTTTGGAAATAAAATCAACAGCCCCGCTGGATAAGGCCTCTGTCTCGGAATCGGTTGTAGTAATAAATATCACCGGAATCTTACGCAGTGCATCATCTTTTTTCATTATATCGAACATCTCGTAACCGGTCATGCCCGGCATAAAGACATCGAGCAAAAGTATCTTGGGTAGTTTTTCTGAATTTTTTAGTATATCCAATGCTTCACTGCCACAGGATGCAGTGATTATATTATAATCGTCCTTTAGTATTTCTTTTAATATTTCCAGGTTGAGTTCAACATCATCAACAACTAATACCAAGGATTTATTTTCGTCCATTTATTGCATCTACCGTCTCATTGTATATCTTTTTAAGCTTTTCGAGGTCGTCTTGTTCTAACTTACCGGCCTTCGTGTTTATCTCTACTTCAACGCAGACTTTATTGAGGTCTTCCAAAGAAAGATTTGCCGAAATACCTTTTAGTGTATGTATAGCAAGCTCTGCCTTTTCGGCATCACCAGCAGCATAGCCGTCTTCTATGGGCTGCATATAATTTTCGTCAACACATTTACGTAGTAATTTGGTATACAGGGCTGCGTTCCCCATAACCCGTTGCGTGCCGTCAGTTTCGTTAATTAACATAACAATATCCCATTTAATTAACCACGAATAACACGAATTTTCACGAATAATTAATTATATATAATAATAAATTCGTGTCCATTCGTGTCATTCGTGGTAAAAAAATTACAGATTATAGAACGCGCTGTGTCCTGCATATTGGCCGACGCCTTCAAGCTCGTCCTCAATGCGCATCAGCTGGTTGTATTTTGCTACACGGTCGGTGCGGCTCATTGAACCGGTTTTAATCTGCCCGGCTTCAAGGGCTACAACGAGGTCTGCAATAAAGGTGTCCTCAGTTTCGCCTGAACGGTGCGACACAACCGCGGTATACCCTGCCCGCTTGGCCATCTCGATAGCCTCGTAGGTTTCGGTCACGGTGCCAATCTGATTCACCTTGATAAGGATTGAATTGCAGCAGCCTTCTTTAATACCGCGTTCAAGACGCGTGGTATTTGTTACAAAGAAGTCATCGCCGACAATCTGAATCTTCTTGCCCAATTCTTTTGTCATGTGTGCATAACCTGCCCAGTCATCCTGGTCAAGGGGGTCTTCAATTGAAATGATCGGATATTTATCGATCCATTTTTTGTAGAGCTCGACCATCTCTTCTGCGCTCCAAAGCTTGTCGGGGGCCGATTTCCAGAACTTGTAGCCTTTTTTATCGCCTTCGCCAAAAAGTTCAGAAGATGCACAGTCCATTGCGATACCAAACTGCTGTTTGTCGGCCTTGTAACCGGCTTTTTCAATGGCCTTCACGATATACTGCAGAGCCTGTTCGTTTTCGATATTCGGTGCAAAACCGCCTTCATCGCCAACAGAAGTCGCCTGGCCTTCATCCTTCAGAATTTTTTGCAGGGCATGGAAAACTTCTGCCGTCCAGCGAACCGCTTCGCGCATTGTTTCGGCGCCGACGGGCATAACCATGAATTCCTGGAAGTCAATCTTGTTATCGCTGTGCTTGCCGCCATTGATGATGTTTGCCATCGGAACGGGAAGAACCGATGTGTGAATGCCGCCAAGATACTTGTAAAGGGGAATCTGCAGATAGTTTGCCGATGCAACCGCTGTGGCCATCGACACACCCAGAATTGCGTTGGCGCCAAGCTTGGCCTTGTTCTCTGTGCCGTCCAGCTCAATCATTGTCCGGTCGATATCTACCTGATTAAAGGCATCCATACCGAGAATTTCCGGGCCGATTGTGTCGTTCACATTGGAGACCGCCTTTTGCACGCCCTTGCCCTGATAGCGGCTCTTGTCGCCATCACGAAGCTCTACCGCCTCATATTCACCGGTACTTGCTCCCGAGGGAACCGCTGCCCGGCCAATAGTCCCGTCTTCGAGGGTCACTTCGACCTCTACTGTGGGATTTCCACGGGAATCAAGAATTTCCCTTGCTTCTACATACTCAATTGAACTCATAAAAGTCCTCCTAAAAAGTTTTAATCTTATCTTTATTATGATGCATTTTCGGTTTTTTTGCAAGAGGGGGAAGAAAAAAAGTATAGGAGAGCCAGGCAAGAAGAAGCCTCTTACGGGCCTTGGGGCTTCCAAAACTGGAGAGACGAATCGATTTTTCCAGACTTTCGATATCCGTGCTGACCTTTGCCTGCACTGTCATTGACTCCCCCGGTTTGATATTAAAGTAATTGTTTGATAGTTTTTCTATATACACTGATTCTATACAAACAGCCCTTGCAAAAGTGTCGCTGGAAACAGTAATACTGATTTGGTCTTTACCTGTCTCTTTACAATGAAAGCGTAAATCCGGCCGCACATACTTTGCAAATAAATCGCGAACAAGAGCTGTGGTGCGTTCTTTTGTATTGTTTTTTTCATCGCTCAGTATGGCAGAAAGAAAAAGGGAACGCTTGTCCTTATCAATAAGTGCATTTTTGTAATCAAGTGTATACAGTAATTCTGATGAATGTGCTGCGCTCGATATCCGTGCTTTATCTTCAAAGATAAGATTCCCTGAAAAATCTCTGATACATATCTTGAGCTTTCCTGAATAAGCATGTTGTGTATCATTGATTAAATAGAGCGAACACTGCTTGCGCGTTTTTTCAATTGATATATAGCTGTTTTTGTTAAATTCCCTTGCACGATAAAAAAGCGGCGATGAAGCAAGATAATCCTTAAGCGAAAAGAAAATAATGCCGTTACAGATTCTTTTATTATTAATGGTAAGACTTCGCACATTGAGCATTGCTTTTTCAAAGGCCTCTACCTGATACAGCTTTGCCGCAGGCTTAATGGAAAAATCGGAACAGAAGCGCGGTATCGCACTGCGCCGTAGTTTTTGTATATGGGTATCACCAAAAAGAAATGAGTTACTTTTAACACAGGCCCCTTTTCGCAAAGGCATTATTCCCGAAGACGGCGAACCGGGCCAGTAAAAATGTGTGCCATCATATTTATTCACCCAGGAACTTAATACACGGTAAAAAAACTCTGCATCAGTTTTCCTGTATACAGCATTTTCCAACTCATTATTCCCGCACCAGATTACAAGACTGGGATGGTGCTGTAGGCGAAGAAGGTTATACTTGACCTCTTCTTCAACAGTATTCAAAAAATTGCAATCCCCAAAAGGATAAACCCAGCCTGCTTTGGAAGCGGTAAAGGGAAAGTCCTGCCAGACCAAGAGGCCTTTTTCGTCGCACAAATCATAGAATGCATCACTTTCATAAAAGGTTGAACCGGAAACACGGAGCATGTTTAAATTTGCCTCGCAGGCTGTGTCTATTGCTTCTGCCGGGGAATCGAGTGGAAACCATACAGCGCCTTTTACAAAAAGAGGAAGACCGTTAATGATAAACCCAAAATTAGCCCCGCCTTCTACCGGCGAAGTATCAACTTCAATACTTCGAAGCCCTATCTTTTTTTGTATTGATTCAATAACAGTATCTGTGCTATCCTGCAATTCAACCGAGACTGTGTATAAAGGCTGCGCACCCATATCCCTGCACCACCATAATTCCGGGTTCGTAATATTCAGTCTGTATAGGTAGTGTTTGTGTGCATTGTCCTTATTTACAAGGAGCACATTCTGTTTAAAACCATTAGGGTCTTCTATAAAACACTCAGGCTTTAGCTGCCCTGAAAGGCCGCTGCTGAAAGAGGCCTCAATTTCGAGCTCTACATTTTTTGTTTGATGTGAATGTATCTGTTTAATCTTAATGTCTGCAATTCGTGCATCATAACTTTCTATTCTTATATACGAACTCAAGCCTGCAGGACATATAGGCGGCATAAAAGAAGATTCAAAATGGTATGCAGGTTTTCTGATTGCACAAAAACCCTGTTCCCCTGCAAGGGCAAGCGGGCTCCTCAGGGTAATACTTATAGTGTTCAGCCCTGCGCTCACATACTTTTTTATGGGAAAGCGCCATACACGAAATGCATTATCAGTGTTTGCTACTATAGTATTATTTATTCTGATTTCTGCAAGGGTATCAATGCCGCTTAACACAAGGTCGAGGTTTGCAGCATCTATGGCCTGTGGCGAAAGAATAAACGAACGGGAATAAGCCCAGTCCTTTTTGCTTATCTTCCAGGCGGCATGTTCGTTTCCCTTGTAATAGGGATTCTGAATAAGGCCCGCTGCCAAAAGGTCGGCAATATTGTTCCCCGGCAAAAACCCGGGAATAGCAATACCACCGCCTTCCTCCCTTAATGTCCAGGGGCTGTCTATTCCTTTTTTATCACTTGCTAAATCAACAATCAACATAGCACAATACTATAAGAGATTGCATAAATAGTCAAGCCAAGATAGGATTTTGTAAAGCTATTTCCCAGGTTTCTTTTCTACAGGCCATGATAACAAGGGGAATGGTAACAATAATCAGAACAATGCCCAGCGTCACGAGGTTTTCTGAAAGGGAACATTGGGCAAATTCCCCTATAAGGGCGCTTACGATGGTAAGGACAAGAATGCCGGTGGTCAGATACAGGGGAAGATTCCCGCTGCTTTTGCCGCCTATTCTGAATGGCCGTTCAATATCCGCCTGCCTTATTCGCAGAACAATAATCCCTATAATCATTATGATATAGATAATGTTAAAAAGTAGGGCCGCAGCGTTTAAGAGAAGAAGATAGGCACTATTGAGGTCGGGCATCAGCACATAGATACAACTCACGAGCGAAACGGCCGTCGCCTGTGTCAAAATGACCGCCTTTGAATTGTTGTATTTATTTGCCTTCCAGAACTTCCATGAAGGCGGATACATGCCACGCTTGGCGCTTTCGGTTATTGCCTTACAGGGCCCTGCTGCCCAGGCTGAACCTTGCACGGCAATACCAAAGAAGGTAATCCCGCTGAATAGACGCCAAACCCAATCGGGCAGGCCAAGAACCGAACAGAAAAGCGCCACGGCTTGTGCAATATTGTTAAGCTGTAATGTTCCTTTTGGCACCACGGCTGCAACAAGAAAGCCTAAAACCGCTGCAAATAGAAAGGTAAAAATCAGCGCCGCCATTATGCTCTTCATGTAATGCTTTCGCGGATTCTCGAGCCGTGGAATATACACCGAGGACAATTCAATGCCGGCAAAGATGAATAATATAGAAGAAAAATAGGCCAAAGAGCCTGAATCTGCCGCACTGGGAACAAGCTCTACCGCCTTAAAAGGCCCCAAAATGGTGCCCGAAACCTGCTGGATTTCTGGCACCTGTTGACCTGAAACCTGCTGAATGCCTGAAATGATGCCTGGCACCAATATCAGCTTGATTAGGGCGGCAAACCCCAAGCTGAAGATAAACAGCGCCGGGATATACAAGCCCAGCCATACACCGAATTTACCAACCAGTTTTGCCATATCAAGATGAATACAGAGCAGAGATATAGTCCAATACTCACAGAGGATGCAGGCAAGGATTGCAAGCCGGTTTGTCGCAAGGGCCTTTATACCAAAGGTTTCACCAAGCAGCGCCGCCATGCTGGAACCCTGTGTTACAACACCGGGAAACATCTGCGCCCATAAAAGCCAGGCAATAAGAAAACCCCAGTTTTTACCCAGAGCACGGGTCATCCAAAGCTCGGGACCGCCTGCCTGGGGAAACATACAGGCATATTCTGCCGAGATTAAAGCAATGGGAAGGCCGTAAAGCAAGGCTGCAACGAGGGTATAAAAAAACATAGTCCAGCCGGTAGCAGCAACATCGGGTATCATGCGCACACTGGCAACCATTACACAGGTTAAACCAATGAAGGCCATGGGACTTATGTGAACGGGTTTATCCATACCCTAAGTATAGTGCATGTAGGAATTTTTTTGGTGAAGGATGGGGAAAAATCATTTAAAAAATTACAACCACGAATGAACACAAATCGGCTCCGCCGACACGAATAATCTATGACTTGTATTAAAAATTCGTGTCCGCCATAGGCGGATTCGTGAATATTCGTGGTTGTTTTTATATTATC
>JAISIL010000084.1 GCA_031262035.1 Spirochaetaceae bacterium | reverse complement strand
GCATTGAGGAACACATAAGGCAGACGCGTTCAAGGCCGAATCATAAAAATGACAATGCCCTGGCAGAGCAGACGAACTATGATGCAATCAGAAAGACTGTCGGCTATTTCCGTTTTGACACGGAGGAGGAATATAAGGCCCTGTGTGAAGTGTATAAATACTTGTGCCCGCTTTACAACTACTGGTTCCATTCTGTAAAACTTATCGACAAAGTGCATCTTCCGAATGGGCGCACGAAAAAGATTTACGAGAAGGAGCCAAAGACACCATACATGAGGCTTATGGAAAGTCCTGACCTGGATACAAGATACAAGAATGAACTCAGGAAGCAGAAGGCGAAACAGAATCCTGTGGTGCTAAACAGGAAACTCAACAAAGCGGTTGAAAGGCTCTTGCAGATAAACCGGAAAAAAGATATACTTACCGGGAATGAAAGGCTGAGTCGTGACACAGGAAAATAACTGCCGTTGGCAGTTTCTTTCGGCTAGATTTGAGTTATGAGGCAGCCACCCCCTTTCGGCTAGATTAGTTATGAGGCAATTCGCCCTATTGACACTATTCACGCAATTCGTTATTATATGAAATATGATTGTTTCCTTTGCGGATAAAGATACTGCAAAATTGGCAAGTTTGGATAGAGTAAGACGCTTTGAGAGTATTGAACGGCCGGCTTTACGGAAATTAACCCAATTAGATGTCGCTTTGAGTCTTGAAGACTTAAAATCGCCGCCGGGAAACAGACTTGAGCCTCTGCGCGGAAACCGTGAAGGACAATATTCAATAAGAATAAACGATCAGTATAGGGTCTGTTTTGTCTGGACAGAGAATGGACCCTCTGGTGTTGAGATAATAGATTATCATTAAGACTGGAGGATTATATGGCAGAAACTAAATTAAAACCGGTAAGCCCGGGCGAATTGCTCAATGAGGAATACTTGACTCCATTGGGATTGACAAAATATCGTCTTGCAAAAGAAATCGGAGTGCCGCCACAGCGTATTAGCGATATTGTAAATGAACACCGTTCAATAACCGCCGATACCGATTTACGTTTGTGTAAGTATTTTGGTCTTTCCAACGGATATTGGCTCCGTGTTCAGGCAAAATATGATACTATTGTCGTAGGTGAAAAGATTCATTCTTCTATTGAAAAGATTAAACCATATAGAATTACACATATAAATAGAAACCGAGAAATTAGCACTTATGCTTATGCCTAATCAAAATCCTCAAATCCCGTCAACGGGAGTATACCTTGGGTGCCCATAGTCCCCTAAAAACCGCTTATACCCCCTTCCAAAAAAACTTCATTTTCACTACACTAATCCCCGAGGCCCTACCCTCATTGAGGCACTGGTTTTACCTTTGACCTCGGTAGGCTTGGAATGGGCAAGCCGAGTGGCCCCTCTTCGGAGGGGCCTTTTTATATGAAGCGGCTGTATCCCTAGTTCGCGTGGTTTGCGTAGTTCGCGGTTAATTTCTTCCCTTGCTTTTTCCCAAAAAATACACTACACTATAAATATGACAAATACTGAGAACCTAATACAAAATGATGAGGTCGCCCCCGGGCATTTTGTCCAGTGGGAAGACCGTTATTCTGTCGGAATCCCTGCGATTGACGAACAGCATAAAAAACTGATTGACCTAACCAATGACCTTTACGACAGTTGTATTGCCGGCACAGACACCGCCAAACGGGATTTCGGTAAGGCCCTCCATGCTGCAGTGGATTATGTCCGTGTTCATTTTTCTTTTGAAGAGGCCATGCTAAAAAAGGCCAACTATCCCTACCTGGAATGGCATAAAAAACAGCACGGTGAATTTGTTCAGCAGATTTTACAGGACGCAAAGGACTTTGATGATGGCCAGAAGTTTGTTCCCAATAAATTTGTCCGCTTTCTCCGTGACTGGATACTTTCCCACATTGCCATGGTCGATAAAAGCTACTCAAACTTTATCCTGAAAGGCAACAAAACCCCGCCACCGCAGTTACGCTAATCTATCTATGGTACCAGGCACCTTTCTTACCTTTCTCCAAGCATCTTTCTAAAACAACTCTCCCTGCCCACTGCCTGTTTCGGGGAACTCGGCAAGGTAGAGGAAGACATCGCTTGGCCTGCACATAATGTTATGTTCCTTGCAGGTTTTGTAAAACAAGGCTGAAAGGTGGTAGTTTTTTGGGCTGGCAATATGGTAGTTGTAGCCGTATTTCTTTTCATATTGTGCCTTAAGGCCGGGAAAATGTTCATCAAGTTTTTGGTAAAAATATTCCCGGTTCCCCTGCCGCAAAGTCAGGCCTGCACCAAAATAGATAATCCCCTGCACGGCAGCCTCGATGCAATAATCGAGAATCCCCTGTATGTTTTCTTCAGTATCGTTAATAAAAGGCAGTATCGGGTCGAACCAGACCACGGTAGGGATGCCACGCCTCTTACACTCCATAAGCGCTTCGAAGCGTTCCTTCGTTCCGGCTACATTCGGCTCAATTATTGGACACAGCGCCTCATCGTAAGTGGTCATTGTCATTTGCACGACGCACTTTGTTTTCCGGTTTATCTTATCCAAAAGCTCAATATCGTTCAAGAATAGCGGCGATTTCGTTATCATAGTCCAGCCGAAGTTGTATTTATCAACAAGTTCGATACAACGGCGTGTAAGGGCAAGGCTTTCCGGAATGGGGATATAAGGGTCGGACATACTCCCCGTGCCAATCATGCAGGGATGGCGTTTTTTTCGCAGCGCCGCCTCGAGAAGTTCCGCCGCATTGCGCTTTATCTCCACATCCTCAAAATCGTGCTGCATGTTGTAGCACTTGCTCCGGGAATCGCAGTAGATGCAGCCATGTACACAGCCCCGCACCAGGTTCATACCATTACGGGAAGACAAAAGACTTTTCGCCGCTGCAAAATGCATTTTATATCAAGGCCCGCACTTTCTTCCTATATTCCGCATACTCAGGCCGTTTTTCCAGCACATGTTTTTCCATCATCGGGATGCTGATAAACAAAAAGAGCAGCACCATAAGCACCGGCCCGATGATGCTGAGGCCGAAATCCCTGCCGTCAGATAAAGCGCCGATGCTCCCCACAAAGACCCCAATCCAGATGAGCATCTCCCCCAGATAATTGGGGTGCCGTGAATACTTCCAGAGGCCCTCATTGATATAGGGCCCGCTGCCCTGCCTTTTCCAGCGGTGCATCTGCCTATCGGCAAAAAATTCCAGTGCCGTCCCCAAAAGAATAATAAGGCCGCCAATAATCGGGAAAAGCGGCGCACTATCCGAAGTCAAGAGAAAATAGAGGGGAACGCAGCCCAGGTAGACAAGGCAGGTGGGCATCATCATAATACCCGTAAAAACAATCAATTGAAAGATTTTCGGGTAGGCTTCCTTAAAGCGGGTGTAGCGCCAGTCCTGCCATTCAAGGTTATCAAAGGTAATCATCCAGTTGACGGTAAGACGGATAGCCCAGATAAAGAGCGTCGCCAGCACAAAAACCGCATTGCTAAGCCCAGATTCGGGAGTATAGAGGGGTATATTATAGAAGAAAACAAAGCCCATCATAATAAACGGCGGCTGCACACTCCAGTAGGGGTCATAGACAGAGGCATTTTTAAAAATGAGGTTAGAAAGAAACACCACCACCGTCCCGGCAAAAGTAGCGGCAAACATATTCCACAGTGGCGAAAGCCTCTCCATACCGGCCTCCAACACCAGCACCCCCACCCCAACAGCCAATACATAGACAAAAAACACAATACACAAGGACGCAGCCTTATTTTTCAACATAAACATTTCTCCTTTTTTTACCAATATCTTCTTTGTAAATAATCAATCAACGATCGTGCATCTTTAGTATCCTGTAATGGTTCCATAAGTTCATCAGGTGAAATCATAACATAGCGTTCTGGTTTAAGTAATACACTTCGCCAAACACTTCGTAAATCCTTGCCTTTAAACCGTAATCCGGGCGATGTATTGCGCAAGCGTAATTCTTTATTGGCTTTTGGAATTACATGGAGATTAACATACTCGTCACAGTCATATTCACCTGCTTTTACCATTTGCCAGGCAAGTAATGTTTGCCGCATAAGTTGATAAAATGGTTCATAATACAATGGTTCAAATGGCTGTTCATTATCCATCGGCATTACAATAGGACTGTCAAATCTCTCTAGCAAATTAAGATACATTGAACGTTGTGGAATATACAAACTGTGGTTCATCTCATAATTTTCAGTATATTTCCATTCAATGACAAACAGTTCATTTTTACCATCATATTTTTTGCCAAGCATTAGGGCATCTACTGATGTTGCGTTCGCTCCACGGGAATGTTGCTTTTCGTGTAAATAGTTTTCTTTTCCAACAATTTCAAAAGCAACATATCCTGCTGTTTTATCAGGATAATCAATTTTAATAGCGCTTTCAATACGGTTATCTATATTTTTTAGTATAGAGGTAGCCATATCTTGATTGTTACGCAAAAAGAAAAGATGATTTACACACGATACTTGCGAAGATTGCATATGTCCAGTCGGGCCTTCATCTGTTTCATTCCACCAGGGAATACTATTGTCTTTAAAATAGGCTTTTGCTTCGTCTCGTATTTTATCCCACAAATTTAATTCAGGATGTTTTAGCACAAAAGGATATTTCTTTCCTTTAAACGATCCATTTCCAGGATCATCTATAAAACCATTTAACAATTCAAGAGACTTCTTTTTTTGTTCATTTCTATAATTCATCCTATACTCCCTGCGAGCCACCAATCTCATTGATCATAAATTGCCTTTCCAAAAACTTTCCATGTTGATATTTGTCGTGCCCCCTGTAAGGAATCCTTTTATGTTCGCATATTCTGGCTTGTCTTTTACAAAAGTCTTTAACTTCCCATCTCTTTCATCTTTGTCAAATCCGAAAAGGAAAAGTTCAACCTGCGGATCTATTGAGGCTGGAACAGATAATTGCAAGGAGAAAAGGCTGTTTATGTCATTGAGATATGTTATGTATTCTGATAAAATAGATGGCGTGTTGTTCGCGATTTGTCCCTGGTAGCGATTTATTTGGTCAATGACCTCCGGCGTCTGAGTTGACCAAATTTCATTATTTGAATAATGTTTTGCTTCTACAAAACGCAATCGTCGCTCTGATTTGTTGTACAAAAGCACATCAATTCTATCAGTTCGTTTTGTGAAACCCGGAAAAGCAACTTCAATATCAAGAACAACAACATTGTCGTTTGAGAGATAGGAATGCCGATGGTAAATGTCGGAAACGCCTAATGCCTCATCGCCTGAAAACTTGGAGCAATTTTCTTTGATTCGTTCCAGTTTTGACCCAAAATCTTGTATCAACAGGCAGTTTTTCAAGTCGCTTTCTGTAACATAATCTTTTGGATTGCCATCAATGACAGAAGCGTATTTTACATGAGTTTTGAACCCATCGTTGTCAAAGGTGAATAATCTACCGCCTTTATGGTAGAAGTCGATACAGTTTGAGCGAAAAGCCATAAAAACCTCGCCGCTCAAACAATCCGCTTTTAATTTCGGCCACAGGCTCGTGTCTTGTGACAGTTTACGAATTAAGTCTGGTTCTGAATGCCTTGTAAATGTTACCACTTTTACCCCCGTATATCCTCAATCTGTACACCCTGCATGTCCCGGAGTATATCTTCGACATTATTCTTTGTTATGTCACTTGCCTTAAAGGTCATCCGGTAGCGGCCATTATCATCCTCGTTCAGAGTTACAAATGCCACAAAATTACCGCCTCTATTGCTGATTGCCTCTGCCAGTTGGGCCAAAAAGCCATGCCGGTTATCTACGGAAATAGTAGCCCGCACCCCCGGCCGCCTTGCCCCAAATGCATTGATAAGCACCTTGAAAAGGTCCTTTACGGTAACAATCCCTACCAAAAGCGCCCCGCGCATAACCGGCAGGGAATTCACATTACGGTCTACCATAATACGGGCAGCCTCTTCGACCACCTCATCTTCCTGCACGGTAATCACATGCCGCTCCATGATAGTGTCAACCTTAATACGTTTCATTGCACCGCTTATCTCATAACGATCAAGGGTAGTGGCAGTAGAAGGGGCAGCTTTCAGAATATCACGCCTTGTCACAATACCGATAAGGCTTCCCGCCTTATCCAACACGGGAAGTTTCCCGATTTTCTGCGCATCCATCAACTCCTGCACATCACTCACCGAGGTGCCCAGGGTGATAGATATAGGGTTCCGGGTCATTACGCGTCCTACAATCATTTTTAAATCTCCTACTATAATAATAACCACGAATAACACAAATGGTGCTTACGCACCACACGAATTTTTTATTATTCGTGTAGCCCGTAGGGCTATTCGTGCTATTCGTGGTTTATCATCCGCCCAGATACGCCGCCTGCACTGCCGGGTCGCGCATCAACTCCGAGGCGGCCCCGGTCTTCACTATTTCCCCGGTTTCAAGCACATAAGCCCGGTTGGCAATTCCCAGGGCCTTAAAGGCATTCTGTTCGACCAGCAGAATGGTGCTCCCCGCTGCATTGATTTCCTGAATGACGCTGAAAATTTCGTCCACCAGAATCGGCGAAAGGCCCATACTCGGTTCGTCAAGCAGCAGCAGTTTGGGGTTTGCCATAAGGGCGCGGCCCATTGCCAGCATTTGTTGTTCGCCGCCTGAAAGGGTGCCTGCTATTTGTTTCAGCCTTTCTTTCAACCGGGGAAACAGAGCAAAAACCCGTTCCATGTCTTTAATTATACCCGCCTTGTCATGCCGGGTAAAAGCGCCCATATCTAGATTTTCACGAACACTGAGGTTCGCAAAAATCCGCCTCCCCTCAGGAGCCTGCACAAGGCCATGCTGCACAATCTTTTCAGGTGGCATGTTAGTAATATCAATATCTTCAAAAACAACCTGCCCGCCTGCCTTTTTAATAATATTGGACAGTGCATGCATCGTCGTGGTCTTACCCGCCCCATTCGAGCCAATCAACGAAATAATCTCACCTTTTTCAACCTCAAAAGCAATCCCCCGCAAGGCATGAATAGCGCCATAGGAAACGGATAAATCTTTAACCTGCAACAACATCAGACATCACCCCCTTCCGTTCGCGTGGTTCGCGGTCCATTTTCTTCCGTTCCGGCAGTCCCCAGATAAGCCTCTACTACAGCCGGGTTCTTTCGTATATCTTCGGGGAGGCCCTCGGCGATAATCTTTCCGTAGTCCAGCACCACAATCCGTTCGCAGATGCCCATCACGAGGCGCATATCGTGTTCAATCAAGAGGATAGTTAGGTTAAATTCCCTGCGGATAAAGGCAATGAGTTCCATCAATTCCTTTGTTTCCTGGCCGTTCATACCGGCAGCCGGTTCGTCCAGCAAGAGAAGCCGGGGATTCGATGCCATCGCCCGTGCAATTTCCAGTTTCCGTTGTTCCCCATAGGGCAGGTTTTTGGCCAATTCATCCTTCTTGTTTTCAATCTTGAACAACTTCAATAAATCCTCGGCCTGCATCTGCATCCGTTCTTCGCTAATCAAAAAACGTTTTGTCCGGAACAGCGCATCCACCGGGCCTTCCGTCCGGCTTGAATGCAGGGCAATCCGCACATTATCCAGCACACTCAGATTATTAAAAAGGCGTATATTCTGAAAAGTCCGTGTCAGCCCCAAAAGGTTAATCGCTGCAGGCTTCATCTTTCCAATATCATGCAAGGCCCCATCGCGCCCTTGAAACATAATCTGCCCCGATGTCGGCGTATAAACCCCGGACAGCATATTGAAAACCGTCGTCTTCCCCGCCCCATTCGGCCCAATCAGCCCAACCAACTCGCCAGGCTGAATCTCCACAGAGAACCCCGAAACGGCGCGCAAACCACCAAATTCAATAGATATATTATCTGCCTTGAGGAGGAAATTGCTCATAATGCCCCTCCCAAATCGTTCCCCGCGCCTCCGCGCCTCCGCGTGAGCCTATTCCAGAGCCCCACAAACGACAACTCCCGTGTCCCCAGCAACCCCTGCGGCCGGAAAATCATCACGATAATCAGCAGAGCCGGATAGATGACCATACGATAATCCTGCAAGAAGCGCAACGCCTCCTGCAAATAGGTAAGGATATAGGCGGCAAGAATAGACCCGGTCATACTCCCCATACCGCCAAGGACAACATATATTAAGTAATTTATACTCTGCATAAAGGCCCCATCGGCAGGCCGGACAAAGCCGATAACCAGCACAAAGAAGCAGCCGCCAAGCCCGGCAATGAACGAAGCAATGACAAAGCCAATCATCTTATAACGAAAAATATTGATACCGCTGGAATTTGCCGCAATCTCATCTTCCCGGCAGGCGAGAATTGCCCGCCCGTATGTCGAACGGATAAAGTTTTGCAAGAGCGCCACAATCAGCACCAGCGCCCCGGTAACGACAAAAAACGAAAGCCCGTTATTGTAGGCCACCGCCGTAGAAAGGCTCCGCCCATTGGGGCCATTGGTAATAGGCTTTATATTGATAATGATGATACGGATAATCTCGCCAAAACCCAACGTGACAATAGCCAGATAATCCCCGGTGAGTTTCAGTACGGGAAAACCGATAAGGAAGCCGATAAGCGCAGTAAGAAGCGCCGCGAAAATTACCGCAATGGGAACCGGCAGCCCCAGGTTGACATTAAAATAGATGCAGGAATAAGCCCCCACCACGAGAAACCCCGCCTGCCCCAGCGACAACTGTCCGGTAACCCCGACAATCATATTCACCGAAATCGCCATAACCGCATTCACCGCACACATCGTCAGGATACGCGCCGTATAGTCCCCAATCACATGAGTAAAGATAAGCAAAGAGGGAAGACCAATACAGAGGATAGAGACCACAGCCAGAATAATGGTGTTTTTTATGGGAAATTGTAGCCCCCCCCCAGCCCCCCCCGCAAGCGGGAGGGGAGAGAAAGATGTTGCTGGAAGTTCGCGTCCTTCGCGTGGTTCGCGGTTCATACCTTTACCCTCGTCGCCTTACCCATAATTCCAGCAGGCCGGATTAACAACACAACTATCAATATAGAAAACGATATAGCATCGCTGAATTGGCTTGAAATAAATCCCTTGGTCAGCGTTTCTGCAATGCCAAGGATAAACCCGCCGACCATAGCGCCGGGAATAGAACCGATGCCGCCAAGGACTGCCGCTACAAAGGCCTTAAGCCCCGGCATCATCCCCATAAGCGGGTTGATTTGCGGATAGGCAGAGGCATAAAGCACCCCGCCGGCAGCGGCTAAAACAGAACCGAGGGCGAAGGTAAAACTAATCGTCGAATTTACCGACACACCCATAAGGCTTGCCGCCTTCATATCAAAGGACACGGCCCGCATCGCCCTGCCCTGTTTTGTCTTATTGACAATAAAATTTAAAGCCAGCATTAAAATGGCAGACAAAATAATAACAATAATCTGAATGTTCGAAATAGAAAGCCCCCCTGCAATATGAATATTTACAATGGCAGGCTGGGGAAAAAGCCGTGGATTAGGGCCAATGAAAGGCAGCACCCGGGCAAGATTTTCTATAATAAAACTTACCGCAATGGCTGTAATAAGCGAATTAAGCCGCGGCGCATTCCGCAAAGGCTTATACGCAAGGCGCTCAATTAGAATGCCAAACACAGCGCATATCACCATAGAAAAGGCAAAGGCGGCAAGCATGCCCAGGGGGCCTGTCCCGATAGCGCTCAGAGCGAAAAACCCGCAATAAGCGCCAATCATCAGAATGTCCCCATGGGCAAAGTTAATCAAGAGAATAATCCCGTAGACCATCGTATACCCCAATGCAATCAGGGCATATATGGAACCTAATGAGATACCGTTGATTAATTGTTGCAAAAATATCATCTTTATCCTATTGCGGTTGCACCATGGTCTTAAATTTATTGACCAATTTGCCATCATCAGCCTTGGCGATTTCAAGAATCGTTGCCGGTTTAATCGGATTGCGGTTCGCATCATAACGAATATTACCGGTAACATAAGTGCCATTGATATTCTTCAATGCTTCTTTCACCTTTGCAGGGTCTGTGCTGTTTGCCGCTTTACAAGCATCAACAATCAGCATAAAAGCATCATAACCGAGGGCAGCAAACTGTGTTGCCGCCTTACCATATGCTGTCTGATATTTTTTTGCAAACTCAGCGCCCTTGGGTTCTGTAGTATCTGCCGCAAAACCGGATGCCCAGTAGCCGGGCATAATCTCATCGCCTGCATTGTCAGTCAAACTATCCCAGCCGTCACCACCGAGAAGCGGTACCGTCACTCCCTGTGCCCGAAGTTGTTTTGCCTGAAGAAGAACATCATTGTAATAATTGGGGAGCCAGATAGCATCAGGCTTGGCCGCCTTGATACGAGTAATCTGTGCGTTAAAGTCCACATCGCCGTCCTGATAAGCCTCGTCTGCTACAATCTTCCCGCCTTTTCTTGCAAACTCATCTTTAAAGGCTTGCGCAAGACCGGTCTGGTAATCACCGCCTGCATTATAAAGCACCGCAGCGTTTTTAACCTTGAGGGTATCATAGGCAAAGTCTGCACCGACTGTCCCCTGAAAGGGATCGAGAAAACAGGCACGGAATACATAGTCACCGGGGTCGGTAATATTCACCGCCGTCCCCGAAGGGCTGTTCATCAGAATACCACGGGCCTGAGCCTGGGCTGCAACCGCCGCACTTTCCGAAGAAATGGTCGGCCCGACAATCAGTTTTATGCCATCCTGGGTAACGAGCTTTGTAAAGGCATTCACCGCTTTACCTGAATCACCTTCGGTATCCTCATAGACGATTTTCACCTGCTGACCGAGCAGACCGCCTGCCGCATTAATATCGGCTACAGCAATGTCCAGGCCTTTTTGTTCTTCTGTCCCATAATAAGCAACACTGCCTGAAAGCGGAAAAAGAGCGCCGATTTTAAGAGTTCCAGCCGCTGCCCCAGAAGAAGCCGCCGGAGCCGCCTCTTTCTTCGCACAAGCCACCAACACAAGAGAGGCTGTCAACAAAAGAACAGCCGAAATGCCAAGATTTTTTTTCATGTGCATCTCCTTAAAAAATAGAATATATAAGTATATTATAATGAAAGCGACCAATGATGTCAAGTGTCGCGGTATTGGAAGCAGGGCAAAATCATTTACTTTCAAATCCCAAGAAAAACAACCACGAATAACACAAATGATATTGCCTACGGCAAATCACACGAATTTTCGCTTACTTATTATAGATTATTCGTGTCGGCGAAGCCGATTCGTGCTATTCGTGGTTGTATAAAAAGTAAAAGACCTATTGACAAAAAATCGCAATTTCTATAAAATGGATGTATTGCGGATGTCGTATATCGGTATTACCCGAGCTTCCCAAGCTCGTGAGGAGGGTTCGACTCCCTTCATCCGCTGAAATGTTTCACGTGAAACATTTTTATTATGAAAGTTCTTGTTTCCGGATTAATCACTATCGAGACCACAGCAAGTATTGATGCTTTCCCTATCCCTTATTCGCCGGTGGAGTATCGGTTTAACGGGGTGTCCACTTCGGTTTCAGGTGTTGGGTATAATCTTATAAAAGCCTTTACCACACTTGGGACAGAAGTTTTACCGCTATCTATTATTGGCAAGGATATGTATCAGAACATTATTATCCAGAAACTAAAAGACATCAGCACTGAAACCACTTTTGTTCTGCCTACTTTAAATGAAATCTGCCAATCGGTCATTCTATTTGACAGTGAAAAACGCAAGATTCTCCTCGACCTAAAAGACATACAGGAAAAGGAATATCCCCGGCCGGAAAAAGTACTTGAATATGCAGACAGCAAACAGATTGATTTGGCAGTTTGCTGTAACATCAACTTTTCACGGGTTCTACTGAAGCCTCTAAAAGAAAAGGGTATCCCCATAGCCACCGATCTTCATGCCATTTCTGATATAAACGATGAATATAATGCCGATTTTATGGCCTATTCCGATATACTGTTTTTAAGCAATGCCAACATACAGGGCCGGGAAGAGGTATTCCTCAACGGCTTAATCAACAAGTATCAGCATCAGATTATTGTCATTGGCATGGGGGAAGCAGGTTCAATGTTGTATGTTCGTACCGATAATGCAATCAAAAGAATCCCCGCCGTGCATACCCGTCCGGTGGTGAATACCATTGGCGCAGGCGACGCCCTCTTTGCAAGCTTCCTCCATTTCCACCTGAAATCAGCCGACCCATACTCTTCAATAGAAAAGGCTGCTCTCTTTGCTTCCTGGAAAATAGGCGAAAACGGCGGGGCAAAAGGCTTCTTGAGCGAGAATGAATTGCTTGCTATACCTTATTCAATTCGGTAATCAAAACCGGCGGCGCGGACCATCTCGATTGTCTTGTCAATGCTTTGGCCATCGGCGGTAAGGTAGCCTGATGCAAAAATTGAATCTGCAATCATAAGCATTTCTTTTTCATAGCCTTTCAGGTAAAGTTCACGGCCGGCAGTGGCGCGAATATCCTTTTGCGGGCACAAGAGGCGAGCGAGGCAGAGGACTTTAAGACAGTATTCAGGGCTAAGCCCCGATGTATCGGCATCTTGCATCCCGGTGCCACTTATGGGAATAAGAAAATTAATGGGAACGGACTCCGGGTCTATAGCACGCAAATCGAATAGCATATCAACATTATCTTCAACCGTTTCACCAAGACCGATAATTCCGCCACAGCAAATTTCAAAACCAGCCTCTTGTAGCATTTTGATATTAGCAATCCGCTCCTCATAAGTATGCGTGCTGCAAATGGAAGGATAAAAACGGCGCGATGTATTGAGATTATGATTGATGCGGTTCACTCCCGCTTCTTTAAGCATTTTTGCCTGCTCACGGCTTAAAAAACCAATGGAACAACAAATTTCCATACCGGTCTCTTTCTTAAGACTGCGAACATAATCTGCAATGCCGGAAATATCATCATCAGAAAAGCGAATTCCTGATATGCCGATGCAATGGCGTGATATGTGTTTCGCCTGAGCCGTCTTTCCCTCAGCGAGGAGTTTATCCAGCGGCAGCATTCGATATTTTTGTATATCAGCCTTTGAATCATGCGCCTGGGCACAATAGACACAGTCTTGACTGCAATTCCCACTGCGCATATTACTCAAAATTTGTATTGCTACAGTGTTTCCTTTATACTTCTTCCGGACAGGATAGACTGACTCAATAAGAGCGGGAACTTCGGCCTCCGGCAGATTAAGGACGGACAAGGCCTCATCCCGGGAAAACGTCTGCCCATCAAGAGATTTTTGCACCAATGTTTTGTAGTTACTATTCATAAAATTCTCTCAGATTGTCAGTTGCATTTGGCCGCCGTCTTTGCGTTCAGCCTTTACTTTTGATGGTGTATCCCATATCTTGCCTTCAAAAATTTCACGAACGGTAAGTATTTGAATACGCCGGTATTTTATACCCTGATATTCATAGCAGCCTGCCGCATCGGCTTCCTCATACATTGCTTTTGTCGGCTCTTTCAGGCAGATAAAACCGGCCATTTTTGCGCCGTCTTCCCGCTCAAGAACACCGCGTAAATCCCGTATATCAGCAGGTTTTATATTCCCGCCTTTTACAGAAATCACCATTGAATGTAATTTCCCCTCTGCCTCAAAATAAATCCGGCCGTCAATGCCGCGGTCTGCCGTCTTTTTATTCGTGCAAAAACCCCCGGTTTTTTCAACAGCCCAATACTGGAACTGAAAGGGATCTTGCTTAAAGAGATACTCTGCCTGTTCCACCGATTGGGGAATGCCCGATACTTCATACTCCTTGCCATCGCTCAGTCCATATTTTTTGATTCTTGTTTCCTGAATTAACCTTATAGAATGTATCGCAATATCACAGCCAATCCATTCCCGGTTATTCTGTATTGCCGACTCAATAGTTGTGCCACAACCACAGAATGGATCAAAAACCACATCGCCTTCATTAGAGGATGCTTTAATTATACGGTCAAGCAAGGCAAGCGGCTTCTGTGTAGGATAACCCAGGCGCTCTCTTGCAGATTGATTTATTATATCAATAAGCCACCAATCTTCCTGAGCAACCCCGACTTTTTCATCAAGATAGTCACGAACAACCAATTCGGGGTTTGTTTCCTCCCATTTTGGCTCAACATCCTTTGCAGAACGAATAGGGCTTCCGGTAATTCCCCTGCCTTCAAGTCGGTAGCGCCTGCCTTCCTCATCTACAAGGCGATATTTCTTGACTGTTTCTTCCGAAAGAGGACGGGAAACCGCTTCCCAGTTAAAAGTATAAGTATCTGTTTTCGTATAAAATAAGATGGTATCGTGTTTTCTTCCAAAATATCGTTTTGATTGCGGCCTTGATTTATAACACCAGACAATTTCATTTCTGAAATTTTCCTGTCCGAAGATACTGTCCATGATGATTTTCAGATAGTGGCTTGCTGTCGGGTCGCAGTGGAGATAAATTGAGCCTGAAGGTTTAAGGAGACGGTTCATCTCGACAAGACGGACTGTCATATATATAAGATAGGCAAGGAGTTTCGGGTTCGCTTCTTTTAAAGAAAGAGTCATATAGTTCCAGAACATCACCACATCCTTTTTGATGCCGTATTTCTGCATTATATGGGGAATCTCGAAAGACAACTCTTGTTTGGTGTAATCCATGTCCCAAGTATCACAGAAGGCTTCTACCTGCTCAGGTATGGGAAGCCCGGTGGTATTTTTATAAAGAAGATTATAACTCCGGTTGCTGTTAAAAGGAGGGTCAAGGTAGATAAGGTCAACCGAAATATCCGGCATCTGCCGCATTATGGTTAGATTATCGCCGTAGTAAAGGGTATTCATAAATTTAGTATATAGAAATAAAAAGAATATGTCAAGAGTTTGTCAGTGAGGTCCAGGGCAAAATCATTTAAAAATTTACAACCACGAATGAACACAAATCGGCTCCGCCGACACGAATAATCTATGACTTGTATTAAAAATTCGTGTCCGCCATAGGCGGATTCGTGAATATTCGTGGTTGTTTTTATATTATC
>JAISIL010000078.1 GCA_031262035.1 Spirochaetaceae bacterium | reverse complement strand
ACCCTACGCATAATTTGACGAAAGCGACGCCGGTTTTAATTTTTATGGGGTTTGTTTGGGGGGGTGTGGGGGTAAGGCATGCATAACCCCAACACCCACCCCCGCCTTTTTTTCTTTATTTTTCCCCCCTACCTGCCGATAATTACCGTATGAAAAGAAAAAAATTACTTACAGCCGCCAGTTTATCCGCTTTATTTTTATTGGCAATTACTGTAAACGGCTGTGCAAGCGGCCAGATAATTCGTGGTGAAGTCGAGATGGCGCCTTTGACGCGCACTAATCTGAACATTATCAGACAGAATGGTATCGGGCTCGAAAATTTTGACTTTTTTGTATCAAGCAATATCACTTTAGAAAGAAGCACTGCCGGTATTACTGCCTTCCCCCTTATGACAACAAGCAGAGGCATTGATTTTACCGACAATGAAATAAACAGAATTGTTTCGATAAAAGGAAACGATGAAGGCAAAAACTGGACTCCCGGCCTTGCCCGTAAAATTGTATCCGATATAAGCACCGGAAATATTACCTTAACGGTCTATTTTAACTCGCAAGACCCCTCAAAGGTGCTCACTTTTCAGGATGGGCAAATGCCGAACCCTGAACTCTTTTACCTTGTCTACGATACACAGCCTACATCAGACCGTGATAATTGCCGTGGGTCTTTAATCTATGGTTCAGAGCAATACGGAGTCTTCTATGCCGGTGTAGACAAACCCTACCTCATGATGTTGACCCGTTGGAATACCGTAAAGCAAACTTACGAATAGTGTTGCCAATTATTTACCATAAAACCCTTACAAGCGCCATGGACGAAGCGGCAAAACAAGCCGCTTTGGGTCATGAACACTGCCCCCATGGCACTGCCATCATCGCAGGCTACCAAACCCATGGCCGTGGAAGCAAGGGCCGCTCCTGGAACAGCAATCCCGACGACAATCTGATGTGTGCCATCGTCCTCCGCTATACTCCCGGCGGCATACCCCAGGCCATTACCCTAAAAACCGGCCTCGCCGTCCTGCAAACCCTGGAAGCAACCTTCCCCAGCCTAAACCAAAGGCTCCAAATCAAGTGGCCAAATGATGTCTACATTATTGATGATAAATGCGGGGGGGGCTTGGGGGGGGGCAAAATCTCCGGCATCCTTACCGAAGCCACAATCACCGCTGATGCAGCCACAGTTATTGTCGGCATTGGCATTAATCTTTGGCAAAGCAGCTTCCCCGACAGCCTTCCCCTGGCTTCAAGCCTTGCCTTAAACGGTATCCTGCCGGAAAATGCCGGCCCCGATGAAAAAACACAAACAATACAGGCTCTTACCCAAAATATTCAATCGTATTTACTGAATATCAATGACCTTAAACCCGAAGCTATTAACAAAAGGCTCTTTATGCAGGGCAAAACAATCAGTTTCCAAACACCGCAGGGCCTCGTCCAAGGCCGCCTCGACGGTGTTGCAGCCAATGGCGAAATCATCATTGCAGGCAAGGCATACATCTCGGGCGAAATTCTCTTGTAATTTTAGCGCCGACTCAATAAATAATCCTTATATTTAGCGAACATTTTTCCGATAATATAGATACGATGAAAAGACATACTTTACGCTTCATTATCGCACTTGTTGCCTTTGTGACGATTGAACCGCAGCTTGTTTCCGCCGAAATCCGGCAGATGTATCTAAAAGATTACATTATTGCTCAACAGGCAAGCCTCGATTCCCTCCCCTATAGCGTTCCTTCGGAAGAAGAAACTATCAAGGAAGAAGTTCTTGTGAACCAAAATATCATGGAAAATAATGATATTCTTGCCTTTTACGGCCATCCCAGTTCAACAAACATGGGAATCCTCGGCCGCTACAGCAAGGAATCCCTAAACCAGCAGCTTACCGAGCTTGCCGGCGAATACGATGCTGCCAATGGCGACCGCGGAGTCATCAAAGCCTTCTATCTGATTTTTGGAACGGTCTGGCCGGAAGGCGAAATTGGTTATATCAACAAAAAAACCCTCACCAGCTACATTGAATTCTGCCAGGAAAATGATATTATTGTGTTTATCGACCATCAAATTGGCAAATATGACCCCATCGACTCCCTTAAAACGATGCTACCCTATTTAAGATACCCCAATGTCCACCTGGCTCTCGACCCTGAATGGCGAACAGCAAAGCCCATGAAGGAAATCGGTTCTGTCACCGGCGAGGAAATTAACGAAGCCCAGAAAGTTATCTCCGACTATCTTGCAGAGCACCGCCTTCCCGGCGAGCGCCTCCTTGTTATTCATCAGTTTGATGCCAAGATGATAAAAGATCGCAAAGCAGTCGAGACCGACTATCCGGGCGTCTGCCTCGTTCACTGCGCCGACGGCTTCGGTCCGCCGCGCCTTAAACGAGACACCTATGCCTACCTTGCCCAGGCAAAGAACATGCCGGTCAAAGGCTTCAAGCTTTTCTACAACTTCAACATCCCCGGCGCCGGCTATGATAACCCGATACTCAGCCCGGAAGAAGTTCTCGCCCTCGACCCCAAACCAAACTTGATTATATATCAGTAAGATGTGGTTTCGACAAGCTCAACCACCGGTGTCCAGCAAACCTCCGGTGTCCAGCAAACCTCCGGTGGTCGAGCTTGTCGAGACCACAACTAACAGGCAACCGTCTCTAGCGCTATTTCCATCATCTTGGTGAAGGTCTTCTGACGTTCTTCGGCGCTGGTCTGCTCACCGGTAATCATACTATCGGAGATAGTGAGGATGCCCAGCGCTTCGCGCTTATACTTGGCGGCCAGGGTATAAAGCTCGGCGCATTCCATTTCAATGGCAAGGCAGCCCCATTTGGCCCAATTCTTCCATTCATTGGGGTCTTCGGTGTAAAACATATCCGATGTAACAACAGAACCGACCTTCACCGGATACTTTTTTGCCTCTGCGGCATCCCAGGCCTTTTTTAAAAGGCTAAAACTGGCAGGCGGCGCAAAAACACGGCCAGGCCCCAGCCTTATCGCATTGGCGCCATTGTCGCTAGAGGCGGTCATCGCCAAAACAATATCTTTTAGCTTAATATCTTTCTGAATTGCACCTGCTGTGCCAATCCGAATAGCCTTTTTTACCCCATAAAATTGAAAAAGCTCATTTACATAGATAGAAATCGAAGGCACTCCCATCCCTGTTCCCTGCACGGAAACCTTTTTACCCTTGTAATAGCCGGTAAAACCGAACATATTGCGGACTTCCGAATAGCAAACAGCCTTTTCCAGATAGGTTTCCGCAATAAACTTGGCACGCAAAGGATCACCGGGAAGCAAAACCGCATCGGCAATCTGTCCCTTCTTTGCAGCAATATGTGTTGACATATTATCCTCCTCGTAATTTTTTCAAAAAATATTTTTTGTACTTGACAAAATTACAATTATATTATATAATAAATGCATATGAACCTCAAGACAGTATTAACAAAGGAAACAATTAACCTTCATTTGAACGGGACCACCAAGAACGAAATCATCGGTGAATTACTCGATATTCTGGTGGCAGCAGGCAAGATTCAGGACAGAGATGATGCTCTGAAGGCCGTTATGGAACGCGAACAAAAGATGTCAACCGGCATGAAACACGGAATTGCTATTCCCCACGGAAAGAGTTCTGCGTTGAAAGACCTGGTTGCATGTATCGGCATTTCGGACAGTCCGGTGGACTTCGACTCGCTCGACCATGAACCTTGCAGGATTTTCATCATGACGCTTTCCCCGGTCGAAAAAACCGGCCCGCATCTTCAGTTCCTTGCGGAAATCAGCCTGCTCTTTAAGAGCTCCGAAAAGAGGGCCGAAATCCTTAAGGCAACGAATGCAGATGAAGTGTTAAAGGCCTTATCCGAGTAATATAATTAACCGTCAACCACGCAAAAGATGCGAAAGGTGGACGGTTAATTATACATCATTTTATTCTCAATAGAACAGAACCATGAGCAGGAATATGAAACGATGGTTTTGTTGTAATGTCTTTTTGTTCCCATAAATCACGCATTTTAGATACAGGCATGTCAAGAGGCACTTCTCTTGCCTCATCACTCAGGTTAAAAAGGGCAAGGTTTGTTTCGCCTGTTTCATTACCGGCCTCATCACAGGCCTTGTTTACCCAGACTGCATCAAAAGCACTACGCCGTATTTGATGTGGTTCTTTCCCAAGCTGGCCAACAGCAAGGACTTCAGGGTTTGTGATTAACGACAGTGTCCAATCGTCTATTTCAAAGCCCAATTTCGGTTCGCTTAAAACGGCGCCAAGCATTAAAGGTGCACGGAAAATGCTCCACAATGTCATCAGTGTTATCTGCTCATCCTTTGTGAACTTGGTATTACGGGCTGCGCTCTTGCCGCTTTCAATAAAACCTACACCAATTTGCCCCAGAGGGAGCATATCACAATCAGGCCAGTTCCCCGGTTTAACATGGTCCTGCCAGATTTCGCACCTTGTAAACATGTCCAGCAATAAAGGCCAGGAATCCCAGAAATCATCGGTAATGCGCCACATGTTTGCATACTCGCCCAGGTGCCATGCCTCGGTAATAATTGCAGGCCCGGGGGAAAGGCTTAAAACCATTGGCCTTCCGCATTTATCAATTGCCAGGCGAATCATTTCTATTTCATCTTTGCCACTGTAGGGTTTGTGGGGCCACATGTTGGTGTTGCATATATCATCAACCTTTACATAATCGACACCCCAGCTTGCATAGATCTCAAAAAGGGAATCATAATAATCCTGTGCACCTGCTTTTGTTCTATCTACGCCATACATATCAGGCTGCCAACGGGAAACCGAAAATGGGTTGGCTACTTCCCGTGCCAAACGGGCTTGCCCCTTCTCTTTTACCGATTTTATTTTCCCGTATTGGTGCACCGCCTGCCGGGGAATGCCACGCATAATATGTATGCCAAACTTTAAACCCAGTGCATGGACCTTTTCTGCAATGGGGGCAAAACCCTTCCCGTTTATCGAAGACGGAAAACGGTTGGGCGCAGGGATTAGCCGTGAATATTCATCCATACAAAGGTCTGCAAAGGGAATATACACTTCATCACTGTCTTCTTTCCGCTCGCATGCCCATTGAATATCACAGACAATATACTCCCAGCCATATTGTTTTAGGTTTTTTGCCATATATTCTGCATGTGCCAATAATTGTTCTTCGGTAACATTTGCCGCATAACAATCCCAGGAATTCCAGCCCATAGGTGGGCGCAAACAACAAGTATTTTTTGTTTTCATAATTTTTCCAAAAAAAAACCACAAAGGACACTAAGGACACTAAGGACACTAAGTATAATACAATTATTATATCTTCTTTGTGTCCTTGGTGTCCTTCGTGGTTAATTCACTTCAGGCGTTTAGTTCGCTGCTGCAATTGTAGCATTCCACTTCTGGGAAACGCTTTCAATTAACTGTGCAGGATCAACGCCATCCCACATAAGGCTCCAGGTGATATCACCTTTTTCAAGGCCGGGAATGAACTTGTAGTATGCAATACCAGCATATTTCGGATCGCGAATCATGGCAATTGTTTCATCAACAGCCCTTCTGTCACGATACCGAGGATACAAGTCTGTTTTCCATGCCTGCGCCTGGTCGCCATTCTTCGGAGAAGGGGTGTTAAAGAGTGCATAGGCAAGAATAATGTTATTTGCATCCTCATCACTGACCGTCGAAGGAATAACCAGATAGTTTGGATAGTCAACACAAGCATAATCCTGTGCCTTGGGGCCCTTCGGCATAAGAACAAATCCCCAGTCGTCTTTCATATCCTTAAGGTCGTTTCTCCACCATTCCTCATAGGGAACAAAGGCTCCGGCGCCTGCACGGAAATCATCCATCCACCAGTTCCATGCAGAATCCGGTGACGGTTGTTCCTTACAAACCTTTTCCTCAGCAATTTTCATGCAGAACTGCAGGGCTTCAAGGAATTCCGGTGTGCCGGTGTTGTTTACAAACTTACCGCTTGCATCTTTTGTAACAAAACTTGCATCATTGCTGAATATAATACCTGTAATCAGGTCATGCGCATTGCCACGCCCGACAAGGCCGTAAGTATCCATAACACCGTCATTATCTGTGTCACGAGTGGTCTTTTTCAACATATCAAGGAAAGCGTCCCAAGTCCAGGTGCCTGCTTTCTGCATATCATAGGGAGCTTCGGGGTTAATCCCTGCTTCCGTTAAAAGCCTCTTGTTAAAGAATAAACCGATAACATGTGCCGACTGCCCAATACCCAATGACACGCCATAGGGAACTCCGCCAAATGTAAATGCATCTGTCGCTGCTGCATTCCAATCCTGGTCACCAACTTTCTGGCTAAAATCTATACTGGTAGTCTTTCCAATGGGATACAGAAGATTTTGCTTCCTCATCGAAGCTGCCCAGTCAGGTTGCATCTGATAAATAGATGCATTGGGCTCCCCGGCCATAATACTCTGTGAAGCAAGCACAAAATACTCTTCCCAAGATGCAATATTCTTGTTCACAATATGAACATTGTAGTCTTTCTGAATCTCCTTCCGCCACTCGAAGTTGTTCTCTGCAATGGTGGTGTCAAGCAGGTTTGCTGCTTTTAATGCAGCTTCATCGTTGGTGTCATAATTTTCCCACCAGTTACCAATGATAACTTCCATACCATGCATGTCGCCCTTGCTTCCGGCGCCGCCCGATTTTCCACCGCCTTGCTGACCGTTAGCGAAGACCAGTGAAACTGCGATAAGGCTCATTAAAAGCCCTAATCCGAATTTCTTCATAATTTCCTCCTATGAAATTAGATTTCTTATATAATATAACTCTTGAACAGATTTGTCAAGAGTTATATTATCCATTTCAATTATCTTCCCATCATGGCGTCTACCACCAGTTTTCCGTTTGCACTCAATGCGGCACGACGGCGGTCAAATATTGCAAAGGGCTCGTTTGCCGATGAAGTAGAACCATTATCCCAATAATAAGGCACAATTCCTGCATCCCTAAAGATCTTGGTTACAAATTTCATGTAATTAATCCGATACTTTTCGTTTGCCGGGTCTTTTCGTTTTACCGCCCCATACTCATCTACAAAGACCGGAATACCCTTATCAATATAGGTCGATTTCAGCTCTGCGACAAGCCGGGTAAAATAATCAGCCTCGGCTTGTGTCCCCCATACATGAATCTGATCTTGAATAGCAAAATTGTAAGGGTCATAGCAATGCACCGAAACAATCGTCCTCCCTGGTGTCTGGTCTTTCGGTAGCTTTAAATACTGCATAGTAAGGCTTGGCCGTGTAACATAGCCTATGGCAAGAAGATAGCGCTTTGTGTTATTCCCGCCTGTAGCACGCACCGTATCAACAAAAATTTGATTCAGGTCATTAACAATGGCATAAAGCGCAGGCCGGCCATTCCCCCAGCTGCCGTCATGCAATTCATTAAAGGGCTCAAACATCAGAAAATCGCCGTAGTCCTTAAAGTAAGTAGCAATCTGCAACCATAGTGCAATATAAATTTCTTCTACTTCCTTTTTACCCTCTGCACTTGCTGCAGCCTTATTGATATCTAACCAATGCTTGCTGTCTGACCCATCGTGATGTATATTGATGATGCAGGTCATTCCGGCATCGCGCACCCAGCCGACTACTTCTGCAATCCTGTCAAGCCAGGACTGTTTAATTTTATACTCAGGCCCCTTGCCAAATTGCCCCATCCAGGTAACAGGAATACGCACCGAGGTAAAACCGGCTTCTTTTACTGCATCGATAAGCGCTTTGGTAGTCCGTGGATTCCCCCAGACTGTTTCCCCGGATTTTTCATTATTCCAGGCATCAAAGGTATTTCCTAAATTCCAGCCAATATCCATACAAAACACCTCCGTAATACATGTTATAAACATAATCATGATACAAAACATCATCTTTCTCATCTTAAACTCCTACAACTATTACATACATCAACGATTTATCTACATCTTAATGCCCGTTTGTGATAGCGACTGCACAAATGATTTTTGTGCTACAAGATACAACACGATTAATGGCACAAGGCACATCAACACACCGGTTGCGTTAATTGCCTGTGTATAGCCTTGACTGGGAATATTACCTGCGCCATAAATCAAAATATAATACGCACGAAGTTTATCGGCAAGGCTTCCAATTCCTACCGCCATCATCTTAAAGTTAGACAGGAACAAACTGGTATACACCGTATCTGTCCACTGCCACACAAAACTAAAGAGGAAGCAGGATACAATCATCGGCATTGCATCGGGAAGCAGTATCTGGACAAAGGTGCGGAAACGCCCACAGCCGTCAACCAGTGCCGCTTCTTCAAGCTCCTTGGGAACGCCCCTAAAGTATTGACGCAGCATAAAGATATACAAACCGCTCTTTAAACCCATTGCAGTAGCACACAAAATTAAATAGGCGCCGACATTGCTCAGCATATTAATATTAGCACCTGTTATTAATTTAAACAAACCAAAAATATCAAAGAACCTGAAGTTCAGGTAAAGAGAAGCCATAATGGTTTGCGGCGGCACAACAATAATCAACATAACACAGGCAAAAAGGATATTCCTTAAAGGAAACTTGAAGCGTGCAAAACCATAGCCGGCAAGTGTGCAGGAGGTAATCTGCAGAATAGCTGCCGATATAACTATTAAGAGTGTCTGAAAAAGCGAACCCCAATAGTCTATAAGCCGGTTTACCAGTTCAAAATTGTCTGTGGTAAAATGCCTTGGTATGCTGATAACCGTTGCATCATACAAGTCGGCTTCTTTCATAAAGGCCACGGAAATTTTGTCTGCCAATGGCTGCAAAATCAAAAAGCACAAACCAAAAAGTAAAAGAGCACGGCATATTTTGTAACTTATTTCACCCGTTCTTGCCTTTAAAAGATAGCCGCCCGAAAGCCGGTTTCTTTCCCAGAAATTATGCAAATTGCTTGCGTTCCTTATATCACTCATAATAATACACCCTCTTTGATACAATTGCAGCAGCAATACCCAAGATTACAATAACTATGACAAAGTATACCCAGGCCATAGCGGTTGAATATCCATAATCCATTTGCTGCAACAAGGTAACCCGTATCTTTGCCATAACGGTATTATCCGTCCGCAAGAAATAATCTACAACACTATACACAAGACAGACCATAATCAAGGGGCTAATCATCGGGAAGGTTATTTTCCAGAAGCATTCCCACTTGGTGGCCCCTTCCATTTCTGCAGCCTCAAACATGCTGGGGCTTATTGTCTGTAATGCAGAAAGGAAGATAATAATCTGAATACCGGAGGCCATTGCAATATCGTAAACCTGGTTTACAATGTCAAAAACATAGCGCATAAAAGTTGTGGCAAAATTCCGCTGGGTTCCTTCGCTTGCAACAAGAATATTTTCCAGAACACCGGTAACCGATGTCTTCATTGCATTACCCCGCCTGATAATTTCTGCCATACCGCTTAAAAGGGTATTATTTGTTTCAAGTCCTATCAACACACCGGAAGACAAAATAACCGGCAGGAAAAAGACAACACGCATAAAGGCACGGCCCTTAAAGTCCTGGTTTAAAAGCAGTGCAATAAAAATAGCAAATATAATTTCTGCAGGAACCCGCAGCACCATTTTTGCAATTTCTTCTGTAAGCATCCGGTTAAATTCCGGGTCAACAACAAATACTCTATACAGGTTGGTAAAGCCGATAAAATTCATTTTAAAGCCATGGTTTGTAGTGTCTATAACGACTTCACTAAACACCATGCGTAAAGATTCAAGAACAGGTATAAGCATAAAGGCTAAAAAGCCAATAAGAAAGGGAAGTATAAAAAGATAACCGGCCCGTGCGTTTTTCCCACTCAGAGTTAAGGCAACTTTTCCATTACTTCTTCTCTTAAAATAATCGCTGTTTATTTTTATTGGCTTCTTCATCATTTGCCCCCTCTAAACACTGTGTAGGATTTTGCTGCTACATCGCGCCCCTTGTATTGAAATGAATCCAGGCTGCTATTAACCATAACCTCTGTGCCATCGGAATACAGGGTAACTGTTACATCCGGCGCTAAAAACTGATGGGCTTCAATGGTTTTATCATAGAGCCCTGAAAAATCATCTGCAAATTTTTTATACAAAACATCTGCATCGTTTATCCATTTATCAAAGGTATTTGCATAAAATTGCCGGTAACGGGTTTCCTGCAAAATCGATACATCTTCTTTCATAAAGGAAAAATACAAACCGGCTCCGCCTTCGACACTATTCAAAATATTATCTGTATAATCTTCTGCAAGGTTGATTGCCTTGCCGGTAAAAGGAACCAGGCCATGAAGGGCAATCTGGTAAAAAGGCACTGAATAATCGGTAATGCCATAACCCTGATCACTTTCCGCCATATCGGTAATGATACTTGCATAGGGCACCGAGTATTGAAAGCCTGCGGCAACAAGAAGCTTCTTCCCCTGTTCTTTCAGGCTTGCCAGTTTTTCCGCCTGCATATTCATGTTTTCTTCACGGCTTACCGGCCGCCTTTCATTGTAATCGGCGCCAAGCTTGGAACCAATTGTCCTGAATGCAATGTTTTGCACACCCAGTTTACCGGCATTTTTATTAAAGCTATCAATGAGCTGCATCATATAGGCAGGGCGTGCCTGGTAAAACATCTTGCCCCACTGTTTCCGTTCACCAAACCACACATAACTATAGGGATAAGCTTCCATCCTTTCACGAGTTACATAACGTGCTATATCACGATACAGGTTTAAGCCATCGGTAGCAGTATTGCTGTGCATATAAAGGAAATCGGCCTCGCCGTAAAAGGTTCCGCCTGCATCATCAACTGCTTTTTGCAATTGGCTAAAGTCCTTTTTGTTTCCCAGAGGGCCAATCAGCTTTACTGTTCGGGGAACATCGTGGTCATAAGCCTTGTTAAACCAGCCAAGCAGTTTTACCTGTGGTGACTTCCAGCCAAGTTCTGCAAATTTTTGCACCATTTCGGTAGATTCTTTATAGGTGGTAAGTTTTAAAGGCAGGTCCATAGGAATGCCCAAGCGGTGCTGAATTTTATTTACCGCCCCAACCAGTTCTACAGCAATAGGCACATTTTGTAATGAGGCAGGGCTTGCCTGCAATTCAGGATATTTATTTTGTAAATAAGAACGATACAGCTTCGCCATTCCGGTATAACCGGTATTCTGATTCGCTGCATTATTCTTGCTTAAAGGATAATAGCGAACAACAATCTTTTCGCCGGGTGGTAAACCACCTTCATACATAAATACTGCTTTATCGGAACGGTTAGAAATAGCCATAGTAGCGCCATGCACAATAGTGAACTGTGCAGAGACACTGTTATATGAACAATTACGCCCCGAAACATCGGCACGCACCTGTGCATAACTTGAACCTTCATCAATTATACCCATTAAAGAGGCGCCATTCCCATTATCTGCACCATCATTATGCAGCCCAAAAACCGGATAGGGCGCCTTGTTGTCGTTAATAACAGCGGCACGGAACATTCCGGTATCCCAGCCATACATATTGTTTACATAGGCAATCTGGTTTTGCTTGCCATTATTAAAATTGATAATTGCTCCGGAACCATCGGGAACAAAAATATACCCATTTTCATCTTTTCCGCCTGCACCAAAGAAGGGCAGTAAATTAATGCGGGTAACAGGATAGCTGCTTCGGTATGCAATCTCATCAAAGGGAACAGTTACCACAAGTGCATTGTTATCCAAGGTATAGCGAATTGTTAAACTGAAAGCAGGCTTATCCGATTCAGGCAGGGTATAACGCGCCGAATCTTCAAGATAATTATCCATTGTATAACCGGCTTCATGAAATGTCTTTTCAACCGACTCTTTCATAAAATCACGAATGGTATCCCTTAGAATATACACCGGACCATGTTCTATATCAGGATAATAGGTAATAAGTAAATCACGGTTATCATCTTTTCGCAGGTTTTTTAAGTCGGCAATACGGAAAGAACTTTCCACCAGGGACCGTTCTGCAACAGGCATTTTTTCAAGCCAGGCCAGCATTTCTTCTTCAGGAAGGCAGGCCGGGAAATAATAGTTACGGGCTGCATCACTTACCGTATAGTAGACATTGATGCCATTATCCACAAGCTCATAATCGTAGGTAGTTTTTTGAATAGAATATTGATACGATGCCAGGGTTTGACCGACACCGGTTTTATCGCCATACAATAAAGAAAACTGTGATTGCAATAATTGTTTTGTTACAAAGTCTGCACCGCTATCATTTGCCGCATTTATCGGATTGCTTCGCCATTCTACTCCGCTTGATTTTTCTGTGAGAATAATTTCTGCAGTTGTAGGTAAAAAGCGTAAATGTAATGCACTATTTTCAAGGCTTAATTCTTTCGTGTCTTCGCTCCACTGATACCAGGAAACCGGTTTTTCATTAATACGCTCCGCCTTGCAGGACACGAAACCGCCAAGAACGCAAAGCACGCAGAGAATGGTTGTAAGGGCATAGCGCGCTATGCCCCTACCAAGGCGCTGAAGCGCCTTGCCGGAATGTATTATACTGTATCTACTCACCTTCATTCTCCTTAGCTCACTCTGAATACTATTTCTTTATATAGCGAGATAAAATATGCTATGGCGTCGCTGATTAGACTGAAGAACATCAAAAATAGAAACACCATAATTCCTACGCCGACTATTGTTAAAAGGCTCGAAAGTATTGCCTTGCTTGCAGAATAGTCATGTATCATCATCATGCCGGCAAGGACAAGCAGCACGGACCATATAGTAGAAAAAGCAATCAGCACATGATACACAGAACCTTCCTGTGCAGTAATAAATTGCGATAGCACTATCATTAAAAAATTAACTATAATATAGGGAACCAGTGCATAGGAAGTTGCCATGTATATATCTTTTAACTTGCCCTTACCGTCCATCAAGGTGGTAAGCGACCAATTGGCCACCGTCCATAAACCCAGCGGAAGAATAATGCGCAAGAATACTGTTATAATATTAAATTTTTCAAGGTTGATTATTAAAAACTGAAAATTAGTTAGCGTCAGGCGCATTATTTCTACCAGTATCATTGCCAATGTAATGATATTTGCTGCCATTACACTGCCCCGGCCTTCGTGTGTTAAATCCCAGAAACCATCAAAAGGATGTGTCGGTATATACAGGGCAAACCTGAGGCTATCGAGAAAGTGATTGTCAAGTTTTTTCATGCCTTTCATGCTTCAATTATCTCCTTGCGGACCCTAATAATTGTTTTAACTGCCCATGGCCCTATAATAAGCAGCACAATAACCAGCATCATCCACCATAAATTTGCTTCAACCCACTCTTTACGATAATATTGGAATGCCTTTCCGTAACCTTCATCGTAATATTTTAAACGGTAATACTCCATTGCTTCTTCATACTTGCCCTGCCGTAATGCCGCACGCCCAATGCCGATATAGGCCATATCATAATTGCCATTGCGTTTAAGCACTTCCTGCCAAATAGCGGCTGATTCTTCATAGCGGCCCAGTTTATATTCGTTTAATGCATCGCGAACAAGGAGGCCGTATTCAGTTAAATCGAAACGGGTCAGTGTTGCAGTTCGGGAATCGAGGGCAAAAAGGCTGTCGCCCATGCTGTCAAGAGCAACAGGCAGCATAAAATAGCCTTCCCGATTGCCAACACCGCCAAAGGCATACAGAAGATTCCCCTGAAAATCGTAGACAAAGATACGACCGCGGGTTCGGTCAAAACAGGCATAAGATTCATTTGCAAGAGCTGTTACATCTATAAACTTTGAAGGCCCCTGAATACCGCCTGCATTGCCAAATACCACATCGCCAACCGGATCCTTGTAGCCGTTTCGCAAAAGAATATCCTGTCCCATGGGGTTTAGACGCCGCACCGCATAGGTTTGCCCGGTAGAATTGGTAACATAGATAAAACCTTCGTTATCAAGTGCAAGGTTATTGTATTCAGTGGGAACAAAGAGGTCCATCTGTGCACGCTGTGCCTGGCTGGAAAGCAACTTCCATATATAATCGACAATCTTTACCTGCACCCGATTGGCGCCCATGTAGCCGATAAACTCACCACGGTTATCGAATTCCATAAGGCCTTTGTTTACATTCTTTGCCTGTATATAAATCCTGTTTGCCGAATCGACTACGGCCTTTACCGGCAGGAACACAAAGCCTGCATCAATACTCTGGTCGACAGGTTTTGTAATCATATCAAGATAGTTTCCCTGTGCATCAATATGCAAAACCCGGTTATTGTTTGTGTCACAAATATACAGATGACCACTGAGCGTTTCGTATATATCACTGGGATAATTAAATGTTTCTTCTGCGCCATTTATAACAAGATGGTCAATTATCTCTGACACTGCATAGTTGCCACGATTATCCGTAGAAAAAACAACAATTCTGTTGTTCCCGCTATCGCAGATATAAATTCTGTTATCCCGCACAAAAAGCCCCTGCGGATCAACAAAGTTCCCTATCCCAAATTGCGACCCAAGCAAATAAGCGCTTACCCTATAGGCATCAGGGCTTTCCACCTGTTCATTCCAATAATCGTAATTGTATGTATAGTTTGTAGGTTCTGCAAAAAGATTAACCGCGAACCACGCCGACCACGCGAACATGATACACAGTATAATAGATAATTTGATTTTTTTATTTCTCATTGCCTATTACTCCTTAATTCCTGAATAGGCCATTGTGCTTATTACATTGCTTTGGGTTACAATGAACATGACAAGGGGGACTATCATTATAAAGAGGGTTACTGCCGCTCCGGCTCCGGCACGGGCGACGCCGCCTGCTACTATCTGGCTTAATGCATAGGGCAGTGTTTTTAATTCTTCTGAATAAATAAAGTTTGATGCACGGGTATTCCACAAACCTTGCACACTAAAAATCATTACGGTAAGCCATGCAGGACGAATCATCGGAAGAATAAGCTGCATAAAGATGCGGCCTTCGTGGGCCCCGTCAATCTTCATTGCTTCAAGAAGGGTGTTGGGAATAGTATCGATAAACTGCTTTAAAAGAAAAAAGCCCATCGGCATTGCAAAGGCAGGCACTATTACCGAAAGATAGGTATCGACCCAGCCGAGCTTGGTCATAATAAGATAGTTGGGAATTGCTGTTACATAGCCTGAAAACATCAGTGTTGTTACTACAATGGTAAAGAAAACCTTGTTGCCGGGAAAGCGGTATTTTGAAACAACAAAGGCCCCCATTGAGGCAAAAATAATGCAGCCCAGTGTGCCGACAACTGTTATAAATACTGTATTAAAAATATACCGAGAAAAAGTAACCCAGGACTTACTCATTATGATAAACAAATCCTGAAAGTTATCCAATGTCGGCTGCTGCACAAACAACTTAGGCGGAAACAAAAAGATTTCATTCAAGGGCTTAAAAGCATTGTTTATGGCATACACAAGCGGATACGCAAAAAACATCCCAAACACCACGAGAATAAAATAAATAAAAAAGTCGCCACCCCTCGACCTATTCGCCAAACGCTTCCTAGCCATAACCTCTTCCTACTTCCTCCTTCCTACTTCCTACTTACCTAATCCCCAACCTTGCTTAATGCTTTCTGAACCAGTTTATTGCAAAGAATCATTATGAAAAAGAGCAATGTGGCAATTGCCGAGGCATAGCCCATTTCGAATCGGATTGAACCATAGTCCACCAGATGGTTCACTACCGTATGCACTGCATAATCGGTGCTGGGGAAGCCGCAAAGGGCTGTGGTAACATCGGCTACACCAAAACTCTGCGTAATGGCCATAACGGCGCCAAAGAGCAGCATCCCTTTCATGTTAGGAAGAGTGATATACCACAATTCCTGCCAGCGGTTTTTAATGCCGTCAATTAAGCCTGCTTCGTAAAGTGTTTCATCGACGGTGTTTAGGCCGGCAACAAAAGAAAGAAAGCCTGAACCCAAAGACAGCCATACAATAACCACCAGGACAACTGGCATCATATACTTTGGGTCGGTAAGCCAGAGAATAGGGCCGTCGATTAAACCAAACTGCATTAAAAGGCCGTTAATATAACCGTAAGCGTCACCGGAAAAAATAATTGCCCAAATAACATACACAGCACCCGAAATAGAAGGGGCATAAAACACAAGCGTTACAAAGGCACGAACATAGCGGGGCAATTCATGGATAAACCAGGCAAAAAGGAAGCTCATTAAATAGCCAATAGGCCCGGTAATTGCCGCCATGATAAAGGTGTTTTTTACTGCAATTAAAAATACATCATCTGCCAAAAGAAGATTGATATAATTCTGTAAACCGATAAACTTTGGCGGCTCGAGAATGTTATAATAGGTAAAGCTATAAAAAATGGAGACAATCAAAGGGGCTACCACAAAAAGTGCAAACACAATGGCATACGGTGCAAGGAACAGATAGCAAACCTTGCTTTTTACAATTTCGTGCAAAAGATTTTTACCTGCGCCTTTTTTCTTTTCGACATATCTTGCTAAACTCATCCTTCCCCCTATTCCAAACCAAATTCTTTTCGTTTTTTGATTAACTCATCGTTTATGGTGCGTGAATAATCCAAAAGGGTTTCACGGGTGTCGGCGCCTTCGTTCAAAACCTTTCGTGTGGCATTAACGATGTGCCTGTTTACATAATAGCCACCGGGGACTTCGGGCGTTCCCTGTGTCCATTCCCGCATGGCAGTTAATACCTGCATTTCTTTTGCCCCCCAGCTTAAACCCTTGGAGGCAGCCACATTGCTTGTAGGATAGCGGCCTGCAGCGCCCATAACACTTTCCAGTTCACGGCCAAAACGCAATTGAATGGGGTCGGACACCCACCATTTAAGGAATTCCCAGGCCTTATCCTGAACCTTGCTTCCCGTATAAATCATAGCCGCTGTGCTGCCGGTAGGAATTGTCCTTTTTATGCTGCCATCGGACTGCCTAATGCCGGGCAATAAACCAAAGTCCCACAAGCCGCGGATTTCGGGGGCAAAAACTTCCAGGGTATTAAAGGTAGTGTAGTCTGCAAAACCAAGGGGCATTTCGCCGGTGCGGAAACGGTTAACAAAATCGAAGACGGTAGGTGTTTTATAATGGGTATAAAACTTGGTGTAGGCATCAAAAGCTTCTATAGAAACCTCGCTATCGAGCAGGGTGCGGGAACCGTCTGCATTATACAGTTTGCCGCTCCGCTGATACAACTGCGCCAAAAAGCCCGAGAAGTCGCTGGCTGTTGCAAGACTGGGAATACCAACATTCATATTGCTCTTTTGTATAACAGGCAGAATTTTAATCAGGTCCTCCCAGGTTTGCGGCGGGTCTACACCAAGCTGTTCCAGAATATCGCTTCGATAGAACATTACATGGAAATACTGGGTTTCAGGCAGGGCATAACAGCCGTCTTCAAAATAGAAGGGAACCATTGCACTGAGGGTAAAAGCCTGTATCACCTTATCAAAATCGGGGAACTGGCTTAAGTCGACTGCGGCACTGCGTAAGGCATAGTTTACCGGGTCGCCCTGTAAAATGGTTAAACCAATATCCGGCCCCGTTCCGGCAACGACAGCAGGCATAACCGCATCGGCTGCAACCAGTTTTACATTGACCTTGATGCCGGTATTCGGGGTAAAGGTATCGTCTATCATCGACTTTAAGATAGTGCTCTGGTCGCGGCCTGAAAGAATCCAGACTTCCACAACATCGCTGCCATCGTATACATCACCAAGATTGTTATAATCGACTACGAAGGATGCACCGAAGGACTGGACTTCGTGAGCGGCGGCCTGAAGGAAATTTTCGTGCACACGGGGCAGCGCAGCATCTTCTGTTGAAAGCATCAGCCAATCGATATCAAGCTGCGATTGAGAGAGCGCATTCAAGCTGTCCCCAAGTGAAGATATATTCGATTTAAAGTTTGATAGCGTGCGGGGAATCCTGTCGGGGCGCCGCGCCAGAAGCTGACACTGCTTGGCAAGAGTGAGGGCTACCGCTGTCTGACTGCCCCTTTCGCCTGCATAGGCGGTTAAATCATCAACAAGCTTATAGAGAATCTTGCTTTCAAGCTGCATTGCCCTTATTACTTCGGGATAGACAAAATCGACACGATAATCGCGATAGGGGTCCGGCTCCGGGCCGGTAAGCACAAGGATTTTCCGGTAGATTTCATTCAAGCGGAAGACACTTTCTTCCATAGTATTCAGCAATACGCCAAGGTCGCCAAGGCTTACCTCCATACGAATCGTATGCTTGCCCTTTTTGAGAGGGAAGTAAAGCGGCTCGCCCTTGCCCGAAGCGCCTGAGCCATCATTCAAGGTGACAAGTTCCCAGGTGTTGGAAAAACGGAAGGGCACAGCGGAAAGCTCTGCACAGGGGATAGCGCCGTCTATCATCACCGAACGGTTTGAAACAAAGCCGCGATTGTAATTCTGCCTTGCCTTGATAGAAAGGGCATAGTAATCATCGGCACCCACATCAAATTCCCACTCAATCCACTGGCCGGGAACACGCCAGGCGTTGCCGCCAATCATATTCAGAACGATTTTTGCAACACTTGAAGGTTCGGTAGCGCCGCTTGAGCGGTCATAGACAGCATAGAGCGATGGGTCGCTGCGTGTCGTAGAATCTTCGCCCTGTATTTTAATAGGCTCACGCGGAGCCCCAGAGACCGCGGTGACCACGGTGGTTGAGCTTGTCGAAACCACCGCGCCACTATATTCAATATATTCCTTATACGAAGGAACATGGTCGACAGGCCGGATTTCCATTTTGCGAATAACCAGCGGTTCGTTAATGCCGGTAAGCTCTATTGTATTGCGGCCGGCCTTAAAGTAAAAGCGGTAGGGGTCGGTATAATAGCCCATGTAATCTTTAAAATAGCTTGATTCCCAGCGGGGCTTTTCAACCTGGGTAGGGCGAATCATATTCCCCTGATTATCATAGCGGATGCCGCCGGGTGCATCGCCCCAGACCCTCTGAAAAGACAATTGCTCGGAACCAAGGAAGGGCGAGCCGCCATTGATAGTAAAAGAACGCTCGATAGCAATGCCCCGTGCCTCGGCCGGAAAGTATTCAATGTAGATATTATACATGCCCTCGGCAGGAATGTTTATATTATATTGAAGAAAACTTACTTCTTCGGCACGCAGAGAGCGGGCTTCGCCTTCGTAGTTACTCAACGGGGAAACACCGCTTGAATTTTCCGTATACGAAAAAAGGTCGACCGGAACAAGAGCTGCCCCCAAAGGGTCGCCGGCATGATTTTCGAGATAAGAGCTGTAGGTGTTTTGCCGCCCGCCAACTCTTACCTGAAGGTTCTGTCCTTCGTATTCAGCGCTGTAATTTTGTTCTGAATTTCCCCGAAAGGTAAAATACACAACTAAACCGATACAAACAGCAAGGAGTATTAATACTCCCTTTAATTTAGCCAAGGCATCTACAAGCATCCGGTTATTATACATAAAAAATCATAATTTTGTCAATAGGTTTTTTGGGGAAAAGACAGAAGACCAGCGGAGAGAATTTGTGATATTTAATGCAATTAATTGACAAAAATAAATAAAAAAAATAAAATAATAATTCCTCTTGACAAGTGCATAAAAATGCACTATAATTGCTGACGAAGAAGGAGCTTACACCAGTTGGTGTAAAAAACGGCCTGTTCGGCTCTTTACTTTTATTGGGCAGGCCAAAATTTTCGAAGGAGGAAACTTATGAAGAAGTTTCTTTTAGTTCTTCTCGTGCTCTCAGTAGCACTGGGAAGCGTGTTTGCCAACGGCCAGCAGGGTGGCGGTTCGGCAGGCGGTAAGGGCCTTATCGGTATCGTTATGCCGACAAGCGCCGAGGAACGCTGGAACATTGACGGTAATTCTGTCAAAGAAGGCTTCGACAAACTGGGTTATCAGACTGACCTTCAGTTCTCGAACAACGACATCCCCACACAGGTGTCCCAGATTGAAGCCATGCTATTAAAGGGCGCAAAAGCCATTGTTATCGGCTCAATCGATGGTTCTGCCCTTGGCGATGTTCTGCAGAAGTGCGCTGATGCAAAGTGCATCACCATTGCTTATGACCGCCTTCTGACCAACAGCCCCAATGTTGACTACTATGTCACATTTGATAATTACAAAGTCGGCCAGCACATGGGTAAGATTGTTGTAGACGGCCTTAAACTGGACCAGGCTCCGGCAGGCAAGACCTACAATATCGAGCTCTTCGGCGGCAGCCCCGATGATAACAACGCAGTAGTAGTCTACAATGGCGCAATGGAAATCCTGAAGCCCTATTTCGACAAAGGCGTCATCACCGTTCCTTCAGGCCAGACAGACTTCCAGACCATCGCCACCATGCGCTGGGATGCAGCCGAAGCCCAGAAGAGAATGGAAAACCTCTTCAGCGCTTTCTATACCGACAAGAATCTTGACGGCGTTCTTTCTCCCTATGACCCCATCAGCCTTGCCATTCTTGAATCAGCAAAGGGCCTGGGCTATGCAAAGGGCAGCGCTACAAAGCCGCTCCCGGTCGCCGGCGGACAGGACTGCATCGTAGCATCCTGCAAATCAATCAATGACGGCGAACAGTATGCAACAATCCTCAAGGATACACGCCAACTGGGCGCAGCCACAGTAAAATTGGTAGACGAAGTCCTTTCGGGCAAAACACCTGCCGGTCTTGATATGGCACAGTATAAGTCCACTGATACACATGTTGTTCCTTCACTTCTTCTTGAAGACACCATTGTAACAAAGGCAAACCTGAAATCAGCAGTAGTAGACACCGGTTACCACACAGCAGCCGAGTGCGGATTCTAATCGGCGGCTAAAGCCGCCTCAAAGTAGCAGGTAGCAAGGAGCAAGTAGCAATTTTGATGTGCTACCTGCTACCTGCTACTTGCTACCTTAAAATAAGGAGCAATCATGAGCGAAACATTGCTCGAGATGAAAAACATCACCAAGACTTTTCCCGGGGTTAAGGCTCTGGATAATGTGAACCTTAAGGTGAAGCCCAATGAGGTGCATGCACTGGTTGGGGAAAACGGTGCGGGAAAGTCTACCCTGATGAATGTCCTTTCCGGGGTCTATCCTTTTGGAACATACACCGGGGACATCATTTTTGACGGCCAAACTTGTAAGTTTACCGATATAAAATCATCGGAAAAGGCCGGAATTGTCATTATTCACCAGGAATTGACCCTTTCGCCGAACCTTTCTATTGCAGAAAATATGTTTATCGGCGATGAAAGGGCAAAGAATGGCATTATTAATTGGGATAAAACGCGTGAAGATGCGCTTACCTATATGAAAAGGCTGGGCCTCAATGAAAATCCCGATACCAAAATCAACAAACTTGGTGTCGGAAAGCAGCAACTGGTCGAAATCTGCAAGGCTCTTGCCAAAGATTGTAAGGTTCTCATCCTTGATGAACCGACATCAGCCTTAAACGAGACGGACAGCCAGCACCTTCTGGATATTCTGAAAGAACTGCGGGACAAAATCAATATTTCTTCTGTTATTATCTCGCATAAACTCAACGAGGTTGCCTATGTGGCCGACACCATTACCATTGTGCGTGACGGACAGACCATTGAAACACTCGATGTGCATCGGGACGAAAAGGGACAGGCCGATATTTCCGAAGACCGTATCATTAAAGGAATGGTCGGACGGGAAATAACCGACCGTTTCCCGGCACGGGATAACCCCATCGGCGATGTTCTTTTCGAAGTGAAAAACTGGACAGTCTACAATCCCGATGACCCGGAGCGGAAGAAACTTGACGACATCAACATCAAGGTTCGTGCAGGCGAGGTTGTCGGAATTGCCGGCCTTGTCGGGGCGGGGCGCACAGAGCTTGCCACAAGTATTTTTGGGAAGTTCTATGGAGTGAACATCAGCGGTCAAACCCTTATTAAGGGCAAAGAGGTAAACCTTGATTCTATTCCAAAAGCAATTGAAGCAGGGCTTTCCTATGTATCCGAGGACCGCAAGGAATATGGGCTTGTTCTTATTCAAAGCATCAAAGATAATACCAGTATGGCAAAGTTGAAAAAACTGGTCCATAACGGCGTTATCAATGACCATGAAGAAATTATGGCCGCTGAAAAATACCGGAAGTTGATGAACACAAAGACCCCGACTATTATGCAAAAGACGGGGAACCTTTCGGGGGGAAATCAGCAGAAGGTAGTTCTTTCCAAGTGGCTTTTCTCCGACCCGAAAATCCTCATCCTTGATGAGCCGACACGGGGTATTGATGTTGGAGCAAAGCATGAAATCTATACGATTATCAATCAGCTTGCCGCACAGGGAATGGCTTGTATCATGATTTCCAGCGAAATGCCCGAGGTTATCGGGATGAGCGACCGGATTTATGTTATGAGTGAAGGAAAGATTACGGCGGAACTTCCCGGGAAAACAGCCACCCAGGAAGAAATTATGCGTAATATTTTAGGCAATTAGTAGGGGCTGGGTTTTCCTGCCCAAAGGAGTTTACAATATGGGAACTATATTTGATGCATTGCGGAAAAATGTCCGGCAATACATGATGGTTATCGCCCTTGTCGCGGCGATGCTTGTTTTCGGCATTATCACCGGGGGCATTTTCTTCCGGCCGGTAAACCTTACCAACCTGGTTCTGCAGAACTCTTATGTTCTGGTTTTGGCCGTTGGTATGCTCCTGTGCACACTCACCGGGAATGTTGACCTTTCTGTCGGCTCAATCGTCTGTTTTGTCGGCGCTATCATTGGTATTATGATGGTCGATTTGCAGATGAACCCGGTAATTACCGTTATTGCAGCCCTTGCAGTAGGCGCCGCCATTGGAGCCTTCCAGGGTTTCTGGATTGCATTCGTCCATGTGCCGCCTTTTATTGCAACATTGGCAGGTATGCTTATGTATCGCGGCCTTGGGCAGGCTATTTTGCAGGGTAAAACCCGTGCGCCCTTCCCCCAGTCCTATAACCTTATTTCTACCGGCTACATTGCAGACCCCATTGGTGGGGCCATTTTTGGCGATGCTCCCCACTGGCATATTCTTACTATTGTTATCGGCCTTATTATAACCGTTGCCATTATTATCGGGCAGGTGAACGGGCGGAAAAAGCAAAAGTCTTACGGCTTTGATTCCGGTTCCGATACGGCCTGGCTTGCAAAGGTTATTGCCATTGCCGTAGTGCTTATGGCATTTACCCTGGTGTTTGCATCTTACCGCGGCTTCCCCAATATTCTGATTGTGCTGGGTGTTGTAATAGTCGGTTATCAGTTTGTTGCTTCTAAAACAGTTCCCGGCCGGCACATTTATGCGCTGGGCGGCAATATTAAGGCGGCAAAATTAAGCGGTATCAAAACCGACTGGGTTATGGTCTGGATTTACACCAACATGGCCATTTTGTCGGCAGTTGCGGCGGTTATCTTTACTGCACGCCTTAATTCTGCAACACCTATGGCAGGCACCAACTTCGAAATGGACGCCATTGCAGCCTGTTATGTCGGCGGTTCTGCCGTTACAGGCGGTGTCGGCACCGTCATTGGGGCAGTAGTCGGCGGTTTGTTTATCGGTGTTCTGAATAACGGTATGTCCATCCTTGGCGTTTCTACCTACTGGCAGCAGGTTATCAAAGGCATCGTCCTTCTGGCCGCTGTCGCATTCGACTTGACCAGCAAAGCGAGAAGCGGGAAGTAAGCCCCCACCCAACCTCCCCCAGAGGGGGAGGAGTGATTGGAACCAGCACTTTAAACCAATTCCTCCCCTCCCTTTGGGAGGGGTTGGGGGAGGGTTTACGATTTATTTTCTTCAGTTTAATCCTGCTTGACATTTCATTACAAAAGGTGTATGCTTGAAGGAGTTTATGTCAAGACGGCATCTTTATATTCTTAATCCGCGGTCTTTTCCGCTGCCCGGTGCTTTAGAGCGAATGAAGGCAGATATTGCGGATTATTTTAAGATGCGAGATGCCGATGGGCTTCCTAAAGAAGAATACGAAATACAGATATCAACTTATCCACGGGAAGCAATTGTTCTTATACGGGATTATGTTGCCAAAATAGACAGCGCCGATACGCTTCGTGTGTATGCCTGTGGTGGCGATGGGATTGCCTTCGACTGCGTCAACGGGATGGTAGGCCTTCCCAATGTGGAACTTGCCCTGGTCCCCTATGGTTCCTCCAACGATTTTGTCCGGAATTTTACGATAAATGGCGAGATTGGCGCTTCTGTTACCACTGTTTTTCGCAATCTAAAGCTTCAGGCCGAGGCGGACCTTATTGCAACGGATGTTGTCAAGTGCTCTAACCAACAGTCTACTATATATTCCCTTTGCGACTGCCTTTTTGGAGTAGAGGCTGCTGCGGCTTATAATATTGCGAGCCTGCAAAAGAAGTCGGCTGCCCTCCCCTCTTTTCTGCGTAAATTTGGCAAGAACCTGATGTATACCTATGGCGGCCTTCAGGCTGTGTTCGACCATTCGGTTATTCACGAAAAATACAAGATAATTGCAGACGGAGAAGATATTTCGGGCGCCTATGCAACAATCAATATTTCCAATATACCCTGTTATGGGGGCGATAAGAATCCGGTCATCACTGCCTGCCCTACCGATGGCTGCCTTGATATGCTTACCACCAAGGGGATGAGCCCCTGGCAGCTTTTACCTGTCTTTACCGGCTATTTATCGGGTAAATTCTGTAAAAACACAAAGATTTTTACCCTGCGAAGGGTAAAAAAGATAGAAATTAAACCGGAATCGCCTCAATTGATGGTAAACCTTGACGGTGAAGCCTTTTTTGACCTGCAATCAACGGTAGAAGTTCTGCCCGGCGCAATCAATATTACCTGCCCGGGCGGCGCTGTGTATCGCAGATGGGAGCCGGTAAAATGAAAAATTTCCTGCATATAGACCAGATAAACGAGACCGGCGAATTATGGATGATGATTCTGCTCTGGATTTTTATCCTTGCCACCGCCGCCCTGGCGCTGGTTCTGATTGTTTCCTATGCCACACGGCGAACAAAGCAATCGATTAAGGCGGAAGATACCTTCTTAAGTTTGATGGAAACCCTGCCTAACATGCTTGCCGTTGTTGATGAATTGAACTGTGTCCTCTATATTAGCCGCCAATTGGCCAGTTTTGCCCATATTTCGCGCCCTGATATCTGTATAGGACGGCCTATCCTCGACCTTTTTGGCGATATGAATGTCAAACTGATGATAGGCGGTATTTTAAAGACAAAAAGTTACTTTGAAGACGAAAAAGAAATCAATGTCGATGGTGAGGAACGGTATTTCAAGATTATTTCGGACGTTATGGTAGGAAAAAGCCGGGGAACCTTCATTCACATTATCGATATTACCCAGCTTGTTGAAACCCGCCTGGAGGCCGAGAAGGCAAACCGGGCAAAATCTGAGTTCCTTGCGACAATGAGCCACGAAATCCGCACGCCGATGAATGCAATCCTTGGCCTTAATGAAGTTCTTTCCAAGATGGATATGACTGTAACTCAGCATAAACATCTTGGTGATATTCGAAAGAGCGCCCAGTCCCTTCTTGCCATCATCAATGATATACTGGATTTCTCCAAGATTGAAGCCGGAAAACTGGAGATTATTGAATCGAACTACAATCTTTTGGCCCTTTTGGATAACCTAAAGTCGATGTTCACCAGCCTTTTTGAAAGCAAGGAGCTCGACTTTAATATGTATATCGATGAAGAGCTTCCCCATACTGTTTTAGGCGATGAAAACCGGGTGCGGCAAATTTTGACAAACCTGCTTTCCAATGCCCTCAAGTATACCCAAAATGGCGGCGTCGATTTTAATTCAAGCCTTATGAGGACGGAAAACGGCTCCTTCCTGAAGTTTGTTGTAAAAGACAGCGGCATTGGGATAAAACCTGAAGACACCGATAAGCTTTTTCAGCCCTTTGAACAGCTTGATATACGCCGTAACCGGAATGTAGTGGGTACCGGCCTGGGGCTTGCAATCTCTTACCGCCTCTGTAAAATACTCGGTGGTGATATTCAATTGAGCAGCACCTATGGACAGGGCTCTACATTCACGGTAACTATCCCCTACAAACTTGCCTCGGAAAATATCGAGGAAATACAGGTCGAAGAGCTGAAAGGTTTTAGCGCAAACGAAGCAAGAATCCTCGTGGTAGATGACATTGATATAAACCTTGAAGTATGTGCCGCCATGCTGGAAAGTTTTGCAATAAAGCCCGACCTTGCAAGCAGTGGTGCAGAGGCCCTGCAACTGGCACACAATTCATTAAACAATAACAAACCGTATCAGCTTGTCTTTATGGACCACATGATGCCCGGCATGGACGGCATTGAAGCAACTCTGCAATTACGTGACATGGGCGGCTACCTGGAAATAGTGCCCATTATTGCATTAACTGCCAATGTGGTGAACGACGCCCAAAATCTGTTTAAAGCAAATAAATTCAACGGCTTCCTGCCCAAGCCTATTGAATTTGCCACCTTGAACAAGATCCTACGCGAGCACCTGCCCCCAGGCTTTATCAAAGAATTCTAATTCGGCACGAACCCTGTTTAAAAAACTCAAATCACTTGCCGGCGGCCGAAGAATAAAGCCATCAGGGCCTATACGAGCAGCACATTCCGGAAAATGGGCATAGAGGTAGTCGCATTCGTCAAGTAATGTGTCTAATTGTGATGTGTCGGGATTTTCGCCGGTCAAGATGTTCTTCAATTTCTTGACGCGATTGCTTTCAATAATAAATATCTCACGCGGAGACGCGGAGGACGCGGGGTTGTTGTTTGTAATCATATCAAAACCCTCTGCGCCTCTGCGCCTCCGCGTGAGCTCTTGAAACAAATTACGATAAGCCCGCATGCCCGGGTCGGTGCGGGATTGGCTGCCTTTGATTGCTTCACTACCGGGGCGGTATGCGGCGGCGGCATTGTAAAGGCTTTTTAGGCGGGTGGTTTTTCGGTAGAGATCTTTTGAGCCGGGGGTTCCTTTTGCATGGTAGGCGTCGAGCGAATAGGCAAAATCGAGGCCGGCTGTTCTTATAGGCCCTGTGCTTAAACACTGTGCGGCATACAGGGCACAAACCCCCACCGAGCCCATTGGCGGAAAGGCCACCGGTAAGAAGCCTGCTTCTCCTAAGCGGTCGAAAATCCGCAGCCTTGTCCAAGGTGTGAAGAACAGGTATAAGCTGCTCCGTTCCTCATCTCCTCCGCCTGCAAACTCTGCGGTTTGGGGCAGGGCACTCATGTCCATTGCAATAGGTAAATCCTTCCCTACCCCAACGAAGTCGCGTAAATTCCAATGCTGGCATTCCAGGGCGAGCACTAAATCAGGCTGTATTCCCCGTGCCTGTAATGCCCCAATAGCGGTATCAACACAAATAATCTTTTCGTTTGCCTGACGCTTAAAATCTTTCAGGAATACATCGAGGGAAGGCCCTGCTCCACAGACTAATACCGTTGCGTCTCCCCAGGAAAGGCTTCCCAGATCTTGTGGTCTCGACAAGCTCGACCACCGGGGTAACGCTGACCACCGCAGTCCCAGACCCAGGTTTTTTATGAAGTTTAATGCGTAGCGTCTGCCTAAATTGATAAGGGTGAGGGCATTGGCCCATTCGCGGGCAAACATTGTTTGCAGGCTTTCGGCGGCGGCATCGTAATAGGCCTTGTGTTCTTTATAGGCGGCATTTATTTTGATTATTTCAACATGGGCAAAGGCCCTTTCGCCCCAATTTTGCTGAACAAGGCCGGAAACATCATCGCCGGGGGACAGTTTTAACAATGCAGAATCGGCGGAAAGGTGAGATAATAATGCCTCCGTTTGTTTGTCACTAAACGGAGGCGGTAAAAGGTAGATTGTCTTGGAAGGGCTCATCCACCATACAGTCTGGAAAAGGCATCCCAGAAATTGTCTTTCATTTTTGGGCTATTAAAGAAGAAGTTGCTGATACTCTGCTGCACCGAATAGCTGAACCAATAGGACAATTGGGTATCAACACTGCTCACCCCTTCCTCGTCTGTTGTTTCTTCGGTAGGATACAATGAGACAATATAATCACCCATAACAAAGGGCTTTGAGGCGCTGTTCACCGGTGTAGCGAAGGCATTTTCCCAGAAGTTTTCGTTGTTCGAAGCACTTACCAAAGAGCTAATACTGGAAGTATCCAGTGTCTTTAAAAGGCTGTCCCCGCCAAAGTTCAGCGGAACCGGGCCAAAACTTTGCACACTAAAAGGCGCATCTGCCGGCCAAAAAAGAGTATTGGCAACTGCCTTTGAGGCTTCTTCGAAACCAAGGCTTGGGGTGTCGCTTGCAATCTTCTGTGCCGCAGTAATAATATAGTCTTCCATTTGGCCGCGTTCAAAGCCCTGCATGTAGGCACGGGCAATGGCAATCTGTTCAGGCTTGCTTGTGTCTAAAGGCCTGGCGTCTTCTTCACAGCGGTAGAAGGCAAAACCACCAGGCACCGTGACAACAGCACTGTATTCGCCGTCCTTTAATGCAAGCACGGCCTTTCGCTCTGTTTCGTCGGTTATGATTGTATCAAAACCATAGGCCGTCATGGTGCCCATGTCACCACCCTGCTGTGCATAGCGGTCGGAGGAGCTTGCCTTGGCGGCGTCTTCAAAGGTTTGTGTGCCGGCCTTTATTTCGTTCAAAAGGCTGTCGGCGGCGGCCTTGTCGGCTACCGTTATTTGCGACAAATGCACCTGCATAAAAAGCGCCGGGTTTACCGCTGCAAACTTTAAGGCCTCGCTATCAGGGTATGAGCTAAGGGGGAAGGCGGCCATCTGAAAGGAACGAACCTTCCGGGCCATCTCGCCCAAAAATTTCTTTTCCGCATCGCTTGATTTAATCGAAGTTAAATCTTCAAGATACTTGCCAACGGCAAGACTATCGCGGGTATCGCGCCACAAGGCAAGCCGCGTAGCATTATCAAGAGAACGATACAGCGCAGGCGAGAACCTGCCATTTTCATGAAACTGAGAATTGCCCGCTACTTCTTTATCGACAAGAGAATCGGGAGCCACATAGTCGGCAGCCTGCATCTCTTTTAACATGGCAACCCGGGTGGCAGCATCCTTATAGGCGCTGTTCCATATTTGCATCGTGTTATAATCGCTGCCGGACATGGTATTGATGTCCTTGCCATACATGCTTGCGTAGTAGCGCACGGTATTGGCAAAATTGTTCCCCGGCACATACTGAATAGTAGTGCCATCGTAGGAACCGAAGACCAGCTCGTTGGAAAAGGCCCCGGCCGCCTGCGGAACTATCGCAGGGAATAAAACAAAGGATAAAACCGAAAGGATAGCAATAACAAAGGCCCCGATAATAAGCACAGGGTTTTGCTTGAACCTTCTTTTAAACTCAGACTGCTCTTCCGCAGACTTTTTCTTTTCATCTTTCATACCTCCATTGTAGCAAAAATGCAAAAAACTGTCAAGAGTATGCGTACGAGGGGGCTGATTCTGCACTAGACAGCAGGGGAAAAATGTGTTATACTGGGAGTATGACGCAGACGCAAAGGAAAAAGAAGTTCAATATCACCGGCCCCTGCATTCGCGGCAGGGACTATATGGTAGATACCTCTGCCAAAATTGAGACCATCGTCCACGATTACATCGAAGAGGGCGATTACTTTGTCATTAACCGCGGGCGGCAATATGGCAAAACCACCACGCTGGAACTGCTCTATCAGCGCCTTAAAGACACGCATATTGTGCTTGACTTCTCTTTTGAAGGTGTCGGCACCGATATGTTCAAGGACGAATACACCTTCTATGAAGGCTTGAGGCTCTTGTTTTTTGATAAATTGCTAGACCAAGGTTCTGATTATACATCTGTTTTTGAAAATGAAACCCCCGAGAAATACCCAAATCGGGATTTCAGAAAACGCATTGAAGAATTATGCGGCACAAGCCCCAAACCGGTCATCTTATTTATTGATGAGATAGATGTGGCACCGGATTTTGATGCGTTTTTCAATTTTTTGGGCATGTTGCGCGATAAGTTTATTGAACGTTCCAAACGCAATACTCCCACTTTCCAAAGCGTTATTTTCGCCGGGGTTACCGACCTTCAGAAACTGAAAAGTCGTATCCGCCCGGAATCAGAGCATACTATTCGGAGTCCCTGGAATATTGCCGTTCCTTTTACTGTGGATATGCGTTTTGCACCACCGGAAATTGTAACCATGCTTGCAGACTATGAAGCAGATCGGATTTCCGAAGGAAACCCCACCGGCATGGACCAGATGGCCATTGCAGAACGAATTTACTATTACACCTCGGGCTATCCCTTTATGGTAAGCGCTATCTGCAAGGCAATAGACGAAACCGGAAAACCATGGACTATAGAGGCTGTTGATGAGACTGCAAAGAATTTTGTTGCCGAACGAAACACCCTTTTTGGTTCTTTGGTAGCGAATCTACAACGGGACAGTGAATTTGCATCTGTGGCCAAAAATCTTGTTTTAGATGGTGTTATAATAAATAATAATGGGAACAATCCCAGCATTGAACGGGGGCTCATTCTGAATATTTTCACGGAAGACGAGCATCAAAATGTAACCGTTTCAAATAAAGTTTATGAAACACGAATAGCCAACTATTTTATTGCCCAAATGCTCACCAAGCCAAACTGGATGTCTGAAAAAAGCAGTGAGGCGCAATCTCATTTTATCGAAAACGGCGAACTCAACCTAAAATTTATTCTGCAGCGCTTCAATGTATTTATGAAAAGTGAATACCGGGACCGTGATTCCAAGTTTATCGAACGCGAAGCCCGCTTGGTGTTTCTTGCATTCCTTAAACCCATCATCAACGGACAGGGAAACTATGCCATTGAACCTGAAACCAGGAATTTCCAGCGCATGGATATCGTGGTTTTTTTTCAGGGCAAGGAATATGTGCTGGAACTAAAAATCTGGCACGGTGAAAAACACAACGATAATGCTATCAACCAACTAATTGAATACCTTAAAACACGGGACACAAAGGAAGGCTATCTCTTGAGTTTTGCAAGTAACAAGACATCTCCCAAAGAAAGCCAGGTGATAGAACAGGATGGCTACACTATTTATGAGGAAGTGGTTGCGTATAATGAAAATGATTAAAAAACTGGTAACAGGTATTCTGTTGTTTACATTTATTATCATCGGATTCCTGGACTTTTTACTGCAGGGTGAAATGACTTATTCATCAATAATGGCAAAAGATATAAACAGGGTTTATTTTTATACTTTCTTTTTAATGACGATAGGCTGCTGGCTTCTTTATAATAAATGGTTTACGGGCATTGGATTTATACTGGTAGCAACATTCAATTCCTATTTTGTGGAGTATGTTATCATACATAATTATCTTGCATCGGTAGCAATATATATTGGGATAGTAATTGATATAATTGTCCGGCATAAATATAAATGGCTCATCCCCTTAATTATTATTGGAATCGTTCAGGGTATAGCATTTACCGCTATTGTTGCCTGGCTGGGTAGTTCAGCTTATTATATTGTGGGGTGTATGGAATTTCTGGCTTTATGTATAGGTTCTGTTTTTGTTATAAAGAAAATCGAATAGAACCTTTAGGGCCACATTGTAATTAACAGTAGGGAGAAAATTGCCACAATTGCTGTAACAAGGGCTGTTGTTCCTGCCGGCGTGAAAGGCCAGATATTGCCGTCGTGTATTCTTAATCTTGTCATATATCCTCCAAGTTACTAAAAAAAGTCCCCGTCCGAGCTCCCCCTGAGGAAGACAGGGGGGGAAACCCGGACGGGGAACAGCCTCAAGTCTCTAGAATACTTTGCCCAGAATGCCGCCTGCTGCGCCGCCTTCACCTTCTTTAAATTTCGCTGCGTAGTATCCATAAACAATTGAGCCTGGGATGATGTTATCGTTGGTTGTTCCTGTAAGCTTTACCACAGCTTCACAGTCAGGATATTTCGCTTTCCCAGCTTCTAAAGCCGCAGCATAGCTGGCATACCCGTCACCGATGTAACCGAGAAGTTCGTAATTCATGCCACCCTGCGTCACCCCAACAGTGGGGAATGTAGAACAGCTGGCGAATAGTGCCGCCGACACAACCACGGCCACTACTGCGGCCAGACCTAATAGCTTAGTCCTTTTCATAAAGACTCCTCTCAGGCTGTTTCCTAAAGCAGCCTGTTTTGCGTAATCCCGCCGGAAATTTTATGCATCATAACTCTGTCATTATTGTATTGTCCCCAGACCGTTTTTTCTGACACAAAAAATAAAAAAATCGTTCCAGAGGGTGTTTAGGTGTTGCCGCCATCAAGCCCTATCACAAAATCAGAGTTAGCAATTTTGCCAACATGAACGCCACTTGCACTTGCGCCATATACAGGCACATCTTTTGCTATCAACGGAATTGATTTATTCTCACTTGTCAGCAGTATCACCTCATCATCATCCCGCACCGACACTGCGGCAGCAAGCGCACCCGTGCGCTCATTCACGCCATAAGCCCGCTGTCCACTCGTGCCACGGCCATGCGGACTAAAAGTATCAAAGGCGCAACGCTTGCCAATACCATTCTTTGACACAAACAGCATTGATGCGCCTTTTTTCACAGGCAGCACAGTAAGCAGGGTATCATCCTTGCCGAGCTTCATACCCCTGACGCCATGGCTAGCCCTACCCATGACACGCAGCGCTTCTCCGCTTGTCCGCAGCACCTTACCGCCCTTGCTGACAAGCATCAGTTCGTCTTTGCCGCCGGTGAGCATTGCAGCCACAAGCGACTCACCCTTGTCCAGTTTGATGGCAATAATGCCAAGTGTTTTGGCGTTGGCAAATTCCTTGACAGCCGTCTTTTTCAGCGTGCCCTGGTTTGTCGCCAAAAGGATACACTTGTCAGAATCAGCATCGCTCGAACTGACAGTAGCCACAATCTCCTCGCCCGGCGCAAGATTAAGCTCACTTTTGCTGTTTTCACCCGGGATTTTAAGCCCGTATGCCTTGCCAATGTTGGAAAACAACATACTGTTCTCATTTTTCATATAATCACCTCTCTTATTTTTTACCGGTCATACCGGTATATTTTAAAAAGAATTTTTGCTACTTAGCTCCCGCAACCTTTGAAAGCATCGATTCAAGAATTGCGGGAGCATTTTCGCGTAGACGTCTTTACCCAACTTTTATGCCTCAAGGAGTTTTAAATGCCGAAAAAACCAACTGACTTTGACTAAGATTTATAGGAGGAATCTCAAGTGCTAATTGCTTCACCATTTTTAAACCCATTTAACAACCATCTATTTATAGTATTGTCCCCAGACCGTTTTTTCTTACACATAAAACGAAGAAAACCGGGCACTAAATTTCACCACAGTGGGTTCAGCAATTCGTGCTCTTGATTTTTTCCCGGTAATTCGCTATACTGTATACGATGGAGGTTACGCTATGAGAACGATGACCGGTTCAACGCAGGCGCTTGACTATTATTATGCGCATCAGAAAGAAATTAACGCGGGCCACTTGGGTAAGTATGTGGCCATCAAAGATGACAAGGTAGAGGGCTATTACGACGACTTCATGGAAGCATTTTGGGCGATGGTGAAGGGTAAAGGCTATGAACGCCTTACCTTCAATGTGGTGCATTGCATGCCCGATGATGAGTGGATGGGACACTTGGGGTTTCTGGAACTGAAGGGAGACACCGAATGGCAAGATTGACACTCACTGTCCCCTTCTCAGGTCTGCCGCAGAAGATAATAGTTCCCATCACCGTGCGACAAGCTTTTGCCGTGTGCGACTTCTATATGGTCAAGCAGGTGACGCTGGCGGCCCGCGCCTTTTGGGACACCGGTTCCAACGTTACCTGTATCACCCACACGCTGGCAAAACAGTTGCAACTTATCAAGGCAAGCGACGGCTCACTCGGCTCAATCGACGCCCGCTCTGATGTGCCCCTCTTCGATGTGGACCTGCTGCTGGCAGAAGGCTTTGTCGTGCCCTCCGTGCCAATCGCAGGTATTACCGACCAAAGCAAATTCGACATCCTCATTGGCATGAATGTAATCAACCGCGGCAACTTCCACTGGGACCGCAACGGCTCTGACTCCGTGCTGACATTTACCGTTGGGTAATGGGACACAAAAAAGGCGTTGCGCCTTTAGAAGACGCAATGCCCGCTTTAATTACCTCACACCAAGCACCACAGAGAACCACAGAGTTGTCGTATCAAAACTCCGTGGCTCTCCGTGTGAGGCTATTCTTCCTTGGTCAAAGTCTTCCTGCGCCTGGGGAAAGGGCTTCTACTATCTTTTCGTTAGCTTTAAATTTTTATAAAAATACCCCCACTGGACGCCTCTACCGTTAAGAGTGAGAATGCCACCTTCGAGGGTGTAGGTAAAACCATTGCTAGGTTCGTCTGTTATAAGAATTTCTGTATCAGTGATTTCTATATCATAAGTATGATCCCAATTTTCTCCTTCTCTAATGAACCTCATGGTTCCATCTGCTTTGAAAGTAATTTCATACCCGCTAGCTACCCATGTACCAATCAGTGGGCCACCGCCGCCACCGCCACCGTCGGGGGCGCAACTGGTGAACACCATTGTACTGATGATTGCCAGCACTGCAATTGCCGTAAAAAGAATCTTTGTCCTTTTCATAATAAAACTCCCCAGGCTGTCTCCAAACAGCCTGTTTTGCGTAATCCCGCCGGATATTTTTTATTATTTCTTTATTATTTCTTTATTATTGCTAGACGTCTTTGCCTCCGGTATTCTATTCCAAGGCTCGTCATCCGGCAGGCCGTAGCGCTGCGCTGTTTCCTGAGCAAGTGCCAAAAGACGGCTATCGGGTTCTATATCCCGATAATACCTAAACAGTGTCCGTAATGTCTTATCTAATGGATTCGCTGCCATATATGGATGTATTGTCACCAGTTGCTCTTATCTTACAATGTCTTTCCAAAATTCCACGCAGTTCTTTGAGCGCCCGCGATTTTATGGCACAGACATTGTCATAGGAAAGACCCATGCGTTTAGCTATCTCGTCAGGCCTTAGGTCGTAATAAAAGTGTAACATAATGACATCCCGCCTTTTTTGGCTCAGTTCCTTCAATGCCGAGACTAGCGCATCCGACTCTACTATCGTATCAAACTCTCTTTCCTCATACTTGGTTTCCACTTGAATCTTACTTTCTATCTCCCGATGCCGGTAAAGGTCCCGAAAGTAGCATTTAAGAAGCCAGTGAGCAATACCGAAAATCCAGGCGCTCTTGCTGCCTAAGTCTTCCTGGTAATGTATACATGATTTTGCTGCTACCACAAAGACCTGCTGCGCAAGGTCTTCCGCTTCTTCCCGATTATTCAGCCTCTTGGCAAACCAGGCGAGGATTTTAGGATGAAACTCCAGGTCAAGCGCTGTTAACCAGCGATTTGTTTCATCATCTATATGGTAAATTGACTTCATACTCTTTCCTCCTTTTGAAAGTTACTCATCAACTTCCCTTAATATAAGGGCGAAATATCCTCCTGTCACCTGTGAAAATCACAGGTAAAAGCACGCCAGGGCAAAATCATTTAACTTTATAGTAACCACGAATAACACGAATGGCCTTCGGCCACACGAATTTTTGCTTACTTAACATAGATTATTCGTGTCGGCGAAGCCGATTCGTGTATAT
>JAISIL010000074.1 GCA_031262035.1 Spirochaetaceae bacterium | reverse complement strand
CCGTGCGCTGTGGTGGGTCTAAAATTGTCTCCGGCTGCCAGACATTAGCCCCGCTTATGTCCGTTATGTTATTCTTTGTAATAAATGGTTTTTCAAGTCAAAGGATCTTCACTGTTTGTTTTTAAAATCTGATTTAGAAGTGGAATGGAGTAGTAACGTCCTTTTTCAAGGAGTGTTTCAAAAACAGGACGCAGCGCGTCTACCAGACCCTGGTCTTTGGCTCTTGCAAGAACGCCCAGAGCGCCGATGCAGGGAATATGGCGGCTTTCAGCGACCCGGCGGGCCGCTTTGTCATCAACAAGAAGACGGTCGGCGGATTTTTCCTCAAATAGTTCTATGGCTTCGGTTTCGCCATCGTCCAGGCCGTAATCGGGCGGAGCGGCGGTTAAAGGGATTACTTTCTCTTGAAACTGATGGAGGGAAGGCAAAGAAAGAACGTCAATATATTTTTGAAGTTCATCCCATACTGCGGAAGGAATGATAATACGGCCATAGAAAGTTTCTAGTAGAGAAAGCCTGTCAACAACGGCCAGGGAGATGAGTGGGCCTGTGTCTGAGACAATTAACAAGGCTTCACTTTGTCTCATAGAGCCGTCGTGTCTGCCTTGACCTGGGCCGCATCCTTCATCACATCTTCAAATGACAGGTTTGAAATGGGAATTCTGTTATTTGAGAGGTAATATTCAAAGGCTACGCGGTCCATTCCGGCAAGCTGGGCGGCTTTTCCAATACTGACGGCTGAATTTTGATATAAAATAACAGCAATGCAGCGTTTTATATCTGTTGGCAGGTCGATATTATACTTCTGACATTTTTGAGGAATGTCAGAAGGCAGGGTAAAGGTCAACGAATCGTTATTAACGGCTGTTTCTATTGTTTTTAAAGATTCCGGCATATTCACTCCTTCTGTTAATTATACCTCATTTCTGCTCAAACTACTACTTGTCTTTGGGTTCTGCGCCGGGTTTTACTTGCGGCCTTTGATGCCACCGGCCAACGGAATTCAAGGCGCTGATTGGACAGGGCTGCGGCAGAGGAGGCTACTTTGTCGCGGCCCGTGGCCGCCTCCCCAAGTGGCATTTTAACTATTGCATATTTGCGAGCTGTTGTCAAGAGGCAGAAAGGAAATAATATGGAGGACCGAGATACTTGGAAACAGCCAAGGAATAGCGAAGGTGGCTTTGACAATGTCTCTTTCTTGAGAGCCGTTTTATCAAGGCATAGCTGAGGCCGGAGTGATAAGTGCGTTCGACATGTATGCCAGCTCTCCTTGCAAAGGCTCCAGCGTCATTACTGCCAATTTCTAAAAAGCTTCATAATGTGGATTCGATAAGTCCTCCTTAAAGGAGCTTGTTATAGACCAGGTGCATCATAAAGCCCCTTACTGATATTTGACAAATGCAGTATACTAAGGACGAGGTATAATGTATAGTGAAAAAAATATTTATATCGCATATAGATTCTGAATCTAAGATTGCAAACCTACTTAAATCGACGCTTGAATGTGCTTTCGCAAATAAGATTGAAGTTTTTGTATCTTCACATCATAAGAGTATTCCATGGGGTGATGAATGGTTTCATACTATAATGGATAACCTCCGCAATCTCGATTTAATTATTATTTTGTGTGGTCCAACATCAGAGAGGCATCCTTGGATAACATTTGAAGCTGGATGTGGTGCTGGCCAGAGTAAGCCTGTTATTCCATTGTGTCATTCAGGTATGACTCCGGGAAAACTTAAATTTCCTCTTAAAGGGTTACAAGGCGCAGAACTTGATACACAAAGAATGCAATTTTTGATAGAACGTATTGCAAATGAAATTGGGTGTGCTGTGCCTCAATTTGATGAAAATGTATTCAACAAAGAATTACAGAATCTTGAAGAAGAAAATAAACATGGTATAATACATGAAGATGTGAAAAAAATATATGGACTCCTTGAATCAGATTTGACCTGGTTAAAATTGTCTATTATTTCGTCATCCTCGGAAATAACATCATCTATAAACCTACAAACTTATCTAGATAATATCAGTACTTATGAAATAGAGTTTAAACATATTCATGTAATATTCCAAATATCGTTGTGTAAAGCTTTTCTTGACCAAAAAAATTATGATGTTCTCTATAATTATATTGATAGAATGCTTGACGATATTAAATTTATTGTAACCTCAGGTATGTATCAAGTACCTGACTCTATTTATAAATTATTTGAAGAATATTTAGCACATTCAAGCGATCCACAATTATGGTATTATCAAATAAATATGGTTGCACAAAATGAAAAATTAAGAAAAGAAGTAGCTGAGATGATAAAACAAGGCACTAAGCCCCCATATGATAGTCCGATAGATTATGTACTTAAATATTTTGATACATTACAGTTTTTGAAAGATTGGATTGTAAAGATTGAAGCTATATTTAGGCAATACCACAGCAAAGAAGATAGTGATACTGCCACATAATTAATTTTTTTTAACCTTCCTTCCTTTGCATTGCTTCTGGGTTTCGGCGAAGAGTTCGCCGGCCTTCTTTTGGTAAAGCTCGAAAAGCCAGGCTACGCGCTCGCTGTCGCTTTGGAATTTGCGGTTATAGGCTGCGTCTACGGCTTTATCGAGGGTCTGGTGGGCCTTTGTAAGCTCAGCAGGCATGGCGAATGGGTCGTAAAGGTCGGCCATGCTTTCAT
>JAISIL010000092.1 GCA_031262035.1 Spirochaetaceae bacterium | reverse complement strand
TTTGAACAAATATCAGGTAAAAGGAGTATTTTGTCTGACCGGTGTTAATGTAGAAAATAGTCCGGAAATTGTCAGGCGGATGTATGATGAAGGACATATAATTGTCAATCATGGTTATTCTGATGAAATTGCCTATTTTTTAGATGATGATGAATTCAGAGAAAATATGTTAAGAGGCAATGAAGCGATAACAGAAGCTCTGGGCTTTGAAATTCAGCCAAAACTTTACCGTCCTCAAGGTGGTATTTATACACCGGCAAAACAGAAAATAATCGATGCAGAAGGATATACAGTTGTTCCTTTTACGGTCACTGTTATGGACCCATACGCCACCCCTGATAAAAAAGATAAAATCATCAAAGATGTTATTAAAAAGACAGAAAAGCAAAATGGCGGCATTATTCTTCTCCATGATGGCCGGGATAGTTACGAACGCAATACGATAGAATTGCAGAAAAATCCTAATGGCGATTATAACCGTTCCTGGATTCCGGAAGCTGTAGAGGAAATAATTGTAGCTTTATTGGATAAAGGGTTTATCTTAAATGAAACATTTGAATTTACGCAAGGAGAAAAATAGAATGAGAAATTATTTTTGGTTTTTTAGTTTGTTAGGATTATTACTTATTACTGCTTGCGTCAGTTTCGATGATATTCATGCTGTATTACCTGACCTAAGCAGAAAAGCTGATGGGGTATATCGCGGGTCCTACAAAGTAGGGCCTGTGGAGGCTATGGTTGATGTTGCCATACACGACATGGTGATAACGGGCATTACTATCGTTAAACATAATAGTTCCCCTATTGGAAAGCCAGCGGAGGCAATAACCCAAAGAATCATTGAAAAACAAAGCCTTGGAGTGGATGCTGTTAGTGGTGCAACGGCAAGCAGCAAGGCTATTCTTAAAGCGGTAGAGGAGGCGTTAAAATGATGAACGGTATTATAATATTTAAATCAAAATATGGTGCAACTAAGAAATATGCTGAGTGGTTGTCTGAGGATTTACATTTTGATTGTGTAGAAATTAAAAATATCAATACACAACAGCTCATGCAATATGACACTATTATTCTTGGCGGCGGTATATATGCTTCGGGCATTGCAGGATTGTCATTTCTTAAAAAGAATATTGACAAATTAAGTGGAAAGAAGATTATTGTGTATTGTGTAGGCGCTTCACCTTATGAGGAAGAAGCTTTCTCGGAAATATACAAATATAATTTCAAAGATAAATTAGAGGGGATTAAATGCTTCTATTATCGTGGAGCATGGAAAGAAAACGAAATGAGCTTCCCCGACAGAACATTATGTAAGATGCTGCAAAATGTTGTCGCAAAAAAAGACCCTGCGACTTTAGCGGTATGGGAAAAAGCCTTGATGTCAGCAGTTGGACAGAATTGCGATTGGACAGATAGAGAGTATATTAAGCCGGTTGTGGAATATGTGAAGGGGTTGGCTAAATGAAAGAAAAGAATGAAGAAATCAAATGACGCTGTTTCCATTCCAAGAGCGCTGTAAATATTTATTGGCTTGACAAAATTTACCCTTTTTTGCTATAATTGAGCTACCATGAACAAGATGGACTTTACAAACTTAATCATCTCTATCAAAGGCCTTAATGACACCATCCTCGCGCAGGTGAGCCGTGCCATCAATACCGGCCTGACCCTGCGGAACTGGCTCATCGGCTGCTATATCTCCGAATACGAGCTGCACGGCGAGGACCGCGCGAAGTATGGCGAGGGGCTTTTCAAGGCTCTCGCTGAGAACCTCAAGGATGTGAGCAATTGCAACAGGCGGCAATTGTACCGTTATCTGCGGTTTTATCGTTTATACCCGCAAATAGTGGGTACAGCGAACCCACTATTCAGGCAATTGCTGCCGCCGGACATTGCAAAAGTGGGTTTGGCGACCCCACTTTTGCCTGATTCCGAAACCTTGAGAAAAAGTACTCAAATAGACGGCCAAACTATCCTCTCGAAGCTTTCTTACACTCATTTAGACCAGCTGGTAAATCTGGATGATGAAACTCAGCGGCTTTTTTATGAGATAGAGTGTATTAAGGGGAATTGGTCGGTAAAAGAACTCAAACGACAAATCAACAGCCTTTACTACGAACGCTCCGGCCTCTCAAAAGACAAAGAGAAACTTTCTCAAATGGCCAATCTCAAAGCGGAATTGCAGGATGTTAAACTGACAATTAAAGACCCATACATATTTGAATGGTTCGGCCTTGACCCTTCTGAGGTGGTCAGCGAGAGCCAACTTGAAAACCTGCTTATCAAAAACCTCGAAAAATTCCTCATGGAATTGGGGAATGGCTTCTGCTTTGAAGCACGGCAAAAGCGAATTGTAATTGATGACGACCAATACTTTGTTGACCTGGTGTTTTATCACCGTATCTTAAAATGCCATGTACTGATTGAATTGAAACTCCAGGAATTCAATCACGAAAATATCGGACAGTTAAATACTTATGTCAGTTGGTATAAGAAAAACATGATGAGTAAAGGTGATAATCCACCTGTGGGTATTCTCCTTTGCACAGAAAGAAAACACGGACTTGTTGAATACGCTCTGGCCGGTATGGACAACAATCTCTTTGTGTCAAAGTATCTTATGGAACTGCCAAAGAAAGAAGACATGCAGGCTTTTATTGAAAAGCAAATTGCGGAATATGGCGGGATAAAAGCATAGCGGAGTGATTCAGTGCATCGGAATAAGGTGTTGTAGGGTTGCTATGAAAATAACAAGGAGTAAATAGTTATGAATATTAAAATTAAGAAATTGACCCCGGAAATGGCAGCGGACTATGTGCATTTCTTTGATGTTACACCTCATGATGACGCTGTTTATGAACACAAGTGTTATTGCGTTATGTGGTCTCAGGATGATTATGCCGGACAGGATTTATCTTCCGCAGAAGCACGCCGCGCCATTGCGCTACAAAATGTGAAAGATGGCAAAATTCAAGGCTATTTGGCTTATTATGATGATAAAATTGTCGGCTGGTGCAATGCAAATACAAGGTCGGAATGCTTGAAATGCCAGGGCGGCGTTTGGTATATGAGCGATGTTCCAAAAGACGATCCTGGCGTAAAAGTGAAATCGGTATTTTGTTTTGTGATTGCGCCCGAAATGAGAAGAAAGGGTATCAGTAAACTGTTCCTTGAAGAGGTCTGTAGAGACGCTACTTTGGACGGCTTTGATTATGTTGAAAGTTATCCGAACAAAGAGTTTAATAGCGAGAGATTTGATTATATGGGACCGATTAGAATATATGAAGAATGCGGCTTTATAAAAACCTTTGAATGGGATACAAAAGTTATTATGAGAAAGGCGTTACATGTTTAATCTTTTTGCAGAACTCATTATGGCAGCAATCCGCTTTGCGTCCCTTTATGTGGTATTTTATCTCTTAATACCGCCGTCAACAAAGTTTTTGCGGATATGCTTTTTCATAGTTGCAGCGCTGGCTATGCCTCTTACCCGTTTTACTTATTGGCTGCTTTCCAGTGCGGCTTTTTCAACTTATCTTGCAAATGATGCCGCTCATATATTGCCGCCGTTTCTTCTGGCCCTTATATGCAGTATTAAAAACAAGGAACAGAGCGGTTTCTCCCGGGCATGGATAGGCGCCTTATATTTCCCCTCGATATGGATTTTAGTAGAGGCTATTGCTTCCTGCTTTTACTTTACCATCGCTAACAGTATGCCAATACAAGGCTCTTTCTCTAATTATCTGGTAGTAACGCTTATGGAATGCACCTGCTTTGGATGGTCAGTGTTTTATTACCGAACCGCCAGGGAAATGCCGATTTCCTCCAAAGCCTACTCATTCAAGCCATTTTGGGTTATAGTGCTTACTACTCCGGTATTGCTTATGCTGACCATGACGCCGCTGCTTGTGCCTTTGACTCCTTATTTGGGAAAGACAGACGCAGAGTATACCACAAGAAATTTTGCGGTAATAGGCTACCTTCTTTCATTCATACTTGCTCTTGATATTGGTATTTTCTATCTCTATGTGAAATTGGCCGTGCATTACGAAGCGCGGGTTATAGCCGACGAGGTGGCCAGTTTCCCGGAAGCGGCGCCGCCGCCGGTATGGACACCGGAAAAGGGCCTTACCGAGCGTTTTATTGTGAAGTTTCGTCTTACTCCGCGCGAGAGGGAAGTAGCTGATTTGGCTATACAAGGCAAATCCAATAAAGAAATTGCCACGTCTCTCGGTATCAAACTGAATACCACAGATGTCCACCTGCGCCATATATATGAGAAAACCGGCACTCAGGGGCGTTTTGCTCTGATGAGCCTCTGCACCTATGACGCTTTGAGGAGGAAGTGAAAGCTAAGGCAAGATTTAAGTAACAGGGATTCGTTATAAAAAAACAGAATTTTTTTCTAAAATAACAGGGATTCTGAATTGTATATTTTTTGCAATTTTGTTAATTTAGCAGTAAATACAATTTAAAAGGTGGAAAAACATGAGAAACAAGATATTAGAACATTATTTGGAATTTGGTACATTCACAAACCCTGGTTGTTATAAAACCTCTCTTCAAGACTTGCCAAATACTATTGAGAAAATTGGCAATTTAGTTTGTCATCAGGTGATTCACCGTGTTATTCTCAAAAACGGTAATACTGGAGCAAACAAGGATTTACGTTATGGGGATATGAATAATTTTCCTTGGTATAGGTTACGGTGTGAAGATGATATATTACCTAACGCAGTTTCCATGATTGCCGAACTGCTAAGACTTGATAGTAAAGGATTTACTGT
>JAISIL010000037.1 GCA_031262035.1 Spirochaetaceae bacterium | reverse complement strand
GGATACCGGAAATCACGGCTTCCGGTATCAGACTTTGCAGACTTTACCGAAATGGAATTTGAAGGACATAAGATGCCGCTTTTAAGAAACTATGATGCAATACTGCAACACCAATTCGGTGATTACATGAAGCTTCCCCCGCCTGAAGACCGTGTTGCAAGGCACATTGTGGAGGTAAACTTTGGCTAATATCTACTTCATCAACCCCCCGTTTAAAGCCGAATACGGCAAGTTTTCCCGGGAACAGCGGAGCCCGGCTATTACGAAAAGCGGTGCATTGTATTACCCTTTGTGGTTAATCTATGCGGCGGTGCTTGCAGAGAAAAACGGTCATTCAGTATGCTTTTTGGATGCGCCTGCAAAACCATTGGACACAAGTGAAGCGCTTTTGGAAGTAAGGCAAGAGGTAGCAAAACTAAACACAGAAAGACTACTCTTTGTGCTCGATACCAGCACGCCTTCAATTAAAAATGATGTTTCTTTTGGCGCTGAATTAAAGAAGGAATTCCCGGCCTCTTTTGTGGTGCTGGTAGGCACACACCCGTCGGCAGTGCCCGAAGAAACACTGGCTATGAACACTGCCATTGATGCAGTGACCATTGCAGAATTTGATAAAACCATTAGCGAATTGGCCAATGAACTGGATAAAACCGATGATTGGTCTGTCTTTAAGGGCGAAAACCTTAAGGGTATACTGTTTCAGCATGGCAGCCGGACTATTACACACAATAGCTACATGGAGAACCTTGACGAACTGCCTTTTGCCTCTGCCTTTATTAAAAAGTACCTTGATGTGCATGATTACTTTTTTCCTGCAAGTGTGTATCCTTCGATACAAATATTTACCGGCCGTGGCTGCCCGGCGCATTGCACTTTTTGTGTATACCCGCAGACAATGCACGGGCATACATACCGTGTGCGCAGCCCTGAAAATGTAGCGGCAGAGTTTCAATACATTGCAGATAATTTCCCTGAGGTAAAAGAAGTAGTCATTGAAGATGATACTTTTACTATCAATAAAGAGCGAACAGTGGCTGTGTGCAAGTTGCTTATTGAAAAAGGCCTTAATAAAAGATTGAAATGGCTTTGCAATGCACGGGTAAACCTTGACCTTGAGACAATGAAAATAATGCGAAAGGCCGGTTGCAGGCTTATTATTCCCGGTATTGAATCGGGGAACCAGCAAATACTCAATAACATTAAAAAAGGCACAAAAGTTGAACAGTTTTATGACTATGTCCGAAATGCAAAAAAGGCAGGGCTCCTTATTCATGCCTGTTACATGGTGGGCAATCAGGGTGAAACAAGGGAAACAATGGAAGAAACCCTTCGTCTGGCCTTAAAACTAAACACAGATACTGCACAATTTTTCCCCATGATACCCTACCCGGGAACAGAGGCCTACAATTGGGCAAAACAAAACGGCTACATCGAAGCGGATTATACCAAATACTGCAAGGAAGACGGTGAACACAACACCGTGCTGAATTTACCGGGCCTTTCTGCCGAAGATATTGTCAGTTTTTGTGACATGGCAAGAAAAAAATACTACCTCCGCCCCCGCTACATCCTCCACCGTTTACGGATGGGGCTAACCGATATTAATGACCTAAAACGCTCGCTGAAAGCTTTTATGCATATAAAGAAGTATTTATTCAGGACAATGCCGAGTAATTAACCACGAAGGACACGAAGGACACAAAGGGAAAATCATTTAATATTGTATTATATTACTTAGTGTCCTTTGCGTCCTTCGTGGTTAGAATAATATATATGTCAAACCCCCTTGTATCAGTTATAATGCCCAACCATAATTGTGGTGCCTATATTGCCGCGGCTATAGACAGTGTTATTGCACAAACCTATACAAACTGGGAACTGATTATTATTGATGATGCTTCAAGCGATAATAGCCTTGCTGTGATAAATCAGTATACAGAGCAAAATGAATATACAAGTAAAATACGCTTAATCAAAATTACTGAAAGCAAGGGCCTTCCTTCAATTCCACGGAATGCGGGCCTTGATGCGGCACAGGGCCAATACATTGCCTTTATTGATAGTGATGATATGTGGCTGCCTGAAAAGCTGGAGATGCAAGTAGCGTTCCTAGAACAAAGTAATGTTCAAGAGAACAGAACAGGGCTTGTGTATTCCGATTATGAAAAGATAGATGAAGATGGCACACGAACAGGCCGTATCATTCAGTGCCCGCAAGAAGTGACATATAAAAGCCTTTTAAAAAGTAATCCGATAAAAACATCAACATTGCTTATTGAAAGTGGCTTAACAGAAGGCATTCGATTCAAAGATATACACCATGAGGACTTGGTTTATTTTCTTGAATTATTGCAGAAACAATGCACAAATGCTGCGCTAAGTGCAAAGGTTGTGAATATCGGCAGAGTGCTTACCCTTTATCGGGTGCGTAATTCTTCTGTGTCGGCAAACAAACTGACTGCTTTTACCTGGCAGTGGCACATATACCGAAAGGTCCTGCATCTTTCCTTTGTGCGCAGTGTATACTATTTGTGTAACTATTCATTGAATGGTTTGTTAAAATATATAAAATAGGAAGGGAAAATGACACTTGAACAATTCGGTTCCTGGTATCATGCACGATTCAGCAGAACAAGCGCTTCACTGATAGTGATTATCACTGTTGTTACCGACCTTTTAACCGTAATGGCATCATTCGGGGCAGGTTTTTTTATCATCAATCTGATTGATTTAGAAGCAATTAATTTTAAATCTTTCGTTACTTTCTGGCCTTACCTGCCACTTTTCCCGGTGCTTTTTATGATGAACAATTTGTATCCCGGTATTTCAATGGCCCCTGCCGAAGAGCTTCGTCATATTGGTATTGCCTCTTCTATAGGACATGGCGGAGTCATTTTAAGCAGGTATATTAATCAGGGTATATTCGACCCGGTATCGGAAGCATTTATCCTCAGTTATTTTTTCTCTATAGTAATAATACTGATGGGCCGTTCAATTATGCGGCGTATTTTCGGCAAGGCAAGATTTGCAAATCTTCCTGCAGTAATATATGGTTCAGGGGATCTGACGATGGACTTTGTTCATCATCTTTTAAAATCAAGCAAGTTTGGTTATTCGCCTGCATTAATTCTTGATACTGACACAAAAGAAGATGATTTCTACGGTGTGCCGATAATTCATGACCTGAGCCTGGGGCCTGAATTAGTGCGCCGCTTTAATATCAAAATGGCAATGGTAGTGTCCAGTGATTTAAAGTTTAGCACTGACAGTAAAATAACTACATCCCTTGCAGCCTTCCGTTACAATGTATTTATATCGCCGCTTGGAACAACAAATATCTGGATGTCGGTGCGGGAATTTGACGGCATTCTGGGCTTTAGCTCAACAAACAGGCTTTCATACTTTTGGAACAGAACAATAAAACGTATTTCGGATATTTGCTTTGTTATTGTGGCCTCTATAATACTCTCTCCCTTTTTCCTGGTTCTCGCGCTAATTATAAAGATAAGCTCGCCGGGGCCGGTGCTCTATGCACAAATGCGTATTGGCCGCTTTGGCAAGAAATTCAAGATATACAAGTTCAGGACAATGTGCAAGGATGCAGCCGGTCAACTGGAAAAGCTTCTTGCGGAAAACCCCGGCTTGCGTGAAGAATGGCAGCGGAATCAGAAACTGAAAAATGACCCGCGCATAACTGCTATCGGGAAGTTTCTGCGGAGCACCAGCATTGATGAGTTCCCTCAATTTATCAATGTTCTAAAAGGTGATATGAGCCTCATTGGGCCGCGGCCTATTGTAGATAATGAGATATCAAAATATGGTGATAGTTTCGAGCGTATTTTTTCTGTGCGGCCGGGGCTCTCCGGTTTTTGGCAGGTCTCGGGGCGTTCCGATACCCTCTATTCAAGCCGGGTGATTATGGACGGTTACTATCTGCAAAACTGGTCAATCTGGCTTGATATGTGGATTTTGTTTAAAACAGTCTGGGTAGTGCTTGCCAAACGTGGTTCGTATTAATATAATCGAAGTATGCAGTTTTTAAGAAAAATTTTAATTATTTTGCTGCTTGCCCTTTCGGGCTTTTCGCTTTTTGCCCAGCAGCATGTTTCGGTTCCCCTTGATAGTCCGGTGTATAGTATTATTGATACTGCCGCCCTTCGGGGAATTGTTGCAGCGCCCGGTTCGTCGCGGCCTTGGACTGAGTTAACGGTGAGCGGGCTCTTGCAAACGATAATTGATAGCAGCAAAACAAATGATACCGAGAAGGCTGTTGCGAAAAAGTATCTGGCTGCATTGCAATTAGATGAAGGTTTTCACTGGAAGGAACTTTCTTATAGCGTCAAGGCGCCCATTGCCGATTCAGAGGCGAGCCTTGTTGCAGACCTTGGCATAAATGGTCTTGGCTCGGTAGGTATAACTGACCCGCTGGGACGAGGCCTCGATACCATCATCGACCTTGATATAAAAGGTGATATGGGTAATAATCTTTCTTATGGCAGCAATCTCAGTGTTGGTGTTTTTTCTATAAACAGACAGGCTTCAAAAGCATATAATGATTATGATTTAAATCCGACACACACTTCTGTTGTTGATGGCGAGACAAAATATGGATATGGTCCGGACAGAATTAAGGGTACCGCTGATGACGGGCAGGATGACCCCACCCGCTACACACTCACCGGCCTTTTCCCCTATACCTTTAATCCGCAGTGGGACGGCCCTGCCGGTAACTTCAAGGGGAAGTGGAATGGCTATACCGACTTTCCTGACCCCTGGTCATTTGGTTACCAGGTGCGTGGCGAATTAAATGCATCGTTTTTAGACAACCGTTTATTTTTTGGTTTTGGCCGTATCCGCCGTGATTATGGCCCTGCCGGCAATGGCGCAAGCCTGGTGCTCAATGCCAATGCAACACCCTTTTTTGCGCTGGAGATGAAGGCCAGTCCTTTTGACTGGCTGCATTTTTCGGCATTAAGCGGTATTTTGGAACGGAGCAATTGGGACGCCGATGAAATAAATCAGAATGCTTTTTCGCTTAACATGATCGAAATTGATACAAAGTATTTTTATATTGATATTGGCAGTTCTGTTGTCTGGCCAAAGCGTTTTGAACTTGGTTATCTTTTCCCAATGAACATGTATTATATTTACCAGATGGCTATTGGCGATAATGATGACCCGTATTTTTTTGGTGATATAGTAGCAAAATACCCTGGTGTCGGTAAGCTTTGGCTTTCGGCAAGTGTAACCGGTATGGAATTGGGTGATGGCCTCAGTGGCATTTTTAACCTTGACCGTTCCTGTTATGCATTGCAGGCAGGCACAGAAATTGTGTTTCCCTGGCTGCCTTTTGCTTCAGTGCAATTCCGCTGGACAAAACTGGAACCATATATGTATACACATAAGCCGGTGAATGTGCCATGGTATACTACAGCAATGGAACAAAACTACACAAATAATGCCTATCCGCTCGGCTATTATTTAAATCCTAATTCAGATGAATTTCTCTTGCGGCTGGAATCTCTCTTTCTGCCTGAGGCCTCTGCACATGTTCAGTATCAGTTGATTCGCCATGGTGCAGAATATGGGCCGGGCAAGGTTGACGGCAGCTCGCCTCTGGATTATGATGATTATCAGCATGATGGCGAACAGATTCGTCAAAAATATTTCTTAAAGGATGGCGCCTATTCCTGGCAGAATGTAATTAAACTTGGTGCAAGTTATGATTTTAGCACAATGGGCCTTCCCCTGAAGCTGAGCCTTGATGCAGGCCTTGTTATTACTTCCTGGACACGCACAAACACTGCCGACGGAACAAAACAAAACTACCGCCCCATGGACGGCGACTGGGCTGCCTACTACAAAAATAGTGTTGTGCCTGTTATCACCCTTGGGTTCAAAGTATTTTAGTGTATGTCTGATTTCGTTCAGAAGGACTTTGTCCATTTACATGTTCACACCGATTATTCTCTTCTGGATGCCTGTGCGCGGGTAAAGCCGCTGGTGGCCCGTGCGAAGGAGCTGGGCTTTAAGGCCCTTGCCATAACAGACCATGGAAATATGTTCGGCGCCATCGATTTTGACAATGCCTGCAAGGCCGAGGGCATTAAACCCATTATCGGCTGCGAATTTTATGTGGTACGAAAAGGCACCCACTTTGACCGGCAGGTTGAAGAGGTAATTGGCCCAAACGGCGAGCGGAAAAAGAAGCAGGCCTATCACCTGATACTCCTTGCAAAAAATAAAACCGGCTATCAAAACCTTTCCTGGCTTGCATCAAAGGCCTACACCGAAGGCTTTTACTACGACCCCCGTATCGATGAAGACCTCCTTAAAGGCCACACCGAGGGGGTCATTTGTTTGTCGGCCTGCATTGCCGGCCAGCTTCCCCAGCTTTTACTGGAAGGCCGTAACGAGGAGGCCGACAATCTTATTGAACGTTACAAGGGCTACTTTGGCGAGGGTAACTATTATATAGAGCTTCAGAACCACGGCATTGCCGAGCAGTTAAAAGTTGGCCCTATGCTGGTTGAAATGGCACGCAAGCACAGTGTGCCAATGGCCCTGACCAACGACAGCCACTACATCAACAAGGACGATTGGGAAGCCCACGATGTGCTCCTCTGTATTGGCCGGCAGGAAAAACTCAGCGACCCCAACCACATGGGCTATGGGGCAAAAGAATTTTACCTCAAAAGCGCCGAAGAAATGGAAACAGGCGCCGGGGCCTTCTTCGGTGAAGCCTGCGCAGAGGCAATGGCCAACACCGTCAAAATCGCCTCACTGATTGAAGACGATGTTATCCCCCAGTATAAAGTTGAAGACCTCAAAAACTGCCTCCCTGTGTATCAAATCCCCGAAGGCTTTACCAACGCCGATGACTATCTGCGCCATCTTGTTTATGAGGGACTAAAAAAACGCTACTCCCCCCCCCAGCCCCCCCCGCAAGCGGGAGGGGAGAATAAGGGGGGGGAGACTGATGTTTCCTCCCCCCCAGTGGGGGGGACAGAGGGGGGGCTTCCTCCTGAAATCCGTAAACGCGCCGACTACGAGCTTGCCACCATCATTGATATGGGTTTTACCGGCTATTTTCTCATTGTCTGGGATTTTATCAACTGGTCAAAGGAGAACGGCATTCCTATCGGGCCGGGGCGCGGCTCGGGCGCAGGGAGCATCGTGGCCTATTCTATCGGGATTACCGACCTCGACCCGCTCTACTACGGCCTCTTTTTCGAGCGCTTTCTCAATAAAGAGCGCATTTCGATGCCTGACTTCGATATTGATATCTCTGACGAGGGCCGTCAGGCGGTTATCGAATACACCCGGCAGAAATACGGCGACGACCATGTCGGCCACATCGTTACTTTCAGCACGCTCAAGGCAAAGTCTGTCATTCAGGATGTGGGGCGGGTGCTCGAAGTGCCCCTTGGCGATGTGACGGCGATTACCAAGAAGATGTCGGGCAATCCCAAGGCGCATCTTAATGATGCATTCACGGCTAATCCGAAGATTCCTGAATCGGGCCAGATTGCCGAGCTTCGCCATGACAGCCGCTATGAGCGGCTTTTCGACCTCTGCTACAAGCTGGAAGATTGTCACCGGAATACGAGCCTTCATGCAAGCGGTATCGTTATCGGAAAGACGGCGCTGATTGACTGGGTCCCCCTGATGACTATCCGCGATAAATCCACCGGGCAGGAGAAGATTGCTACCCAGTATACCATGACCCAGGTTGAACCCTGCGGCCTGGTGAAGATGGATTACCTTGGCCTTAAGACCCTCTCGCTCCTCCAGTATTCCGAAAAATTGATTCAGAAGCGGCCCGGTTTCGAGCATTTTGATGTTGAAAAAATCCCTTCGGATGATGATAAAACCTTTCAGCTCTTTCGTGAAGGTAAAACGGCCTGCACCTTTCAGTTTGAGTCAGACGGTATGAAAAAGTGGCTCAAGCAACTGAAGCCGACCTGCCTTGAAGACCTTATAGCAATGAACGCCCTCTACCGGCCCGGCCCCATGGCCTATATTCCCAACTTTGTTGAGGGAAAGAATGACCCTTCCAAGGTGCATTACCCTGACCCCTGCCTTGAAGACATTTTGAAAGAGACCTATGGGGTTATCGTCTATCAGGAGCAGGTAATGCAGGTGGCACAGCGGATTGCAGGCTACAGTTTAGGCCAGGCCGACCTGCTTCGCCGTGCCATGGGGAAGAAAAAGAAGGCGATAATTGATGCAGAAAGGGTGCCCTTTGTTGCAAGTGCTGTGAAAAATGGTTTTAGCGAACAGCATGCCGGTGAAATTTACGATTTGCTGGTTCCCTTTGCCGATTACGGTTTTAACAAGAGCCATGCAGCAGCCTATTCAATCCTTGGATACCGCACCGGCTACCTGAAGGCGCATTTTCCCACGGAATTTATTGCGGCGAACCTTACCAATGAAACAAAGAGCGGCAATAATGATAAGCTTGCCGTATATATAGAAGAAGGCCGCTCTATGGGGCTGACCATTGAGCCCCCGGATATCAACAAGAGCGGTGTGTGGTTCGAGGTGGGTGGTTTAACCGCGAACGACGCGAACCACGCGAACGGTATTAATGATAGACAAGAAATTGTATTTGGGCTTTCGGGAATTAAAGGCTTAGGAGAAAAGGCTGCTGAATTGATTCTTAGCGAGCGGGCGGCGAATGGGGCTTATCAGTCTTTTACTGATTTTATTGACAGGAATGATTTGCACACAGTGAACAAGAAGGCGTTGGAAGTGCTAATTAAAGTCGGCGCCTTTGACCATGTGGAGGGAGGTAATAGGCGCACTCTCTTCGAAAACCTGGAAGCGGCTACTGAATGGGCCGAGGCGAAAAAGGCTGATAGCCAAAGCGGCCAGGAAAGTTTGTTTGGCGATACCGGCGAAAAAGAATTTGTCGATTTTACCTTTAAGCAGTTTCCCGAATGGCCTTTCATGGAAAGGCTTGGTTTTGAAAAACAATTGATTGGCTGCTATGTTTCAGGCCATCCCCTTGACGAATACCGCAACCTCTGGGAGAAGGCCGTTAAGGTAGACCTTGCTAAGCCCGATTCCCTTAGCCCCGGGAGCACAATCCTTGTTGGTATTGTAAAATCAGTTAAAAGCATCCGCACAAAAACCGGCTCGCAAATGGCCTTTGTTACCTTGATGGACTTCAATGGCGAAATTGATGTCACCTTTTTCCAGAGCGCCTGGGAAAAATACCAGGGTCGTGTTGCAGAAAACGGCCTTTTAATTGTCCGTGGCAAAATTGATTTCAGCCGTGACGCCCCTGGCCTTTTAGCCGATGAGGTTTATAGCCCGGCAACTATGGAAGCAGCCCTTGAAGATGAGGAAATCCGTAACCGCAAGTGGGAAAAATACCGGAATATCTGGAAGTATCCCCAGTGTGCAGATTGGCCGGTCCTGCCCCTCAATAAGGCCGAAACGGCCAAGCCCGACAAGTATACCATTGCCGGCCTCGTGACACAGATAAAACCACATCTTACCAAAGACGGCAAGGATATGGCCTTTGGCGAAGTGACCGACGAAAAAGGCAAAATCGATATAACCATTTTCGCAAAAACCTGGGAATCGGTAAAAGATGTGCTTGCTGTTGACGAAATGGCAGCCTTTAAAGGCGAACTGGAGCCGCCAAACGAATTCCACAAACGCCCCGCCTTTAAGGTAAGCAGCATGGTGGACATAAACAAATTGGTAAAAGTAGCCGCAAAGATGGACGAAGATGGGGTAAAATCCAATGTGGCAGATGATGTGGCCGAAAGGCCTGTAGGGCCTGTAGAGGCGCAGCGTGCTGCGCCTTCCACATCGGTTATTAATGCATTACACATAACAATACAACCTGCGGTAAATGAAACAACCCTGTATCCCCTGCGTGATTACCTGCAAGCCCACCCCGGTAACTGCCCCGTTTACATGCACACAAACGGTAAAACCATTCGCACAGGCTTTATGGTTGATGCAGCCAATGCCGAACAGCAATTGCAGCACTTCAACGGGGTAACAAGCCTATGGTCGGCATAATCTTCACCGGTGGAGAATGCCCCGCGTCCCCCGCGCCCCCGCGTGAGAATTTTATTGTTATTGCCGCAGACTCCGGCCTTCTTGCCGCTGAACAATCCGGCCTGCCTATAGACTGGATAATCGGCGACATGGATTCCGTTGATACAGCACTACTCGACAAATACCCGCCCGAAAAAATAATCCGTTTTAAAAAAGACAAAGACTACAGCGACACCGAACTGGCCCTGCAAAAAGCGGCAGAACTGGGTTGCACCGAATGCCGGCTCATCGGCGGCGGTGGCGGAAGAATGGACCACCTGCTTGCCATAACAAGATTAACCGGCTGGGATAAATGGTTCACCAAAACCGAAACCTGTTACAAAATTGATGCACAGAAAAATAAGCTACTGGAATTGGAATGTGTTATAAACACTACTATATCAGTATTTCCATTAGACCAGGGCCCCTGGAAAATAAAAAGCAAAGGTCTTTTTTGGCCAATAGACAATCTGGATTGGAAAAGGCAATATAGTTTGAGTAATAGAACTACGGGAAATACATTGCGGTTTGAGGCATTACAAGGAATTTTCCTGATAATCATAAATAACACATGAACAGTAGGGGCGGATAATTATCCGCCCCTACGTAGGGGTAGGTTTAAAACCTACCCCTACCACGCATACAGGTATGTAATTTTGGAGGACACATGAAAATTGCACTAGTAGGTTACGGTAAAATGGGCAAACTCCTTGCCCAAAAGGTCCGGGAAAAAGGTTGGGAGGTATCGGCCATTGTCGACCCATTCTGGGAACAGGGCCTGAAAGATATTGCCGGTATAAAGGCCGACATTGCCATAGAATTTACCCGGCCTGATACGGCGGTAAACAATCTTCTAAAGCTGGCAGAAGAAAAAATTCCTACCGTATGTGGCACCACAGGCTGGTATGAGAAACTGCCGGAGGTAAAGGCAGCCTTTGAAAAGGCCGGTTCTAAATTGCTCTATTCTTCAAACTTTTCCCTGGGGGTAAATCTCTTTTATAAGATCTGTGAATATGCAGCCGCCTTGCTCGACCCTATGGCCTTTTACGATGTGGCCGCTTACGAAGTGCATCATAACCAAAAGGCCGATTCCCCAAGCGGCACGGCAAAGACCCTTGCCGAAAAGGTCCTTGCCAAAATGACCCGCAAACAAAGGGCCGTCTACGAAATGCTGAACCGCAAACCTGCACCCGAAGAACTGCACTTTCCCAGCCTCCGTGTCGGTTCCATGCCCGGCATCCATGCCCTGGTCTTCGATTCCCCGGCCGACACCATAGAAATAAAACACACCAACCGCAACCGCGAAGGCCTGGCCGACGGTGCCTTATTCGCCGCCGAGTGGCTGGCCAGGCAAGGGTCTGGCATCTATACCTTGGATGACGCAATATAAAATAAACGCTATCCGGCAATCATTTCAATCTCAATTGGGGCGCCTTTTGGTAAGGCCGCTACTTGCACACAACTTCGTGCCGGGGCATTTTCTGCAAAGTATTCGGAATATACGGCATTCATGGCAGCAAAGTCGTTCAGGTTTGTCATAAAAACAGTGGTTTTTACCACATTTGCAAGTCCCAAACCGGCGGCCTCCAGAACAGAGCGGCAATTTTCAATAGAATTTTTTGTAGCTTTTTTGATGTCCCTTATTTCCAGTTCACCCGTCTTCATGTCTATCGGCAATTGCCCGCTTGTCCACACAAAGGGAGTCGCCGACACCCCTTGTGAATAAGGCCCAATAGCGGCCGGCGCCTTTTCTGTATTAATGCATGTTTTCATTTTTTTTCATTCCTCCGTATCTGATAATTATATTGTATCAAGCCCTTATAGTCAATGATCTGCTAATTCAACAATAACCTATTGACATGGTAGGTTTAAGAATATATAATCTTTTTATAGGTGATTACCTAAAAGGAGATTATATATGAAAATTCATTTATTTCGGGACACATCAATCAGGGCGAAGTTTCTGGCTTGCACCATGGTTATTCTGGCTGTCCTGTCCGGTATGGCATGGTTTGCTTCAAACACCATCCATGAGTGCCATTTTGCCTGCCGCTCCCTTATCGAGGGGGCCTACACCACCAAAAGCCTTGTGCTTGCGGCCGAGGCTTCGTTTAATGGCCTCGCAGAAACAGGGAATCAGGCTCTGGTGTATGCCTATTCGGGAAACAGCGCAGAGGCTGCTGTAATGATGGAGCAGTTCAATTCCCGTCTTAGCGAGACTGTGGCGGCTTTTGATACCGTCACAACAGCCCTGCAAAACGATCAGGCTGTTGACCGTAATGTAATCAATAGCCTGCTTGCGGAGGTGGCCGCTGAAAAAGACCGCCTTAACAATGAATATGTGCCTCTCATTCAAAAACTGAGCCGCACATCTGCATACCAAAACAATGCCGCCTCCCTAAATAGCGACCTCAGCCAGTCAAGCAGCATTGCCCAGGGAATCGGTTCGACTTTTGGGACAGCGGCAAACACCATCTGGGATGCAGGTGAAGTTGTGTATAACACTTATGTGATGCACCTCATGGGCATTATCACCAGCATCAGAACCGGCGTGGTCATCACCGCTATTCTTGCGATTACAGTGGTAATTCTCATTGGCACCCTTATACGAAAGCCCTTCAAAAACATCACAACAAATCTGCAGAAGATATCAGAGACCTGGGACTTAACCCTGCGTCTTCCCTATGCAGGCAAAGATGAATCAGGTCGCGTATCCTACTACATCAATCTTACCTTCCAAAAACTGTCTGACCTTATCGAAGTAATCAAGAAGATGTCAGAGTCGCTGAAAGATACCGGCGGTTCGCTTTCTACCAATGCTTCTCAGGCGGCAGCATCCATCACTCAAATTACGGCGACTCTTGAAAGTATTCGCAAGCAGATAGAAAAGCAGGGCGGCGAAGTGACAGACACCGCCAGCAGTATGGAGCGAATCCTTGCTCAGGTAGACGAACTGAACCGTAACATTGAAGCGCAGTTTGGCAGTGTAGAACAGTCTTCACAGGCGGTAAGCGAGATGGCTAACAGCATCAGCACTGTTTCCGACACACTCAACCAAAATGAGGAAAACATCCGGAGTCTGGTTACCGCTTCGAATGCGGCTAAACAGGACTCACAAGCTGTGGTGGAAGGGGTTCAAACTATTGCAAAAGAGTCCGAAGGTTTGCAGGAAATTAATGCGGTTATTCAGAATATAGCCAGCCAGACAAACCTGCTTTCGATGAATGCCGCAATTGAAGCCGCCCATGCAGGAGAGGTGGGGAAGGGCTTTGCGGTGGTGGCCGATGAAATACGGAAACTTGCCGAAAATTCCAGCGAGCAATCAAAGACAATCAGTTCAATCCTGGGGAAGATCAAAACATCAATAGACGGCATCACAAAATCTACCGAGATAATGACACAGGGTTTTGATACAATTGAGTCAGGGGTGACTATTGTTTCGCGGCAAGAAGGTATCATTCGTGATTCAATGGCCCGGCAGGAAGCGGACGGACAGAACATCATCGG
>JAISIL010000207.1 GCA_031262035.1 Spirochaetaceae bacterium | reverse complement strand
TTGAAAGTTGCTGTCATCGCTTTGTCGGCAGGCATCATATCAAGACGCCGCCGAAGGCGGAACTTTCAACTAGCCCGAACAAAAGATTGTCCTGTCCCCCGTACGCGAGGCTTGAATTTGTAATTACTGGTGGCTCTATTTCTAGGCTTGTAAATATTTCCTGAAAACGCTATACTTAGTTCTGTGAAGATTCGTTCGAAAATTATTCTGGTGGTGCTTCCTCTGATTATTGTCACTGTTATTTTGGCCGAGACGGCTTCGCTTTTTTCGGCTGTGAATGGGGTGAACCGTATTGCCTGGCAGTTTTTGTCTTTTAAGGCAAGCGAATTGCAGAAATACGCGGAGAGCCAGTGGAACTTGCTGGAAGAATACGGCTATGCCCAAAGGCCCGAGATGCTCAATGCGGCAAAGTCTTCGGTGGAGATATATGCAAAAAGTATTGTGCTAAGCGACACCGAAAGAATTTTTGCCATTGATGAGGCGGGGAATGTGGTTATGCAGAGCGCCCCTATCGTTTTAGAGGCGGGCGAGGCAGAGCATCTTATATCTTCAATTAAAAAGACTGATTCAGGCAGCGCCGATGAAATTGCCACGATGCGGCTCGGCGGGGATGAACGCTCCTTTATGGGTTTTTACTTTGAACCTTTTGGCTGGTATGTAGCGCTTTCCGAGCTCAATGTGATTTTTTATCAGGACGCCTACGAGATTGCCTTTCAGACGATTATCGTGCTGCTCTTTGCCATTGCCATACCGATACTGCTCCTGGCTCTTTTTGCAAACAGGCTGACCAAGCCGCTTACCCGGGTTATTGGGGCGATGAATAATATCATCACCAGTGGAAAGCTTGATGAGCGGGTCTCGGTGGAATACCGGGACGAGACCGGACGACTGGCTCACACCTTCAATTTGATGACTGCCGCTTTGCAGAAGGCCTATGCGCAGATTAAACAGCATGCCTTTAACGAGGCCCTGGCCCATAGCGAAGAACAGAGAATCCGCGAGATTTTTCAGAAATATGTTCCCAAGGATGTTATCGACCAGTTTTTTGCTTCGCCCGAAAAGATGCTGGTCGGTCAGAACCGGAAGCTTGCGGTGCTTTTCTCGGACATTCGTTCTTTTACCTCAATTTCAGAAGGGCTTGCCCCGGATGAACTTGTTCAAAACCTTAACCGTTATTTTTCTACCCAGGTTGATGTAATAATGAACCGGAAAGGTGTAGTAGATAAATATATAGGCGACGCCATTATGGCCTTTTGGGGAGCGCCGGTGCACCATGAAGATGATGCATTACAGGCCGTTCTTGCCGGCCTTGATATGGAGGAGGCATTAGTGGCCTTTAATGCCGAACAGATAGCCGCAGGGAAGCCTGAATTCCATATTGGTATTGGGATAAATTTTGGGGAAGTGACGGTGGGTAATATCGGCAGCGAAAAAAAGATGGACTATACGGTCATTGGCGACCCGGTAAACCTTGCCAGCAGAATGGAAGGGCTTACCAAAATATACAAAGAAGGTTTTTTGATAACCGATATGGTAGTTGCAGAAATTGTTCGCCTGCAGAAGGCAGGGAACAGCCAGGCAAAATTACCTATGCGGCTTTTGGACATGGTTGCGGTAAAGAACCGGAAAGAAGGCGTTCGTATCTATGCCGTTAAACGCAGCCTTTCGGCCAATGAGGCAAAGGCATTGACGCTTCACAATGAGGCAATGGGATTATACTACGGGCGCAAGTTTAGTGATGCCGGCCTTAAATTCCAGGCTGTTCTGCAAATACTGCCCGGTGACCTTGCCGCTGGGGAAATGCTTGCCCGGTGTAACCGCTACGCCAAGACCCCGCCGCCAATAAACTGGGACGGCGTAGAAGTGATGACATCAAAATAATCTCTCACAAAGACACAAAGAACACAGAGAAAAACTCCGTGCCCTTTGTGCCTTTGTGAGAAAATTATAATCTAGAAGGAGAGAGAGTGTGTCTATAGTTTACGAAACATTTGAGAAAATGGAAAACTTTATGAAAGATATTTTCGTAAAGGTCGGTGTTCCGGCAGAGGAAGCAGCAATTTGTGCCAATGTTCTTATCGAAAGCGATAAAAGGGGGATTGATTCCCATGGCATTGGGCGTTTTAAGCCTATTTACCTTGACCGCATCAAAGAGGGCATTCAGCAGCCGATTACCCGTTTTGAGGTAGTGAAAGAAGGCCCGACTACAGCGGTGGTTGACGGCCACGACGGAATGGGCCAGGTGATTGGCAAAAAGTCGATGCAGATGGCTATTGATAAGGCAAGGCAATACGGCATGGGAATGGTTGCCGTGCGTAATTCGACCCATTACGGTATTGCAGGCTACTATGCCACCATGGCAGCGGATGCCGGCATGATAGGCATTACCGGCACCAATGCACGGCCTTCTATTGCACCGACATTCGGTGTGGAAAATATGCTGGGAACAAACCCCCTTACCATTGGCCTGCCTTCCGATGAGGCCTTCCCTTTCTGCATCGACTGTGCCACATCCATTACGCAAAGGGGAAAGATTGAAAACTATGACCGCATTGGTAAAACCATGCCTTCAGGCTGGGTGATTGACCGCGAGGGGAATGCGGTAACCGATACGGCTCTTGCCCTTGAAGGCCTTACCGAAGGCTCCTGCGCGCTGACCCCGCTTGGCGGCATTGGTGAAGAGACTGCCGGGTATAAGGGCTATGGCTATGCAACCGTGGTAGAAATCCTTTCTGCGGCACTGCAGCAGGGGGCTTTTTTAAAGGCCTTAAGCGGTATAGATGCATCGGGGAAGAAGGTTCCCTATCATCTGGGGCATTTCTTTATGGCCATTGATATAGCGGCCTTTATTGAGCTTGATAAGTTCAAGAAGACGGTTGGGGATATTCTCCGTGAATTGCGTGCTTCGCAAAAGGCAAAGGGAGAAAGCCGTATATACACGGCCGGCGAAAAGGAATACCTTGCCTACCAGGAACGAAAGGTCAAGGGTCTTCCGATAAATGAGGCCCTGCAAAAGACCTTTAAAGGCCTTGTTGCCGAGTATGGAATGAGCGATTATCAGTTTAATTGGTAACGATAAGCTGAATATTGCTGATGATTATCCAGCGGACTACTGCCGCCTTTCCCGGCGCCGAATAGGCGCTTAAAAGCAAGGCATTGCCTGCTTCCTTGGCCTCTAGGGGAAAGTCTATTTGAAAGGGGACGCCTGCCTTAATGGAATCTGCAGCTCGGACTGTTCCTGATACCGGGTGTTCTATTCCCTTTGCAGTATCAACAAGGCAGGCTTGTAAAAAGCCAATATTTGTGTCGCAAAGACCTGAAAAGGTAAAGTTTATAGTATCACCTTTTGAAAAAGGCTCTATAAAGGGCTCTAAAAGGCAGGAATTGACGCTGCCTTGCACCCCATCCTTTTCAGTTTGACTATAGGTGAGCATGATTTCATCAATTTTATCGGCAGGGTTTATGATTTCAGTCTCGAGAGGCTCCGGCTCGGCAGGTCTTGTTACACAGCTACAAAGCAGGCTAAGCAAGCTAAGCAGACAGAGCTTGCAAAGCAAACTTTGTCTGCAAACACACTTCATCATATAGCATTATAAAAAGAAAGAAAGCCCTTGTCAAGAATCAAATTTTATACTATAATGTAGAATAATGTATACAAGAGAGTTTTCAAGCCCTGAAAGCTGTCCTGTGAAAGATGGTATCCCCCTGCAGGGAACCTGGAAAGAAGCTTTCGGGCAAATCAATCTGCTGGACATCAAAGGCGCCAAGGACTGGAAAATACGGGAATGGCAGAGCTTTGGGATAGAGGGCGAACGTTTTTTCCTTTCGGCAATTCTTTTTGATGCGAAACTCTTCAGTATTTTGGTGAGCGTTTTTTATGATAAGGTAGAGGCCAAAATCAGCAAGACAAGAAAGCTGATTCCTTCGAATATGCTGAGCCTCCCTTCAAGCCTTGCAAATTCATATATCGATGTCAAGACGAAACAGTATTCTTTCAGAATTCATGAGTGGCTTGATGCGCGGAATGTCCGCTTCGACCTGAATCTTGCGCCGGTAACCGCTCATCTGAAGTTTATACTGAGCAAGGGTGAAACGAATCCTCTGGTAACAAGTCTCTTGATTGATGAGAAGAAGCCTTATATCGTCTACAAAAATTTGAGCGAGATTCGCGGCGATATTGTTATTAATAAAGATGAGCAAAAAAGTAATTACTACACGCTTGATCCGAAAAAAACAAGCGGGCTTTTTTGCGATTTCAAGGCGATACTGCCGCATAGGACTTCTGTTTGCTGGGCTAATGCACACTATTTTGATGCAGAGGGAAGGCGCATCGGGTTTAGCTTAGGTGATATGCCTACCAGGGATTCGTATAAGAATAATGAAAATGCCTTCTGGATTAACGGCAGCCTGACGCCATTGCCGCCGGTGCAGATTACCTTCCCCAATGGTTTTGAAAAAGAATGGGTTATTCAGGATATGGAAGGCATGGTCGACCTGACCTTTAAGCCGATTGAAACAATTAGTGATAGCCTTTTTTTTGGTATTGCAAGATGTAATTATATTACTCCTCTTGGTATCTTTAATGGTGTGCTGCTTACTGCAAAAGGGGAAGCAATTCAGATAAAAAATATTCTCGGTATGGGAACAAAATTATATTTTAGAGGATAGAAAAAATGTCAGACAGTTCAAGACCAAAGGCAGTGTATGAGCCGGGCGAATTGGATAAGGTGCGCGGACGACTTGGCCCCTTAAGTGCCGAAGAGGCAAAAAAGATGTCGCAGGTTTTAGGAGGAGAAGTTGGCGTAGAAAAATCTGCTGCAAAACAGGCAGCGGGAAGCTCCGACCGTGGAGTGATTAAGCGAAACAGGCCGAAGGGTGTTGAGGCCTCTGCATTGGTCGATAGGCAAAGACACAGGGAAGCCGAGAACGGTGCAGCATCAGGCGGCTACGGCAGTGATTCCCGCAAGGCTGCTTCAAAGCCGAAACGCCATGATGACGACCCCAATACCCCATACAAGCTGCACTATATCGAAAGAGTTAAAATGGATAAGCTGATGTGGGCAAGCAACATAAATTTAAAAACAACCGGGCAGTTTCTTCAATCGGTGTTTTCTTTTTTTCAGCCGCCGCCCGATTTTTTAAACCCTGAATTTATTTCTAGGGAAATTTCGGTGTATGTGCAGCCCTTGAATACATTGGTAACGGCAACACGAAGTTTGTTCAATAAAACAAACACCGATCTTGACGCCCGCATGAAAAAGTCTTCTGCCTTTGCCTACGAAACACTGAACACTATTCGTGAATGGGATACACAAACACTAAACAGTGAGCTTTCAAACCTGCAGATGCACCCGCGAAATGTTACCAGTATTGATATGACTAATTTTCTGAAGGCATTTTTTAAACCGCTGTATCTTTTGGATCGCCTCGATCTGGATAATTCAATTGGCAGTGCCTACCGCCTGCTTGTCAAGGCACTTTTGGTGCAGAACCCTCAGGGGCCGCGAGATCAGTATCAGAAAACAATACTGGAATGTATCGAAAACCTTGGGTTTTTACGAAAAGAAGCCCGTTTTCATTTTTATCCTATTATCATGAAGCTTATTTCCGACAAGTGTTTTACCTGTAGCGAGCTTTTTGATAAAAGACAGAACCGTTATGCAGCCTTCCTGGGGCTTTCGAAAGAAAATCAGATTGAACCATCACAGTTTATTCAGGTAAAAAACAATGCTGCTGAAAAAAAGAAAGAGGAGGAAGAAGAACAGCAGGTGGCAGAATCCGATGAGGAAGAGCTTAAAAGAAAGGCAATAGAGCAGGAGAACAAGGCTGTGGCAAAAGGTTATGCTATTTTGGACAGCCTTTTCCCCGGTGCAGGTTGGAATAATGTTACCGAAGCGCCGGATATGTATCCCTATTTTAATGATGTCTTTCGTTTTCCAAAAGAGTATGTAGATATTTCACCGACCGATCCGCTCCTGCAAGTTGTTATACTGACACGGGTTATTGATGAGCTCCTCTATGCGCTCCGCTATGTAGCCTTTGGTTCTATTGATGACGGCATGGGGGGCAGCATTAATCTGGAAGAAGAATTAAGTGAACAGATAGAAAATTGGCACGCACACCTTGATTCTTCTTTGGAAAAAGAATATATTCCCAGGCTGAGCGAATACTGCCGCCTTTTGGAGAACCCTGCGGAAAACCACAATTCTGATTATGCACGGCGATTGAGCAGTGATACCCGTTGGATTAAAAGATATTTCTTTATGCCTTACTTTAGTGTAGAAACTGCCTATCCGCCGCCCTTCCGAAAAAAAGAGATAAAGAGCCTTTATAGTGAGGTGAGAAAGCTCCGCAGAAATCTTTCTATAGTGGCAAAAGGAATAGAGGCCGGGCAAAAAAAAGGCGGCGCTCATTCCAATGCAAGTTGCGATGAGATTACAAACCCCTGGGATGCATACAAATTCCAAATTCCAAACCCCCTAAGCAAGCGCCTTAATCTCTTGCTTGAGGGTAAGCCAAAAAACAATGCAGCATTAATCTACTACCTGCTTGGTATTTCTGTTGTGCTTGACTACATGGTAAATGATGATAAAAGCTGGGCCTATGCAGAGGAACGCGGTTCGATACTCTTCAGAAGCCTTAACAACGAGGGTGTTGTTCCGCAAAATGGTGCAGACAAGGGCCCCGATACAAGAAGACTGTTCGAGGAGAGTTTAAAAAAGCATGCAAATTAATTCTGTGCTTATCGCCGGTGCAGGTTCTGTCGGTTTAACGGTGGCCTGCCAATTGTATACCTGGAACAAAGATTGTCCAACACTGCTTGCAACAGGCGACCGTTACAAAGGCTATGCAGAAAAAGGCATTTGGGTAAATAACAAGCGAATTGATTTTCAATTGACCGGCGACATAGATAGCGGCCTTTCGGAAAATGTCCCTGCCTATGATTTAATTATCATTGCCTGTAAGAGTTATAGTTTAGACAATGTAATTACAGAGATAAAACCCTTTGTTGGGGATAATACTATAATCATTTCCCTGATTAACGGGATTAGCAGTGAAGAGATTATAGGCAGGGTATACGGCAGGGAGAAGCTTCCCCTGGCTATGATTATTGCAACTGATGCACAGCGCGAAATTCTTGCGGAAAGGGGCTGTTCAATTCACTACACACAAACAGGTATTATCAATTTTGGCGGCCACAAAAGGGACGAGGAGATTGCAGCCTTTTTTACCAGAGCCGGCATTCCCTTTGCCTGGCAAAAAGACAAGATGCTTCGCACAATGTGGTATAAGTTTATGATTAATGCCGGTATAAACCAAACCTCGGCAATTTTACGCCTTCCCTATGGGGCCTTTAAAAAAGCTTCTGCGATGTATATACCCGAAGCCGATGCTATTTTGCATGATGCAATGGCCGAGGTGATTGCCCTATCGCCCTTTGCCGCAAAGGCAGCCGGTGAATCCTGGACATTGGGAGAAGATGATATTGCAGAATGGGAAAAGGCCTTAAGCAATCTGAAGGACACAAGCTACACCTCGATGGCACAAGATGTCCTTGCAGGCCGGCAAACCGAGGCAGAACTTTTCGGCAAAACCGTATGCGAACTGGGAGAAAAATACGGGGTGCCTACACCGGTGAATAAGACCTTGTATCGAGAGATACGGACAATTGATAATGCCCCGGGCAGGCTGTAGGGGCGGGTTTTAAACCCGCCCCTACAGCCTGCTTAATTCCTCTGCGAACACGGCATCGGCTTCATCTGCTTTGATTGTGCGGATTACTTCCCCGTGCTTAAAGAGCAGGACCTTATCGCCGACGCCGGTTATTCCCAGGTCTGCATTGCGGGCTTCGCCGGGGCCGTTTACTACACAGCCCATTATGGCAATACTTGCATTGCTCTGCAGTTTGTAAAGCCTTTCTAACCAACGGGTGGTAAAGGCATGGGTATCGAAACTGTTTCTTCCGCAGCGGGGGCAGGAGATTATCTTTATACCGGGGGAAAGCTCACGCGGAGGCGCGGAGGCGCGGAGGATTTCTTTTGCTGCTATCACTTCATTTTCCATTGTATCGGACAATGATACACGGATTGTGTCGCCTATGTTTTCGCTTAGCAATGTGTATAATGCAATGGTGTTGCGAACAGTGCCTGCTACGAGGGGGCCTGCTTCGGTGACTCCTATGTGCAGGGGCACATCGGGAAGTGCTTTGGCAAGGAGCCTGTTGGCCTCAATTGTTTCCCGGACCGAGGAGGCCTTTGCTGATACCAGGTAATTAGTAAAATGAAATTCATCGAATAGCTTTATTTCGTCCAGGGCTGCATCAAGGAGCGTCTTCCCGGCGGGGAGGCTTCCTGCATTTACCCCAATGCGTATCGGAAGGCCTTTTTCCCCGGCCTTATCCAAAACAGCCTTCACCTTGTCCTTACTGCCAATGTTGCCCGGGTTGATGCGTATCTTGGCAAGAGGAAAGTCCATGCAGCGCAGGGCAATCTTATAATCAAAATGAATGTCTGCAACAAGAGGCAGGGGATGAGGCATATCAAGGGTCATTTCGGCAAGGCGGCCTAAGGTAGAAGCTGCTGCCATATCAGGCACGGCAAAACGCAGGAGCGAACAGCCCATCTCATAAAGGCCCTGTATACGGGCAATAGTCGCCTCATTCAAACCATCTTCTGAAAGACGATCCTTCCACATGGTCTGTATTGCGATGGGTGCATCACCGCCTATCGGGGTCTGACCTACTAATAATTTTCTTGTTGACATATAATCATTAACCACGAATAAACACAAATCCGCCTTCGGCGGACACGAATATTTAATTACAATTCAATTCTAATTCGTGTGATTTGCCGTAGGCAATATCATTTGTGCTATTCGTGGTTGTTTTTCCTTATGGTGTAACACCACCAATCACGGTAAGCCGGCCGTCGAGGTAGGGTTCGATGGGGCCGTAGTAGTTGTTGTAGTATTGCAGTGCATCAATGACTACCGTTGAAAGCAGCAGGCTGGTGTTGAATCTATCGGTGGCCTTGGCCATTACCCCGTAGTCATCGCCGCCACCGAGGATATAGTCGTTTGTGCAGAAACGGTAGATCTTGTTTGGGTCTACCGGCTGGCCGTTAATAGTCAGGTCCTTAATAACCCCGTCGCCCTGGGTTTTATCAATAGTGTAACGAACATTGTAGGAGAACTGGGGAAAGGCCCCTGCACCCTGGGGAATTGTTGCAATAAAATTAAACAAATCAAGTAAATCACTGCCTTTAAGGCTTGCAAGGTAAAGGACATTTTCAAAAGGCAGGCAGGTAAGAACTTGTTCCCGGGTAACCGGCCCCTGTGTTATAGGCGCACGGATATTGCCGCCGTTATGAAAGGCAAAATCTATCGGCTGATTATAAAACTGTGCATAGTAGACATTCGAATCGCAGATAGCATTGCCCAATGCCGTTTCCTGATAACGGGTAAGCCGGTTTCCAAAGATAAAATCGTCCGCCGCTACACCAACCACCTCTTTCAGGCTTGCATTGGCAAGTTCTACATAAGGTGCAAGCATCTTTTCAACTTCAGGGTCGGGCCCAATGGGAATAGGCGACCAGTAGGCTTCTTCTACCGTGTTCCCCCGGACTTTTACATTCACCTGCCCGACATACTTGCCCCATTCATTTGCCGAAACAATATAGGTATTGTTTACCAGTTTTGGCGACTTAAAGAAGCTATGTGAATGGCCGTCGATAATCAGATTAATACCATCAACATCCTTGGCCAAATCAAGCGAAGTAACATGCTCGGGAGTCTCTTTTACATCGCCCATATGGGTAAGGGCAATAATAAAATCAACGTTTTCACGCATCTTGAGGTGGGCAACCGCTTTTGCTGCCGAATCACGCTCATCAAGGAAGACAAGGCTCTTATCGGGGCTGGCTATCTCCTTTGTCCGGAGCGTAGTAAGCCCGAAAATCCCGACTCTTATCCCCTCAAATTCCTTAACGATATATTCATGCCCGCCAAGAAATTGCCCGTCCGCCGTTTGGATATTTGCAGAAAGAAAGGGAAACTTGGCAAGGTCCATCTGTTCTTTCAGAACATCAAGCGAGCTGTCAAACTCGTGATTCCCAAAGGTGGCGGCATCGTAGCCCATGATATTATAGGCAAGAATATCCGGCTCGGCGCTGAACATATTGGAAATTGCCTGTCCGGTATTGATGTCGCCTGCATCAAGGAGCAGCACGTTCTTGTTGGTGGCCTTTACCGCCTTGACATAAGCGGCAAGTTCGGCCAGTCCGCCCTGACCATTACTGGGCAGCACCGTTCCGTGGTGGTCGTTGGTGTGTAGAATAACAATGTCTACATCCTTAAGGTTGGCAGGCTCCTGCACCGGATTGGCATACAGCGATGCAGCAAAAAGCACAGCCAGCGCTGTCAATAGAAATTTTTTCATATATACCCCCTATTTGTATACTTTCCAACTGGTTTCAATTATTGTCTTAAGGTCGGAGTGTTTTGCCTCCCAGCCCATAAGGTCTTTGGCAAGTTTGCTTGCCGCATAGAGTTCGTCCGGGTCGCCGGGGCGGCGAGGGCCCATTTCTGCAGGGATTTCCTTCCCGGTAATCTTCCGGGCGGCGTCAAGGACTTCCAGCACCGAGGAGCCTTTGCCGGTTCCCAGGTTTACCGTTAAACTCTTGCCCGTTTTGGCCAGCGTATTTAGTGCCATCACATGGGCGCTTGCCAGATCGTTCACATGAATGTAGTCACGAATGCAGGTGCCGTCAGGCGTTTTATAATCAGTGCCGAAAACGGTCAGCTTCTTGCGTATTCCTGCCGCTGTTTCCATAACGATAGGGATAAGATTGGCCGGATTAAATTCCCTTCCGGTGATGCGGCCCTGGACATCGTAGCCTGCCGCATTAAAGTAGCGAAGGGCGGCAAACTTCAGGTTTTTGAGCCTGTCATACCAGCCAAGCATTTTTTCGATTTCAAGCTTTGTCCAGCCGTAGTAGTTTTCAGGCTCGGTCGGGTGGGCTTCATCAATAGGAAGATACTTCGGCTCGCCGTAAACCGCCGCACTGGAAGAAAAAATCAGATACTTCACCCCGCATTCAAGCGCTGCATTGAGGATATTCACCGTTCCGCTGATATTATTAAGCGAATATTTTTGGGGAACAATCATCGATTCACCTGCCGCCTTGTATGCAGCAAGATACACAATAACCTCGAAGGGAGTGCCGGAAAGCGCAGCAACAAGCGCCGGATAATCCCTTATATCGCCGTGAATAAACTTTTCTTCGGGGAACAGGTTCTGCCTGAGGCCTGAACTCAGGTTATCGTAAACGGTAACCTCATGGCCTGCATCCAAAAATTCCCTTGCCGTGTGGCTTCCAATGTAACCTGCACCGCCAATGATACATATTTTCATGACATCACTCCACCCTGCGGAATACCGCTGGAGACTATATTATATTCCTGAACCATCTTGATTTCCGATGTAATTTCGCCGATACCTTCCATTTCCCTTGCCGCTGTCAGCGCCGCATCGGCAAGCCCTTCGGAACCTGCAACACCATAGAGGATGGTCTTATAGCTGCCCTTTTCATCTTTTGTGACATCGGCATCAAGAAATTGCACGGGAATCCGTTTTTCGTAGACAATATAATGAATGAGTTTGCCGGCAAAGAGCAATTCATCAAGGCTCTTGCCGCTTTCAGGAATGTTCTTTTGCACTTCCATGATTGATGTAGCACAGAGCGCCGGGTGCAGCGTGCCGGTATTGAAAACCAGATGATAATTTGAAGGAAGCCGCCAGTCGGCGTCAAAAAATGTCCTGAAAAAACCGATTTTATCATTGTCATTTTCGTTAAGAAGCTGGCGGGCCTTTCGTTCTTCACAGTGGAAGTAATACTTGCAGCGGGCAACACGGATGTCGAAAGGCGAGGTAAGAAAAACCGATATAAGCCCGGGAACGCCGTTCAGCACCCAGGCAGCACCACGCCCCAAAAAGATAGATGCTTCCCTTGCTGCGGCAGCCTCTGCGGCCTCGTCCAGAATGGCCATTTTCAGAAAATGAAAATAGTCATCGCGGCCCTGCGAAAAAGAGGCAAAGAATGAAGGCCGTTTTTCGTCAAATTTTTCGATGCTGGCCTGGTCGATACCAAAACCCTTCATACGGTCTTCAAGACGGTTTTTCCCAATAATTCTCCAGCCTGAAAAGCCTTCAATAGAAATCTTTGCAAGTTCCCCGGCAACCTCATCCCCCATTGCAGCTACTTCCCGGGAAATGGCAATAATAGGCGCTATCTTTTCCATGGTCTTATTGTAACACATAATTCAAAAAAAAGCAAGTAAGTAATAGCTAAAAATCAGGGCAAAATCATTTAACTTTGAAATCATAAAAAACAACCACGAATATACACGAATCGGCTTCGCCGACACGAATATTCTATGATAAGTAAGTAAAAATTCGTGTGGCCGAAGGCCAT
>JAISIL010000121.1 GCA_031262035.1 Spirochaetaceae bacterium | reverse complement strand
CCTTACCGCCATTTATCAGGAAGGCCGCGAAAGTGGAATACTTCAAACAAATACAAATGCAACCTCAAACCCAGCTACTGAGGCTTAAGTTTATGATGTTGTATTCGTGGTTAATTATTCTTGTGTATTCTTCGATGCTGCCTATATCATTCCAATTGAAGGAGCTTTCGACCATGTGGACATCCTGGCATTTTTCGGTAATGGCGTAGTCGAAAGAGGTTGCGGGAATGCCGGGGTCTTCATAGAACAACTGTAGTGCCTCCCCCTCGAGAGAAGCAGGAATAGTAATTTCCGGGCAGTTTTGCTTGAATTCTTCTATTATATAGCCGGTATTAAAGGCGAACATGCCGGAATTCCAGTAGAAATTGCCCGCGGCAAGATAGGCCTCGGCATCTTCCTTGCAGGGTTTTTCACGAAAGGCTTTCACGGCCTTTACTCTGCTGCCGGTAGCACTATCGCCGGCCTTAGGGGTATCGACTGTTTCGATATACCCGTAATTTGTGTCCGGCCGGGTAGGCTTTATACCAAAAACACCAAGGCCCTTCTGCCGAACAGCGGCCTCGAGGCTTAGTGCATCATCGACAAAGCGTTCCAGGGGCTGTATCACATGGTCGCTTGTCAGCACCAGCATGGTTCTGTCCTCTGAATGCCCTTCTCTATTGGAAAGAGAAGCGGCAAGGGCAATCGGCAGGGCAGTATTCCGGCCCACCGGCTCGGTAATCACCCGGACCTGCTGTTTTTTATCCGGCAGACCGGCAAGTATCTTTTCGATATGCGGCGTGTGCAACTTCCCGCAGATAACAAAGATGTTTTCCGCCAGGGCAAAGGCCCGGTCGAGGGCGCTTTCGAAAAAGGTCTTCCCATTGGGGCCCTGTAAAAACTGCTTCGGGTGTTCAGGCGTGCTGATGGGATAAAGGCGCTTCCCAATGCCGCCTGCAAGTATCAGTGCATCTGTGTATGGCATTGTTCTTTCCTAGTCTACTTCTACATCATGCTTCATAACGGCATCGCCTGTTATGACTTCTTCGCCGTCCTGATTACGAACAACTGTATCAAGATAAACAAGGTGCTTATCGTCCCGCAGCCTGTTGATTGTAACCTCTGCCGTAATGGTGTCGCCTATCCGCACCGGGGAAGAAAACTTGAGATTCTGCCCCAGGTAAATAGCCCCACGCCCCGGCAGCTTGTTCGCCAAACAGGCCGAGATGAGGCTTGCCCCCAACATACCATGGGCTATACGCCCCTTGAACACCGTCGTTTTTGCATATTCATCGTCCAAATGCAGAGGATTCGTGTCCAGCGAAATCTTTGCAAACTGATGGATGTCCTCATCAGTGATAGTCTTGCTGATTGCAGCCTTCATACCAGGCTTTAGTTCAGAATATTTCATGCAGATAGTGTAATGAGTTACGGGCATTTGGTCAAGGGCAAAAAAGGTCAGGGCAAGTTTTCAAACAACCACGAATAACACAAATGATATTGCCTACGGCAAATCACACGAATTTTCACTTACTTATCGTAGATTATTCGTGTGGCCGAAGGCCATTCGTGCTATTCGTGGTAGTATAAAAAGTAAATGTCTTTGCCCTGCAAAAAATGTCAAGTGTGCTAGGAAAAAGACCGAAAATAATATAAGAGGGGAATAAGAATTAATATGAGGAAAATTGTTGTTTTAGCGCTTATCAATTTGACTCTTTGCACCGGCCTTTTGTGGGCTATTGGTGAAGAAACTATCAGTTTTGGGGGGAAATCGGGCTGGAATTCGCTGATTAAGACCCAAAATCTATCTATTATGCAGGGTTTACGCCCTAATCCGGTTATTGCCCTGTCTTCTTCTGCAAGAAATACCGGCGCCGACCTGGCTTTGCGTTTTGACGAAGGCTCCAGCGGGAATTTTATCGATTCAGCAGGGAACTATATCCTGCAGGTAGCGCCCGAGGACAGCGCCACAGGCTCGGTGGCTTCTGCCGGGGAACATTTTGCCTGGGCGGGTAAGGGCACGGCGGTCTTTAATCCCGGTTTTGCAGCAAGACTTTCCTCGGAAAGGCCTGAACCGATGGTCATTTTGCCAAAAAGCAGCTCGGCACTGTTCCGTGACAACAATAATTTCGGTAATTTTACGATAGAATTTCGAATTTATCCGAAACTTGCCGAAAATGGTGAACAAATCTTCGCCTGGTCGGCTATAAAAGGCAACACACCGCAGTATATTCAAGTTTTTATCGAAGAAAACCGCCTTCATTGGGCCTTCGAGAACTTTTTCGAGACGGATAATCGCTTTATCGATATCAATTTGCGCAGTCTAAGCCGCCTGAGCCCCAATACCTGGAGCCACCACCGCCTTTCCTTTAATGCAAACCGTGGTTTTATCGAATATTTTGTCAATGGCGAGCTTGAAGACTCGGCCTGGGTAACAGGGGTCGGCATCGAGGGCGGGGATATTTTTACCCCCATCACCGGCCTGGGAAGCAAGCTTGTTATCGCCAGCCGCTACACCGGCCTCCTCGACGAATTTCTTATCACAGGCAGTTATGCCAATGAGGCCGACACCCTTATGACAAGCATATCTGCCGGCCCTTACAGCAATCGTGATGGTGTTTTTGTAAGCCCTATTATCGACCTTGGCGCCGGGAAGGCGGAATTGCTGAAGGCACAACTGAAAACCGGCTTTTACAGCGGCACCGGGGCGCAGTTAATTAACCTTTATAATGGAAAGAACGGGACAGCGGAAATTCTCTTTTTCCTGCGGGCAAGCGATATACCCTTTTTTGCCGACCCGCATACCGACCCGCAAAGTGAAGAGGCTAAGCAAGAAATTGCCCAACAAATGATAAACGGTGAAGTCTGGCAGGCGGTGGCCCTTGATAAGCATAATGCTGCCGACCTTGCCGCCCTGGTTCAGGCAAATCCTGCATTGCAGAAGCGCTATTTGCAGGCGGCCTGTGTGTTTTTCCCCTCCGGCGATGGCGTTTACAGCCCCTACATTGAGGAATTGCAGATTAACTATCGGCCCGACCTGCCGCCCAAGCCGCCGGCCTATATTAGCGCAAGCCCTTCCAATGGCTCTGTTGAATTGGCCTGGCGAAAAAGCGCCGACCTTGATGCAACAGGCTACCGGGTCTACTACGGAGAGGCCAGCGGAGTCTATTACGGAAATGAGCCCATTGATGCAGGCAGTGCTACCAACCTGAAGATTAGCGGCCTGGAGAACGGGAAATTATACTATTTCAGTATTGTCGCTTATGATAGAAAAGATGGCAATGAGTATCATGAAGGCGGGTTTTCCAGGGAAGTCTCTGCCCGGCCAAGAAGATAATTAACCGCGAACCACGCGAACCACGCGAACATTTTCATTTTCCTCTGAATTCTCGTTCCATTTCTCTATTCAGGTCTTTTTCTCGGATTGATGCACGTTTATCAAAGGCTTTTTTGCCCTTACAGAGGCCTAATTCTACTTTGACACGGCGATTTTTGAAGTAAAACTTGAGGGGAATAAGGGTGTAGCCTTTTTCGTCTACCTTGCGGGTAATGCGTTTTATTTCGTCATGGTGCAAGAGAAGCCGTTTTTGGCGAGAGGGGTCGTGGTTAAAGACTGAGGAAAAAGGATTTTCGGCTATCAGCAGGGAGCGAAGCCATACTTCACCACCCCGCACCTCGGCCCAAGCGTCGGGGAAGGATATTTTACCATCACGAAAAGATTTTACCTCGGTGCCCATAAGCTCTATGCCGCATTCGTAGGATTCATCTACAATATAATCAAAGTGAGCTTTCCGGTTAGTCGCTATTATTTTGATGCCTTCTGACATTTATATACTCCTGGCTATTCGTGTTTATTCGTGTCATTCGTGGTTAAAACCGGACGCAGCCCCACGAAGTCAGACCCTGTATCCGGGGGCAGTGCTCCTCTGGCATTGATATCCGTCGAGCCACCTCGAAGAACCTTGTCGGGGCCTAGGTCGCTGGTGCCATAGGGCGCATAGCCATCGCTGCACCATTCCCAGAAATTACCCTGCAAGTCCATTGCTGCCGCCGCTGCCTGCCACTGCCTTTCGCTGGGGATTGCCGCATTGTGCTGCTTGCACCACTCGGCTGCATCATTCCAGTTCATTGGGCCAAGTTCTGTTGTGCATATCCAAAAATCTTCTATACTACTATTGGTATTCCGTATATTGATAAATTCCAGGTCGCCAACTATTCTTGTTCCACCGGCTACCCAGCCGCTTGCATCAAATTGCTCCTCTTCCGGCAGCATATCTACAAAACCGGCAAGGCTCTGCATAATACCGAGGGACGTTGGAGCAAAGCCATTATCCAGAAGCGCCTTGGCCTGCACTGCATCTTGAAGTGCATAATTACTTGCCGCATACAAAAGGGCTTCTTCTAAAACATCATTCAAAGCAGCACGGACCGAGGGCTCTGTTGCCCAGGGCACAAGCCGTGCAGCCCCTTCGCTGAGCACCATCGGTACATGCCATGCCGCTGTTGGTTCACCGGCCTGCGACCACTGTGCGTATTCTTTTGCCGCAAGGGTAAAGACCCCCACCGGGTCATCTGTTTTAAGGCTTGCTTCTACTGCCAGCTTCTTCGGCCTGAACACCGAGGCAAAAACCACCGGTTCTACCACTACCGGCAGGGCCTCTGTATTAAAACCAGGGAGGACAAACTCAATACTATGTTCCCCCTTTGCCACAAAAAATTCGCAGGGGGTTGTTCCCCGGTAGACATCATCAATACGGACAGCAGCCCCGGCCGGCTCGGAATTGCAGGAAAGGTAGTTGCCGGACTGGACCAGCCCCGGACAAACCAGCACAAAAAAGAGAAGCAACACAAAGAGAAAGCAATAAAAACCAAAAAGGTAAACCCCGGGGCGAAGCCCCAGAATCGGCTTTAGCCGGACTTCATCTTCGGGAAGAATTGCCTTATCAATTTCCTGTGCCTTCGGCCTTGCCTTTGGCTTTGCCGCCTTCTCTTTTGCCATACGCTATCGGGAACTTCAGCAACTACAGTTGCTTTAATGCCTGTTCAATATCGGCAATAATATCATCAACATGCTCAAGGCCGACAGAAAAACGAACCAGAGCCGGGTCGACGCCGGCCGCTACAAGCTGTTCATCGCTAAGCTGCCGGTGGGTGGTGCTTGCCGGGTGCAGCACACAGGTGCGAATATCGGCAACATGCACCTCTTTCGAGGCCAGCTTGAGACTATCCATAAAGATACGGGCCGCTTCCTTGCCCCCTTTGAGGATAATCGAGATAACCCCGCTCCCCTTCCCCTCCATATACTTCTTGACTCGCGGATAATATTTATCGCTTTCAAGACCGGGATAGATAACCTGACCGATTTCCGGGCATTTTTCAAAGTAATGGGCCACCTTGAGGGCATTCTCGCAGTAGCGTTCCATACGAATTGAGAGGGTTTCAATGCCCAGGTTGAGGAGAAAGCCCGAGTTGCCCGAAGGATAGGCGCCGAAATCGCGCATAATCTGCATACGGGCCTTGGTAATAAAGGCCGCCGCCCCATAGGTCTTTGTATAGATGATGCCGTGGTAGGTTTCATCAGGCTCGGAAAGGCCGGGAAACTTGCCGTTATCCCAGTTAAACTTCCCCGAATCGACAATGACACCGCCAACCTGCACTGCATGGCCGTCCATGTATTTTGAAGTAGAATGAATGACAATATCCGCCCCAAACTGAATCGGTTTGCACAAAACCGGGGTCGCAAAGGTGTTATCGACAATAAGCGGCACCCCGTGGGCATGGGCCGCCTTGGCAAAAAGGTCGAAATTCAGCACGGTAAGCGCCGGATTGGCAATAGTTTCACCAAAAACAGCCTTGGTATTGGGCTTAAAGGCTGCATTTAAGGCCGCCTCGTCGCAATCTGCATCAACAAAGATACATTCAATGCCCATTTTCTTCAAAGTTGCAGCAAAAAGATTGGTTGTTCCGCCATAAATCTGCGAAGCCGAGATAAAACTATCCCCTTTCTGACAGATATTCAGTATCGAAATAAGAGAAGCCATCTGCCCGGAGGAAGTGCACATCGCGGCGACGCCGCCCTCGAGAGCGGCAATCTTCCCCTCGACAGCCATCACGGTAGGGTTCTCGAAGCGTGAATAAATCAGCCCCTTGGTGGGGTCATCAAAAACATCGGCAATATCAGCGCTGGAATCATAAACATAGGTCGTGCTCTGGACAATCGGCACAACACGCGGCTCGCCATTCTTCGGCGCATAGCCCGCATGAAGGCATAAGGTTTCATCTCTCATATATCAATCTCCTGATTTCCTATAATAGAACTTATTGCGAAAATTGTCAAGGTCTGGCAAAAAATTTACTTGACAAACTAAAATAATATGCTATAATAACATCAAAGAGAGGAGATGAAAATGAAACAGGTAGTTAAGGTTAATGAAGAAAAATGTGTAAATTGTTATGCTTGTATTGCAGCCTGTCCTGTCAAATATTGCATGGATGGCTCAGGTGATGTCCTTCGTATTAACGATGAACTCTGTGTCGGTTGCGGCGCCTGTATTGCCGCCTGCACCCACGAGGCCCGTTCTTTTGTTGATGACACACAAGAATTCCTTAATGCACCGGCAAATTGTATCGCCGTTGTAGCGCCGGCTGTCGCATCAGTTTTTGCCGATTCTTATTTAAACCTTAATGGTTGGCTTAAATCTATTGGTGTAAAGGCAGTGTTCGATGTTAGTTTTGGTGCAGAGCTTACCGTTGTTTCTTATTTGAAACATCTTGCAGCACATAATCCTGAATTGATAATTGCCCAGCCCTGCCCTGCTCTGGTAACTTATATCGAAATATATAAACCGGAGCTCCTTCCCTGTCTTGCACCGGCGCACAGTCCGATGCTGCATACCATTGCAATGGTCAAGGAATATTACCCTGAGTATAAAGACTGCAAGGTAGCGGTTGTTTCACCCTGTATAGCAAAAGGCCGTGAATACGAAGAAACCGGCCTGGGCGATTACAATGTTACTATGCTTGCATTAAAACAGTATTTTGATACAGAGCATATCAATCTTTCTGCATTTCCAAAAATTCCTTATGAGGGGCCTGCAGCAGAGCGCGCCGTGCTCTTCCCTGTGCCGGGCGGGCTTCTTGAAACAGCAGAACGCACTGTTCCGGGTATTAGCAAGAAGTCACGAAAGATAGAAGGTGTGCGCACTATTTATCCCTATTTTGATGAACTGGCGAACAGTATTACTACACAGTCAGGCGGCAAGAAAAAACGCCACCCGCTCCTTGTTGACTGCCTATCCTGCGAAAAAGGCTGTGTCGGCGGCCCGGGAACCGGAAATGCATTAAAAGGCTTTGATGAAATTGAACTGCCCGTTGAGGAACGGGCCGATGAGGCAGAAGATGCAGTCAGCAAGAAATGGAAGAAGAAGGCTGCAAAAAAATATGACCATGCCCTTGAAAAATACTGGAAAAAAGATATTTATAATCGCAGTTATGTAAACCGGAGTAACATAAATACTACCAAAATGCCTAATGATGCTGAACTGGATACAATTTATAAACAGATGCGTAAATTTGAAAAAAAAGATTTTTACGATTGCGGTTCCTGTGGTTACGGTTCCTGCAAGGGCATGGCAGTAGCGATTTACAATCAACTCAACAAGGTAGAAAATTGCCACCATTACAATATGGCAATGATAAGAGAAAAAGAAACAGAGATTAGCGCTTTGAATAAAAGAATGGAAGCACAATTAGAACACAGTGTCAGCGCTCTTGATACTATTAAATCGATGATGAATACACAACAGGACAATGTGAATAAACAATCGGCAAGTGTAGAAAATTCATCAAATGTAGTAACCGGGATGGTAGAAAAACTACACAGCACTTCTACTGAAGCCACAAAACGATTTGCCGCCGTTCAAACCATTGTTACAGAAATTGCACAAGGTCAGGAATCGATGGCAGAAACTATAAAAGCAGTGTCTGATATTTCTACCGAAGTGCAGGGCATTACTGATGCAATCAAAACAATCAGCGGCATTGCGGCAAACACAAACCTCCTTGCAATGAATGCAGCCATAGAGGCAGCCCATGCAGGCCAGGCCGGTGCAGGCTTTGCCGTGGTGGCAGACGAAATCCGTAAACTTTCCGAAACAACCGGCACTAATTCAAAGGCCATTTCGCAGATACTTAATACTATTGTCAATGGTATTGGGCATACAGCAAAATGTTCAAATGAAACAAGCGAGGCTATCAGTAAAATGGCAGAAGAAACAAAGAATTTTGCAGCGTTAATGAATACCCTTACTGAAACCTTTGCCGATTTGAGCCGGCAAACCGACGCAATCACCCAGACCCTGACCGACCTGAAAAATGTCTCCAACAATGTCCAGACCAATCAGGCAGAAATGCTCAAGCGAACCGATGATTTGCAAAAGCATCTGGAGGTAACGGAATAAATACATAGCGCTAATTAGTAATTACAAATTCAAGCATTGCGCACGGGGAGGAAAGGAAAAGGCCGGCTCATCTCACTAAGTTATCTCTGCGTAGGGGGCGCCGGATATTTTACCTTTTCACTAGATTCGGAGCGTCCCCGTCTGACCTTCATGAACACTCCTCATAATTCGTTCAAAGGTAAAATATCCGGCGCCCCCTACAAGATATGAGTAGTTTTCTGCCCTTTTCCTCTCCTCCCCTGCCTCTCTCTGTTGAAATTCAGAATTACAAACGCGATGCGTGGGGCAGGGGGAGCAGGACAATCTTTTGTGAGGGCATTTGAAAGTTGCTGTCATCGCTTTGTCGGTAGGCATAGCCGCAAGACGCCGCCGAAGGCGGAACTTTCAACTAGCCCGAACAAAAGATTGTCCTGTCCCCCGTACGCTATGCTTGCTATTTGTAATTACTGAAATTCATAGCAACCTACTTGACATTATTATACAAAATATTGTATAGTAGAGTATGGAACTGATTGAAAAGCTGGGCATTCTCGGTGGGGCGGCGAAGTATGATGCTTCTTGTGCAACATCGGGGAGTGGGCAGGGAACGAATCTGCCGGCTGGGGTTTGTCATTCATGGACTGGCGACGGCCGCTGTGTCAGCCTTCTTAAGGTGCTTTTCTCCAATAGCTGCCGTTTCGACTGTGCCTATTGTGTAAACCGTGCAAGCGCCGATGCAAAACGGGCTACTTTTACCGTGCAGGAACTGGTTGATATCACCTGCGAATTTTACCGGCGGAATTATATAGAAGGTTTATTCCTTTCCTCAGGGATTTTTGCCGACCCGGACATTGTTATGGAAAAACTGATAGCCGTTGCCCGGACTCTCCGCCAGGAAGCGGGCTTTACCGGTTACATTCACCTCAAGATTATCCCCGGCGCAGGCGGCAAGTATATTAGGGAAGCAGGCCTTTATACAGACCGTATTTCCTGCAATATCGAACTTCCCACAGAAAAGAGCCTGGCGCTCCTTGCCCCACAGAAATCCGGCAAGGTGATTATGGGTGCTATGGATAATGTCCGGGACGCCACAGCGGAAAATGAAGACGATAGATTGATGCTTGCACGAAAAGGCTCGCCCAAGTTGGACAGCCTCCCCGTCTTTGCCCCTGCAGGCCAGAGTACCCAGTTGATAGTTGGGGCTAGTGAAGAAGATGATAACCGAATCATCAATCTGGCAAGCGCTTTTTACAAGAAATACAGCATGCGCCGTGTCTATTATTCAGCCTACACCCCGGTGGGCCTTCCCGGCGGGCCGGGGATTCCCGACAAGCGCCTTCCGGCCCTTCCGGAAGATACCCTTCTCTTTGCCCGCCCCGGGGAACCTATCCGAAGGGCGCTTGCACGCGAACACCGGCTCTACCAGGCCGATTGGCTGATGCGTTTTTATCACTTTGCAAGTCATGAAATCCTTGAGGATGAGCCCTACCTCGATACTGCCCTCGACCCGAAAAGCGCCTGGGCGCTCCGTCATCTTGATTTCTTTCCTATTGAAGTAAACAAGGCCGATTATGAACTGCTGCTCCGGGCTCCCGGCATCGGCGCCAAGTCTGCCCGGCGAATTATCGAGGCCCGGCGTTCCCATTCCTTAAGTTTTGATAACCTCAGGCGCATCGGTGTTACCCTAAAGCGGGCAAAATACTTCCTGACTGCCCAGGGTTCCTTTATTGATAAGGCCGATGATGCCAAACGCATCCGGCGGAAGCTGGCAGATGATGAAGGGGCTCTGCAATTGCCCTTGTTTGAGTTTTAAAGGCGAACGATTATGAGTGAATACGATTTGTTTAACCGCGAACCACGCCAACCACGCGAACCATTACTTGCAGATAAGTCCGACCTCAATTCCCCCCCTCCCCTTGCGGGAGGGGCTGGGGGAGGGGTCGCATGGCTGCAACAAGCCATACAGAGCAACCTTAAGGAACTGTCCGTTAATGCCTGGGCTGATGCACGCTATGCCTTTTTGAGCGAGCTGCCTTTAAACGGGGCCATTGAAAGGTTTGTGAACAAGGTGCTACTTGCTGCTGAACCATGGCTGCAAAAAGAAGGAGCCTCTTCCGAAGCGGCAAGGCGTGCAGCCAAAATTGCACGGTGCGACCGTTCCGACCGGGATGTAGAGGCCGTGCAAAGGGCTGCCTACAAGGTGCTCCGCGAAGAAGACAAACTGATGGGTATACTGCGCTTTAAGCCCTATGAAGCAAGCACTGCAACAGGCACATACCAAGCGGTTAAAGGTAACACGATAAGCAGCACAACAAACAACAGACTGTATATAGCACTCTGCGCACCAAGCCATTGCACAATAGCCTTGTTAGGGCCGCATTTCGCAAGGCGCTTTGGGAAAGAGGCCTGGGCAATAGTCGACGAAAGCCGAGGGCTCGCCCTCTTTGGCAAAGACGGCATCTGGCGGCTGCATTCCGGTGTAGCATGGGAAGGCACAACAGACGAATCCGGTAAAACAAGCCGCAGCACAGAACCCGACACCTACGAGGCCCTCTGGAAAACCTACTTTAAAACAATCTGCAACCAAAGCCGCCTTAACCTAAAACTCCAGCGGCAGTTCCTCCCTGTGCGTTACTGGAAGTATCTGACCGAGATGGAGGGTTCCTAATCAAGATTAAAGCCTATTTCTACTTGAATAGAATTGTGCAACTGGTCTTGCACAATTCAGTGTTACTATTATTCACCTTCATTCAAGCGATTTTTAGCTCGCTCAATAGACTGTTTAAACTTACTCTCCAGAAGTTTCATATCCGGTAGCTTTGTAAGATAGTCTGCAACACGGATATTGCTTTTGTCCAGTTGCATTAACTCAATATGCTCTGAGTTTTTACCGGAACATAAGATGAGGCCGATTGGTTTATTTTCGCCTTCTGTCATTTCATATTTTTCAAGCCAGCGAAGATATAATTCCATTTGGCCCTTGTAGGCAGCTTTGAAACGGCCCAGTTTAAGGTCAATGGCGACAAGGCATTTCAATTTTCGGTGATAGAAAAGCAGGTCGATATAGTAATCAATACTATCAATTGTGATTCGCTTTTGACGGGCAAGAAAAGCAAAATCACTGCCCAGTTCAATTATAAACCGTGCAAGTTCGCTGATGATTGCTGATTCAAGGTCTCGTTCTGAATAAGTGTCAGCAAGGCCGAGATAGTCAAGAAAATAGGGGTCACGGAATACAAGGTCGGGCGTGAGTTTTCCATCGTCTCTAAGCACATCAATTTCTTGTTTTATAAGCAAATCAGGTTTTTTGCTTATGGCTGTGCGTTCGTAAAGAAGCGAGTCAATCCTGTTGTGCAATGTGCGAACATCCCAATGTTCATGCTTACAAATTTCTATATAGAAGTCTCGCTTTAACGGGTCATCTATATAAATTATTTCTCTGATATGGCTCCAACTCAATTGTCTACACACTGTGTAGACAATCTTTTTTGAAGGGAATCGCTTTTATGGGCAGATGTGGCTGGGGCGGACTGCTGTTTTGGCTGCGTCATTCGTGTAGCTCTCCTTTATAGAGAATATTGTATCAATAAATTTTAATTTATGCAATATAGCTCTTCAAAGCATATTCCCGCAAAACAGATGTTGCCCACTGACGAAAATTGGTAGCCCGTCTGGTGTTGATTCGATACTTTTGATTGGTTATACGAAGTGTCAAACCCCCTACACCATTTCATTAAAATTAACATTTGGATTTATATACCGTTTCTTATCATATGTCTTGTCATCATAATTTATTGCACAAGTTGGGCATCGCTGGTAACAAGCTAAACATGCTATACAATTTTGTTTGAATATTATTTTCTCGTTTTCTATTTGAATGTTTTTCGTTGGACATATTTTTATACATATATGGCATTTATTGCATTTGTCTGTAACATTAAAATGTATATTTGCCATTGTTGGCCATTTTAAAGCATTGTTCTCATGTATCCTATCACAAAAGAAAAATATATTTTTTCTAATCCTGCTAGTTTCATTTTTTGCTATTCGTTCTGCTATTTCCAATATTGTTTTTTGAGAGCCTTGTAATTGTTTCATTATATATTTCTCCGGTGGAACAAAATCTATCGTATAATTTTCAGGCATCTTTAATGTATATATATTATTGATTAGCAATTCACTCTTGTCAAAAAGGCTTTTTAAATAATGTCTTGCATTTCCTTTAAATCCGCCATAATGCAATACGCCATAATATATTTTGCTTTTATACATTTTAATTTGAT
>JAISIL010000119.1 GCA_031262035.1 Spirochaetaceae bacterium | reverse complement strand
AGGGGGCGGCGAAGCCTATCCTTTTGACTTTAGCCCTTATGAACGATGGAGGTAAGTATGGCAACATCAATTAACTGGATAGAAAAAGAATACTATCTAAAGGTTCTCATCGATGAAGGTGTGTCTATTCTTTTGCATAAAAACAAAAAAGAACACATATTAGCTCTGGTAAATCAGACAAAAACCGAATTGAGCTTCAAGCTAGCCCAGCCGATAAAAGGTTTAAAACAAAGTGAACACATGAATCTTGTTTTTGAATACAAAGGCGTCTTAATAAGCATTCCGGTAAACATCATTTCAGTTAAAGAAGATATTATTACCACCAATTTGCCTCAATCTCTTTACAAAAATCTTGGCCGTGCATTTATCCGGATTTCTGTTCCCGACGACATGGAAGTTACCTTACAATATATCGGTGAATTATACAAACTGAATTTCCCCAAATTAAGCGAGACAGAGTGGGAAAAAACAAAAAAAGTTAGTCCAAAAGAATATAAACCGGAGGAAATAAATACCCTCCTGCAAAACTCAATGAATGAATTGAAAAAAATATCCAGCGGCCTTCAAACCGTGCTATTTAACCAAAAAGCCCCGGAAACAACAGAAGAACAACTTATTGCTGCAACCGGCCGCTGCCTTTTCCTTTCTTCAACAAAGGAACCCTTCCCCGAGTCAGACATCTCAAACCGGGTTACCATTGTTACAAACCCGCAATTCAAACGCTTCCTGGAGATTAGCGGTGTCGGTGCGCTCTACATTGATGAATCTATCAGCAAGTTTATAAAGGGCAAACAAGAAGGCAAGGTCTATTCCGACTGCTGGATGCCCGTTATGCTCTATGAATATGTTATTGGCTATATCCACATCTGGACAGGCGATGAGCCTCGTTTTAACGAAAAGACACTGGATTTAGTTTCAGAATATGCAAGTCTGCTCATTGCTTCCCTCATACAAAAAGGTAGTTTTGCCCCAGGAAAGCTCCGAAACGATCCCTTCCAACCGGAAATCCAGGACATCAGTGCATCGGGGCTTAGTTTTTCAATACCCCGTTCACAGTTAAGCCAGGCAATACGGGAAAACGATAATGTCGCTGTAAAAATTAAGACTGCGGACAAGGTCCTCGACCTCACCTTGCGTGTCATGCGCCGCATAAAAGGCAGCAACTCTGTCCGTTATGGTTGCCGTTACCTGGAAATGAGCCCCGATGACACAAGGTTCCTTTTCGAAAACCTCTACGGCAAGTCTTTTGGTTCCGACGGCACCAAATACCTGCAAGGCGCTACCTGATAGTACCTCTCCCGGTTAAAACTGAACTTTTTCTACCCGTGAAATACAGGCCTTAAAGCCCAACAATTTGATGCTTCCAAAAAGCGGGGGACTCACCCGGCTTCCACTGATTGCAACACGGAGCGGCATTAAAAGGTCGCCTAGTTTTACCCCTTCGGCCGCCGCTTTTTCCTTTACTGCCTCTTCCATAAATTCTTCGGATACATCCACACCTTTTAGTGCCTTCTCTTGCCAGTCTTCCAAAACTGCCTTTCCCATTGCAAGCAACTCAGCGGTTTTTGCCGCATCAAGTTTTTTGGGAATAAATTCTTCACAAGCCGGCATTGCAGGTTCGGCAAAAAGATAAGCCAACTTGGCAGGCAGCTCAGGCAAGAGCACCGCCCGTTCGCGCACCAACGGCATAGCCTTAATATACAAGGCCCTCTCTTCATTGGAAGGACCTTTAGGATCGGCAAACAAGTTCTGCTCTATTGCAAAGGGCATACTCAGCTCTGCCAATTCTTCATCCGTCTTCATGCGAATATATTGGCCATTATACCATTGCAGTTTCTGATAATCAAAAACCGCAGGCGCCTTGTTCAATTTATCCAGCGAAAAATCTGTAGCAAGCTCAGCAAGGGTAAAAATATCCTTCCCTTCTTCATAAGAAGCCCCAAGCATAGCAATATAATTGATTAAAGCTTCCGGAAGATAGCCTCCCGAACGAAATTCATTGATGCTTGTAGCCCCATGCCGTTTGCTCAATTTTTTACCGTCTTGCCCCATCACCATGGGTAAATGGCAAAAAACCGGCGGCTCCCAGCCAAAGGCCTTGTAAAGCAACACATGCATCGGTGTTGACGAAAGCCATTCCTGTGCCCGCAACACATGGGTAATCCCCATAAGATGGTCGTCAACAATATTAGCCAAGTGATAAGTTGGAAAACCATCACTTTTTAGTAAAATCGGGTCGGGGCTGATGCTTTCATTCTCCCACTCAACATCACCCAGCAATGCATCATGAAACTTTGTTTTGCCTTCAAGGGGAACCTTAAAGCGAATAACATATTTTGCACCACTTTCCGCCAGTTTAGCAGCTTCTTCAGGATGTATATCCCGGCAAAAACGGTCATAACCCGATTCCCCTGAATGTGCCGCCTCCCGCTCCTTACGAACATTCTCAAGCCGCTCTGCCGTGCAGAAACAGCGATATGCCCAGCCGTTTCGCAATAGATCCATCGCATAACGGCGATACAGGCTTGCCCGCTCCGACTGAATGTATGGCGCATTGGGCCCGCCTATATCCGGGCCTTCATCCCAGTGAATTTTTAGCCAATCAAATGTATCATAGGTGTTTTGAACATATTCAGGCTTTGTCCGTGTCTGGTCGGTATCCTCCAAACGAAGAATAAATTTACCATCAGCACCTGCTTCCTTAGACCGTGAAAAAAGATAATTGAATAAAGCTGTGCGAACCCCACCAATATGCTGCATTCCGGTAGGGCTCGGTGCGTATCTTACCCGAACCATAAATAATTTTTTTTAAGTGGGGAGTGAAGGATTCGAACCTACGAAGGCTGAGCCAACAGATTTACAGTCTGCCCCATTTGACCACTCTGGAAACTCCCCAACGCAAAATTACTTCGTAATTTTGCTTACGGAGTTTTTTCTGCGAAAAAACTCCAAACAATGAAAACATCATTGTTAGCCGCCGTCCGGAATCGAACCGAAGACCTGCGCATTACAAGTGCGCCGCTCTTCCGACTGAGCTAAGGCGGCAAAAGTTCGCTTTCAGCGAACTTACATAGAATTGCTTCGCAATTCTATGCATACATCAAAAGCCTGTTCGTTTTTACGGACAACTTTTAGATTGTTTACACAATCCACAACACGAAACCACCACATAAAAATCGCTTGTCTTCGGCGGATTTCTTTGTGCTGCTCTTTGTAGTATACAGAAAACGATAAAAAGTGTCAAGGGCTTGACGGAAAAAAAATTTTGTGTTATATTATAGTAACATGAAAAAATTATTACTTGTTTTGTTGGCAGTTTTAGCATTGTCAGTGGCAGTCCCGCTTTCGGGGCAGGAAAATTTTCTTGACGGATGGGATTTCTCAACCGATTTTGGTTTTGGCATTCAGTATCCGCCTGCAGGCTATATGCAGGCAAACTTTACGGAAAGCCTTACCAAAAGTTTTTCTGATGACCCTATTTTTCCCTTAACACTATCAAATTTCGGCAAAGTCAATGTCACGCCGGTAACCCTTGACTACACCGCAGGGGCCAGCTTTACCCCTATTGCATTGCTAGTCCTCGATGTCAATGCAATGATTGGCACCGGCTGGAATGCCCTCGATAATGCCGGCTTGGCAGTTTTACGAGACGATGGTTATCACGATATCTACAGCTTTGTTTTTAATACGGCAGTAAAAGCCACCCTACAATTCGACTTCGCGGTCATTTGGCCGGGCGATTGGTCCCATGTAGTAGTGCAAACAGGCCATGAATTCAGATACCGAACAATGCAGGCAGCAGCGGACGGTCAACCATGGATTTACCAGACAACCGAATACATTAACGGCTGGGAATGGAACGGCAGTGCAGTCCTCGGTTATCAGTTTCCCGCAATCCCCGTGCTAAACATGATTGCACTCCAGGCTGAATTCGGCCAATGCCTTGGCGACCCTGTTCCTTCACGCAAGGACTGGAACCTTTTCAAGCTCACCGGCGCAGTTTTTCTCGATGTAACAGAATCTTTTCAGCTCACACTGGCCGGCTGGTATGACTACAACGGCAGCGACCATTGGGCCGTTGCCGTTCAGGGCAGCGTGAATCTACTGTAAATAGGCGTCAATAATTTTGCTCATCGAATTTTCAAGCACCTTGACAATGCCCGATTCCCGCTGAAAACTTTCAGGGGAGTCAGAAGCATGGGCAGTATTTTCCATTACATTAAGGCCAAACTCACGACGCACGGTACCGCTTGCAGCCTTGGTCGGGTCTGTTGAACCGAGCGCATCGCGAATCTTGGCAATAGCATCCTCACCTTCATAAATCAAAATCAGACATTTCACATTGCCCGGATTATCAAATTCATCCGGCTGGCATTCTTCGGGCCGTGTTCCCGACATATACTTAACAATCTGTCTAAACTGGTCACGCCCATATTCAGCACCGACAATATGCGAAACATTTTCCCTGGCCTCAGAACTCAGATTAAAATCCAGGTCTTTTTCCAGAATTTCCCATGCCTTTGCCCCATAAATCGGCCCCAATTTCTGGACCAGCACATTTTCTACCGGCCCATAAAAATCAAGCGCCTGCGAAAGCGAAAAACGATGAATCTTCACCCCGACAATCCGTAATCCGGTGCGGCTGAAAATATCGATAATCGTCCCCGGTTTTGCCGAAGGATGGTCCCAGTTATCAGGTTTAATAATAACCAGGGTTTTCTGTATTTTTGAAGGGTCAGGATACTTCAAATTTTCTATAATATTTGGCTGGTTTTTTAAAAATTCAGCAAAAAACCGCAGGTCCTCATCGGCCTCCGCCTGATTCCTCGGAGTCAAAACTGCCGGCTCAAAGTATCGGACCTTGGTCAGGTCATCCTTCTCGGTAATCAGGTCGGCATAGGTATCCCGAATTTTCTCACCCTGCAGGCCATCAATATCTCCTGAGGGAGTCGAGATGATATGCCCGCAAATATCAACCAGCTTCTCGCAGGGGTTCTCTCCCCGGAGCAAAAGGAGCAAAGTCCGATGCCGCCGCCCTTCGGAAGGTCCCAGATTTTGCTCTACATAATCAGCAAGCAGGGTTAACTCTTGCCCGCTATTATATCTGCGCAATTTCTGCGCGTATGCTTCGACAAATGCCTTGTCTGCTGCAATCATCTGTGCACCAACCAGTTCAAGGTCAACCCTCGATAACAACCGGGAAAGAACGCCGCCGGTTCGGCTCTTGGCAACAGTATAAGGCGTTACCATAACATAAGATAAAGAACTACTCATGGAAGCATTTTACAAGATATTGATTTTTCTGTCAAGTTTGATTAAAATAAAAGTATGAAAAAGCTATTACTTATTTTTACTGTTCTTCTTTTACTTGTTTCCTGCGCCACGAAAACCGAAATAATCGAAGCTGTGGATAACCAACAAGATGATGAACTTTTACTAAATGATGATGAAGTTGCCCATCTCAACGACAACACGGAAGAGGAGGATACAATGTTTTCTACCGATTTTACTATTGATACCCTGCCAAAAAGCGCTTATACCGAAATCTGGGCCTATTTAATTGACAACGAGGAGGAATATCTCAAGCCCGATATGCCAATAACTGACATTGGCTACTTCGGTGCAGAATTTGATAGCTATGGTAAACTGATAAGCGTTCCCAACCCAAACAAGATAAAAAACTTTAGCGGGCGCATTCATCTTGTAGTCTGTTGTAACAGCCGCTCGCTTTCCCACTTTGTCCTGGAAGAAGGCAGCAAAACAAGAAAGGCTGCCATTGCCGACCTGCTTGCTGCAGCAAAAAACTACGACGGCTTACAAATTGATTTTGAACTCGTTCCCGAAAAAGATGGTTCTGCATTTTTATCATTTTTGAAAGAACTAAAGGCAGGCTTAAAAGGCAAAACTTTTTCCATAGCCCTACCGGCAAGGACCAGAGCCATAAAAAATGATGTATACGATTACACAAAAATTGCTCCAATTGTTGACCGCCTTCTTGTAATGGCCTATGATGAACATTGGTCTACAAGCAAGCCCGGCCCTATTGCCTCAACCGAATGGTGTAAAAGCATCTGCGACTATTCCTTTAAAACCGTCGACCCATCCAAACTAATAATGGGCATACCTTTTTACGGCCGCACCTGGGGCGATATCAGCCTAAACAGAGCCTATTTCCATTCCGGCATTGAAAGGGTTTTAGGCGAAAACGGCATCACCAGCATACAACGCCAAAACGACATACCCTCATTCAGCTATACAACAACAGTCCATGTTTCAGGCTTTTACGAAGACGCCTTTTCAATATCTGCAAAGATGGAACTCTACCGAAAAGCCGGCATCACTATGGCAGGTTTCTGGCGCCTCGGCCAGGAAACAGAAGATGTCTGGAAGATAATTGAAGTAGCAAAATAGTTTTTTTAAAACAAAATTTATTTTGAAAAAACCCTTGACACTTTTTACCATTTCCACTATACTAAAAATGGTTGTGGAGTTTTGCATCGCTGATTATGTGAGCAATCTGATAATTGTCCGCAAAACTCCGAAAGCAAACCTACGGTTTGCTTTGCCTCCTTCGTCTAGTGGTTAGGACACAAGATTTTCATTCTTGCAACATGGGTTCGATTCCCATAGGAGGTGTTACTTATTCTTCATCTTTTCTATGATCCTTTTATGAACCCCCGATTTATCGGCTAGTTCCTTCACCATAAACACCTTGAAATAACAGAAAATGATTACATTGATATACAGGCTGCAAAAGACTGGAACGAAATTCTCCATTTTTTGAAAGGCCCCTTCGATTTTTGCCGTTACTGCGATACAAAAAACATGCAATACGGCATCCCCTGGGCCATCTCAAAAAAAGAACTCAGTGAATGGACATAAAAAAAACAGGCAGCTGCCTACTTTCCCGGGCCTTAAGGCCAAGTATCATCGGCGTAAGCGGGCTTAACTTCCGTGTTCGGAAAGGGAACGGGTGTAACACCGCCACAATAACCACCTGTATAAAATACAACATATATGTA
>JAISIL010000045.1 GCA_031262035.1 Spirochaetaceae bacterium | reverse complement strand
TGCTTCCTCACCCGGTCAAAATACTTTTCCTCGTAAGTCATTTTTCGTCTCATATTCTTCCTTCCTCCCAAACAAAAATCTTCACTGGCTCCCCGGCGGCCTTCCGTCCATCACCAAACTCCACATCCGCCCAGAATACCCACCAGCCGGATTGATTGAGTTCACACTTCTGAAAGTCATGGTAAATAATGCCATTCTGTGTATCAGACACAACAGCGCTAAAACTCCCTTTCCGCTTATCCGGCTTCAAATAGCGAATACAGACATCACTAATGCCAGTCAAATCCGTGTAAGTCTTCACAATCAGCCTCAAAGCCGACTGCCCCTTAAAAATCTTTCTCACTCCATTTACCTCACAATAATTTATTCCTCCCCCTATGGGGGAGGTTAGGTGGGAGCATCAATGCACCCTGCTCTCAATCTCCACTTCCCTGCAAATAAAAGACTTCACCACAAGCTCTTCATTCACCTTGAGAAACCGAGACAGAATGTTATCAATAACCTTAAATCGTGAAACCACCAACCGTAGAAACACCGGAAACCGCCCCACAGCGTCAGTGTGTCCTACAGTGTCCGCAGTATGCCTGTTCAATTCCCTGCTTGCTAATGTTGCAGTATGCCATTTAGTATGCTCTACAAAATGCCGTATTAATTCTTGTATGCGTTTAGGCTTGGTGTCTTTGGCTCTTACCTTATTTTTCGTTAATAGCCTCACGGCCTCATGAATATGTTCAGTGTCATCAGAAACATCAGATAAAATCGTTACTTCACGATGAGCGTCGAAAATTCTGTATTCATCAACACTGACCGAGGAATCATCGGTAACATTTCTTGCCAAATCTCTTTTGTTAGAATTACTATCCATAGGCTTAATAACGTCAATTATATTTCTAAACAAATCAACAAACCTACAAACAAAATCAGAATGAGAAACAGCATCAATAACCTTTCTCGCAAAAGACATAAAGCTGGAGAGCAAACTATCAACACCAATACTGTCGTGTGCATTTCTGTTATAACCTATATAGGTAGATTCACTGTCAGTGTTATTGCTATTGTTTTCAACAAGCCTTTTACTATCCCAGCGGCGTGAAGCAATATCCCTAATAGTTTTATTGTCAGTAATGCTGCTTACAATTCCATGTTTTCTAAAACTGGATGTAACACCATGTATCGTATCAACAGCCTCTCGCACAAAAGTTTCAAATCTTTTTACTAATGTGTTACACTTTATTGTTTCATTTGTTTTTCTGCCATAATCAGCATTATGTTTATAGATACTGCTATTGTTAGCATTGTCAGCTAAAAGTCTTTTACTGTTCCCGCTTCTACCTGTTTTATCAACGGCTTTTAGCTGCTCTGAAAATTTATATGTAAGCCCATGTTTTCTTAGTAATGGCGCAATACCTTTTATAGTGTCAGTTGCTTTTCGTGCAAAGGTTTCATGCAGTTTTTTACCCTCAAATGCTTTTATACTATTGCCTAGGCTTCTTTTATTGCCAGCAAACCTTTTCAATGTATCGTTGATTTTCAAACCTTGAACCACTTGCCTCATAAACTTCCCCGGCCATGATATTTTATCTTTCATATCAAAGCCGCTGTAAAGCTCCGCTTTATGATTGGTTCCGGTTTCATGTTCAAAATACATCGAAATTTTTACATCGTATGACCTGCCCCAGGGGAATTTTCCATACCCGCTTAAGTTTATTTTTCTGTTATCCACATCATACTCGCGGCACCAGCATTCACCGCCATAATCAAAAGTAGGGTAAAATTCCTCGGCTACAACACCAAACCACAGTATACTGCTTGAAGATGTCCTGTTGTTAATATGAAAACGGCATTTTGCCCAGTATTTATTCAAGGTATTAGTAGCCTTTAGTCTCAGGGTATATGTCGTTTTATTTTTTGCAGTTTGCCCTGGTTTGAGCGTAAACTTTCCATTTGTATAACTATAAGTACTGTCAAACAATGCAGGATATGATAAAGATTCATAATTTGCATGGCTGCCAATATAATAATAACCTGCCGCCTCTCCTTCACAAATGATACTATTATTCTGAACACGGTTTACGATTATAGAATCACAAAAGTTAAGATAATCCTCTGCAGTCCCTTCAGGGTCTCTTATCTGTTTGCCTACCGTATTGGTGCCGACAATCGGGTCCACCACAACAGGATAAACCGCATCAGAAAGCCACCATTCCGGTATTGTTATGTTCAGCGCTTTACCGTCAAAATACAGGTCTCCCCATACCTTTCGCCCTGCCGCATCAATAATGAGCGGCCTGTGTATATGGCAGAGTTTGCCTGTGCCGTCTCCGACAAATATGTCTTTCTTATAAACCGCATAACTGCCTTTCAACAGTGGGTCAGGAACAAATTCAGGCTGCTTGTAAAAATCGTATCTGTCTGCTCCATGAATATCTATGCGTATAACATTGCTTTCAGGTTCTTTATTCAGTATACAATCATACTCAAAGTTTCCATCATCCAGTATCGTGAACCGATGATTTTGCTTTCTGCCCTTGTAGAGCAATTGCCTGGTATCACCCCGAAGCGTGTAACCCTCATCGGCAGGAGGCATGAACAAAAGCCCCTGTTCATCTTTCCAACGCCCAAAACCCCATGACGGCCTCTCTTTACCAAGAGTTACCATCATAGGGAAATCATTACGAGACTGCAAAAAATTAATTCCTCCCCTTTTGGGGGAGGTTAGGTGGGGGCTTCCTACTGCCCCAATATCTGTATTTCCCATACTATATCCAGCATATCATTTTTGGCTACATTCAAAGCGGGTGTAATCTGCGCATAAGCAAACGACAATGCTTCATCGTCATTGCCATTTAAAATACAGCATTCATTTATACCATTAGCCACAAGCTCCCCCTGTTTGAAAGTTGCCCGATACCTAACCAAATTAGGCTCCTCGCCGTCATCATCTTCATCATCAAGATAATACCAGACAGTAGGACTTGTAGAGAATTCTTTTATTGCAATCGGTTTGTTGCACCGCTTTTGATGCTTTGTGTTCTTGCCATTCCAGCCCGACCCAATCTGCATATAACCGGAATCGCGCTCAGGCTTTACAAGGTCAGGATAGGAATCCATAGCGTCAACAATGATTGCCTCCCCTTGCCGTGTTACAACATTATGATGAACACTCTGCATAGCCTTTCCAGGTAATCCAAATATTTTCTGTAACAGATTAGCCCTATACCTCCGCACCCGACCATCCTCCCCCAGAACCCTAACCGTTACACGCCCTTTTATCCCCAGCATACTTCTCATATCTTTCTGCCTCACTGCCCCAAAATCGTAAGTTCCCATACAATCTGCAATGTATCACTGGTGGTCACATTCACCGAAGGCGTAACCTGTGCATAAGCCAGCGCATTAGAAGCCGCCGCATTCCCATTGAGCAAACAGCACTCATTGATGCCGTTAGCGTTCAAGTTCCCTGCGGCAAAAGTCGTGCGATACACAACCGTAGTGTCCCCGGTAGAACCCCAGGCCGCCTTCTTCTGCGGATAGCCACTGTCAAGAACTTTCATAGAACCTGTAGGCTTTACACAACGCTTCGTGTTCTTCGTGTCTGTTCCAGTCCAGCCGTTACCCACCTGCATATAGCCTGTAGTTCCGGCCACCTTCGCCTTTGTCGGTGTGCCAAGCAGAGCGTCAGCAATCAAAGCATCTCCTTCACGGGTAACAATGTTATGATGTTTACGAACCATAACCGAGCCGGGCAACCCAAAAATCCTTTGAAGCCAATTAGGTGCTCTTCGCTTGATGTTACCATTACTGTCAAACACAGAAACCGTAACCATTCCTTTAACCTTCAATTTGTCTTTCATATCTATATCTCCCTAAAATGAAATTCCAATCACAACACCGCCAACCAGCGCCCCAATGGCAAATGACACAACCCCGGTAATAATGGAAATCTTGATTTTCTCTTTCTTCTCGAAAGCAAATTTCTTCTGCCAATCACCAGCCAGGTCTAAAGCTAATCTCTCACGTTCCAAAGCCGCCTTTTCCCTAGCCAATGCCGCCGCCTCTCTTTCAAGCCCTGCCAATGTAGCCACCCGTGCCGCTTCTCCTGCAGCCTTGTCAATCGCTTCTTCCGCCGCTTCCGTCAATTCCGCTATCAGCGTATCGACCTCGAATTCGCTGTAAAGCCTCATCTCGTTTCCGCTTGAACTTGTCTGCGGCGGCATCAGCGGCTCGGCGTATACCGTCATCGCCGAGAAAATCAGTATAATCAGCATCGTTATACTCGTCTTGTAAAACCTGTAATTCATTCTGCACCTCTCCTGCATCAATAATAATTTTGTCCTTCTGCCACACAGAAAAGACAACCAACCCAATCACTACCAGAACCACCACACATACCGCCCCGATGATTACCCATTTTGTAGGGGCGCAACATCTTGCGCCCTTCGTATCATTACAATCCATTCTTTACCCTCCAACTTCCTCAGTTCCTCCCCTTATGGGGGAGGTTAGGTAGGGGTCTTCATGCCTATACCTCGCAATCACCTTCAACCCCACCACCCCGAACAACACCAGCACCATTACCGCAAACCAAATCCAGTCCCGGATATGCCCGGCCACTAAAAGCCATGTTGCAATATACAAACACAAAGGCTTGAACCCCAGCAGTTTTGAAGGCAGAGATAAAAGCCGCTTGCCAAGTATCGTCCACAACTCAGCCCAAGACATAGCCCATGTTGGCTTGTCATAAATTTGTATTCCATCACTCGTAGACATATTTTGCTAACTCCTTGTCTAAATCATATCTTGCCCCTTCATCAGACAATTTTTTCAAAGCCGCCTTATCTAATCCACGAATTTCAGTTCCTGCATTCCTGTTAAAGAACCAGGCCGAAAGCCTATCAAATGTCCTGAGCTTTGCCCCGCCTTCCTGTGAATTAAGCACAATGCCATCATCAACAAACCCCGAACAATGAATTGCCTTTTTTGTTTTCCTGTCAACAAAGAACGCCACCCGAATTGCATCAGCGGCAGGATTCTTGACAGTGAACACTCGACGATATAAATCATCAGCCGTAATCCGCACCAAGCAACCAGTAGCCGCTAACAAAGCCAGACACACCGCTCCCGAACAATCCGAAGCCTCCGGGTTCTCTTTTCCCCAGCCGTAAGGCGAATTGTATTGAAGCAACAGAGAATAAGCAAACTTTTGCGCCTCACTCATCTTATCAAACTGCTTCTTCTCATTCCCAAAAATCTCAACCCAATTCAATTTCATACACAACCTCTCCTGTTCCGTAAGGGCGTAGCGTTGCTACGCCCCCTATACCAGAAAATTCACCAGAATACTAACCACTAGCGCCATAATCGAAACCGCCAGCGACACCATAGAAATAAGCGTCCTCGCTCTTTCCCCGTCCCGCTGTTCCAGTTTTACTACACGCCCCATCACATGAGCCTTAAACTCCGACAGTTCGCCCCGTAGTTCCCGCATCTCCGCAAGGTTCTCAACGAGCAACCGCCTGTCTTCCATTGTCATAACATCATTCATATCCCTTAATCTCCTTGTAAGGGCGTAGCGTTGCTACGCCCACTAAACCAAATTTTCATACCCGCTATACACATCAGCAGATATATTCCCAGCCACAAAATACCGCAAAGGCCCAATCACCTTATCAGCAGTATTCACAATCGTTTCATCAGCTACAAGCAAAAGCCTTTCAAGGTTTATCTTGAAAATCCCTGATACACCACCCTTGAAAACCTGTGCCGTAATAGTCAGCTTATCAATTATGTCCGGCAGTTCTGATTTCCCAAGAATACGATGCAACCGCACAAATACCTTCGGCTTGCCGTCTCTTCGTGTCTTAATCGAAAAGCCATAAATCCCCGACACCTCAACACCATTGATTTCATATCGAATACCACCATCATTGTATAATGGGTCATTGTCCACATTATTATCCGTAGGGGCGGGGTCTGCCCGCCCTGTCGAAACCACCTCATCACTACCAAACACAACCGGATTATTCCCCCCTCTCATTTCCAGTTTCAGCGTTATATGTTGTATGTCATCATCGTTACCGGAATGGTGAACATTCACCACCCCAAAAATCTTTCGCCTAAGATACAAAGACTGCATCTCAAAATCCCAAACCGAGCAACCTTCATACAACCGTTTTTCACAACCCCTATCCTGAATCAAATCAAAGGTAGGACTTTTCTTGAGGCTTTTCATAATGAGATGATGCCGATACATTACGCTTGTAGGGGCGTTGCGTGCAACGCCCTCCGAAACCACACTTGCTTTCTGCTCCCTGCCAAACGCCAAGGCCAGCAACAACGGCGCATTCCCCACCGTAAGCGGCGCAATCACACACCCGGCCACCCCGTCAACCTGCCTCGTAAAACTCGTCTTTTCTGTAGCTTCATCAGTATCACGAATAATCGACACCGCCTCTCTGATACTTTCCTCAGAATAAGGAACCGAAGCCGAGATGTATTTAGTCTTAATCGTAATAGTGCAATTCTCTCCATTCATCTCACCGCCTCCACCGTTACCCGAAGGGTTATAACCACATCCACAGGCGAGTATTTCTTACCGACAATGACAGCCCTATCGGCAACCCCGCCCATCGTGCTATTGCTCGCCAACGCCTCATCAAACGCTGCCGCATACCGGAACCCCGCCGCCTCGTCCGTAGTCTCTATGACAATCTCCACAAGATAAGCATCAACCTGAACAATCCGTTCCTTCTTGTTCCTCTCACAAGAGACTACCGTAACCTCCGGCCTAACTGTCCCCGACCCAAAACACGCCTCAAAATCCAACAACGGTAGGGGCGGGGTTCGCCCGCCCTGTGTCTGCCCGCCCTCATCATCAAGCAGGTCATTCACCGCCGGAACCACCCTGTGCCGCACCGCCGCCAAAATCAAATCTTCCACAACCCTCAAATCATCTTCCTCCGATACGGCTCCAAGAGCAGCCTCACATTCTCCGGCATAGATGCCTCAAATTTCTCAACAGGAACACCCGAATAGGCTTGTCGCCCTCGTCCTGCTCCGGTGGTTGAGCCTGTCGAAACCACCCCGGTCTTTTTCCCCCGAACCCTCGTGTAGTTCCACATCGCCAGCTCTAAACACGCCGACCCCAAATCCGGCTCAATCTCCTTCCGTTGATACCCAGCCTTGTAGTGGACATGCAAGGTATCAATCCCATGCAGAAGCCGCACCCCATGAGACACCACCAGCACCGCTGGAACATCGGCGTCCCCCAGCGCCAAGCCGTCATCGGGTATCGTGTGCCAATAATCAGGCTCCAAAATCCCCATCTCCTCACCGTCCCGATAAAGCCACACCCCCAGCACCTCTCTCAGGGGGTATTCTTTCAGTGGGAAAATCCGCTCACCCTCATAGCGAAGAACCTCGTTATGCTTCCGAGCCATCATCTTACGCCTGCAATAGCCTTCAATGGCAAAAGAAGCCGCCTCAAGGCAGTGCCGAGCAATGCCGTCTTCCCTGTCATCTATCCCCATTAGTGTCTTGAAGTGGTCAAGCGGAATGAGGCTCCTCAAGGGCCTCTCGGCCCTATCCTGTGGGCCACAATAGCCCTCTAAACTCAAATTCTTGTCTTTCATGCCTAAAATATACAAAATTTGAATTTTCATGGGTATCGAGCGACCACTCTATTTTAGGGCTAAATCTTTTAAAAATGTGTCCAAACCCATTTTTCAGCCCCTTGTATAAAGCTCATTTTTGTGCTATAGTCATAAAGGGCCTTATAGAAGGCCAAATTTGACCCAAGGAGACACCGTGGCAAGCCCAACACAGGCCCTAAACGACTATATAAGCGCCCTCAACCAGAAATTCAGCGCTGGAAACGCCACTGAACACAGCTACCGCCCGGCTTTGCAAGCCCTTTTGGAGATACTGAGCGATGCCAAGGCCAACCATATACAGGTCACCAACGAGCCGAAGCGTATTGACTGCGGAGCGCCTGATTACAGCGTCACTAAAAGCGAACTCCCTTTAGGCCACCTGGAGGCCAAAGACATTCCGATAAATCTCGCCGACCGGAGCCTTCAGTCCCAATTTGACCGTTACAAGAAAGCCCTGAGTAATCTTATCATTACCAACTACCTCACTTTTGAACTCTACAGGGATGGCAGCCTCGTAGCCAAAGCCGCCATCGGCAAAGTCAAGGGCAAAGCCATTATCCCAGACAAGACCCAGTATGATGCTTTTCTTGAAATCATTACTACCTTCATAGGCTATGAAGGTAAGACTATAACCGATTCAGACACTCTGGCTGTGATGATGTCAGATAAAGCCAGGATTCTAGCCAAAGTTATCGCCGAAGAACTGCACAAGAGCAAGGAAAAAGAAAGCAACGCATTTATTGAAACTCAATTCAATATGTTTAAATCCGCTTTGATACATACCATGACAGAAAGTGAATTTGCCGATATGTTTTCACAGACACTCACCTATGGCCTCTTTGCCGCCAAGATGAACGACCGCTCAGGTAAAACTTTCGACAGGCTTCAAGCAGCCAATAGCATACCTCAATCAAATCTTTTCTTGCGTAAATTTTTCCAGCGTATCGGAGCATTCGACCTTGACGAGCGCATAGCATATATTGTTGATTCTCTTGTAAATGTTTTTAATACCGTTTCAGTAGAGGACTTACTAAAAGAATTTGAAAAATCCGGTCAAGACCCATTCTTACATTTTTATGAAACCTTTCTTTCAAGATACAGTCCTACATTACGAGAAAAACGAGGCGTCTACTATACACCACTCCCGATTGTCAGGTTTATAATCAATTCTGTTGATACTCTCTTAAAAAATGATTTTAACATGAAAGACGGCCTTGCTGATAAGTCTACAGTAAAGCGTAATACAGATGATTACAGCAAAGTATTTATTCTTGAACCAGCAACAGGCACAGGCACTTTTCTCGTTGAAGCCGTAGATAAAATGTATAGGCATTATGAAAACAATAAAGCTCTCTGGGAAGACTTTTGCACAAAGTATCTCATACCTCGTATAAACGGTTTTGAAATCCTAATGGCCCCTTATGCAATGGCACATTTTAAGCTTGACATGAAATTGAAAGAAACAGGAATTGATGTTACTACTCTTAATGACAGATTTCATATCTACCTGACAAACAGTCTCGAAAAGCCTATAGATAAAACAGGGCTTATATTTGACCCATATCTGGCAGAAGAAGCAAAAGAAGCGGATAAAATTAAAACAGATGCTCCAGTAATGGTTGTTATCGGAAACCCACCATATAGCGGAGAAAGCGCTAACAAAGAAAGCCTGAATGACCTTTTGGAAGACTACAAAAAAGAACCAGGCGGAGTTGAAAAATTGAGCGAAAGAAACTCAAAATGGCTTAATGATGATTATGTAAAGTTTATTCGCTATGGTCAACAACTTGTAACCAAGAATGAGAGCGGCATACTTGCCTATGTCAATAATCATAGTTATCTTGATAATCCAACATTCAGAGGTATGCGCTGGAACTTACTCAAATCATTTGACAAAATATATATTCTAAACCTGCACGGAAATGTAAAAAGGCAGGAAAAAACGCCGGATGGCAGCAAAGATGAAAACATGTTTAACATCATGCAGGGAGTATGCATCAACATCTTTGTAAAAACAGGTAAGCAAAAAACAAACGCCCTTGCTGATGTCTACTATGCTGATGCTTATGGCGTTCGTGAATATAAATCACAATATTTACTTGAAAACTGTATTGAAACAATCAAATGGCAGAAACTGGAACCCGATGCGCCACAGTATTATTTTGTAGCCAAAAATTTTACAGGCAAAGAAGAATATGAGAAAGGTTTTAGTGTCCAAGACTTGTTTCAAACAAATGGTATGGGTATCACCACAGCTCATGATGATTTTGTAATTGATGAAAGTCGCGATGTCATAGAAGATAGATTTATAGCATTCAAGGATACCCCGGAATATCCGGCACAGTTACACGCAGAATTTAATGTAAAAGAGAAAGAAGGCTGGAATATCATTGATGGTCATAAAAACATTCAAGGTAAAAAAATAGGTGATTATATCAAATCTCTAAATTACCGCTTGTTTGATGAACGCTATATCTTTTATGAAGACAAACTGCTATGGCGACCAGTGAAAAAGATAATGCAGCATCTATCGCATAACGACAATCTAGCTCTTTGTTGTTGCAGTTTTCTTAGTCAGTCAACATTTGCGCATGTTTTCATTACCAACAGAATGATAGATAATTGTTACCTTTCTAACAAAACCAAAGAGCGGACTTATGCTTTCCCCCTCTACCTCTACCCCGAAGAAGGAACCCTCGACACCGCCGAAACCCGTCGCCCCAACCTCGGCATGGCCATTGTGAATCAAATAGCCGCAACTACAGGCTTGCACTTTACCCCGGAAAAGGACGACACTGATAGCGACCACACCTTTGCACCAATTGACCTGCTCGACTACATCTACGCCGTCCTCTATAGCAACCACTATCGGAAAACCTACTCCGAATTTCTAAAAATAGACTTCCCCCGTGTCCCATACCCGGAAAACGCCGGCCAGTTTAAGAAACTAACCGCCCTCGGTTCGTCTCTCCGCCAGTTGCACTTGCTAGAAAACGTCCTCCCCTCAGCTACCTATGCCGGATGGACCGTCAAGGGAAGCAACCAGATAGAACAATCGGAATATAAAGCAGGGTCAGTCTACATCAACAAAGAGCAATACTTCGCTAATGTGCCGGAAGCTGTGTGGACATACCAAATCGGTGGCTACCAGCCCGCACAAAAATGGCTCAAAGACCGCAAAGGCCGCATCTTAGACATCGACACCATAGAGCATTACCAGAAAATCATCACTGCTTTGACCCTTACGATAGACCTGCAAGAGCAGATTGACGAGGTTTTAACAATATGAATGACACGGGAATGGTAATCTTAGGTGATGTTCACGGTACCCAGCCATTGGAATAAACTATGCAAGTAATGGGATGAAATTTGTCTTTGTTGTCGGGGAGAAGATAGAACTGGTTTCTATCTAAATATATTACCTGATACTACATATTTACCATCTCTTGATAGAATCTAGTTTCCCCGCTTGACTTTTTATCTCTGTTGTTCTAATAAAATATACAATAGCTTGTTCCAAGTTTATAGAAAGAGGATTATCCAAGGAGAATGTGTGAAAATCTATTTTCATATCAAGTTTTTCACAAACACGATTCCATTGTATATTTTTCCCTTTTTCAATTTGCTCAATATTTTTGTTCCGTTCTATAAAAGTTGGATATAAATTATTTATACTATTTTCACCGTAAACAATTTTCTTATACTGGTTACACATATCACAAATTTTAAAAAATAATTTTGGAGCATTATAGAACATTTCATTAAAATCAAAACACTCAGAAACCTTGCTTTTTCCTTCTTTCATTCCACTTAACCATTTTAGAAACATCGCATAACCCGTAATATCGGCTTCATTTTCATGTTCAAATAACTTTGTGTCAGAGTCATCATGATTAAGAACAATATGAGATATTTCATGGCAAATAATAAATGCAAACATGATATATAGTATATCTGATATAGTTCCTGCATCATTGCCTAATAGAAAAACATTCTCTGGAAACTCCTTGTCAACGGATTCTGGCATCAACCTATTCCTACAATACATGCTATCAACATATATTAAAAGATTTCGATAAATATTCCCCATTTCGATTTCATCATCATATTGACGCTTTAGAAGTCTTAAATAAACCAATACACCAAAATAGAATTTAGACCAGGATACTGGTATGATAATTATTTTTCTATTGTTTCTATTGTTGGTTATTATATTAGTATTCCTCGTTTTTATAAATGAATATTCAATTTGGGTAGGTATAAAATTTTTGCTGAAAACATTCTGAATATCGTCAATTATTTCTCTCTCTAAAAAGAATATATCTCGTAACGATTTGTCTTTTGCTTGTTCATTTAACTTTATATCATCATAGTTGGAGAAATCATTAACATAGGCATCAATTTTTATTTGAAGCTTCTCAGAGGTTGATATTATATCTGTTCCCAATATATTATCATATAAAACCTCTGAGTCTGTTCTATACACTTTGCTCATCCTCAGTATTTTCCAGATGCTCTTGAATATCTGCAACTTCTATATTTGAGTGTTCCCCATTAATCCGAAGTTTTGTTTTATGAAGCAACTTCTTTTCCTTTAATTTATCATAAAGCCATGCACTAAAAAGATTTATCGCTATACCAGAAATAATAGGATAAACTATTTGAAATACCTCTGTTTCTGCAATTCCCATACCAAATGAAGTTCCATTAATAATTTTTACATCTGGCATAACTGTAATTTCAGTACCAATATTTGGTTTCTCTTTTAGTTCAAACAAATCTAAAAATTCTTTCTCTGATATTCCGCTTATTGAAATCATTGCCCTTTTCATTTTAATGTTCCTCCTTATTACTCTTATACCATTCAACTACATCCTTAATTCTTATAAATTGCGCAGGTGTAAATTCTTTTTCTTCAATATCTCTCAAATCAACACTAACCCACTTAAATTCAGTACTTTCATCATCCGTCTTTACATCCTCTTTTAAATTTTTCAAGAAGGTATAATATAATACAGTGAACTCTTGTCTAACTTCCCCATCAAGGTATTCAACTATTATATTCGGATTTGAGTATATTTTTATCAAGCCATCGATATTTATACTCAAATTTGTTTCTTCTTTAATCTCTCTAATAATACAATCTTCCAGAGATTCACCATATTCAATAGTTCCACCAGGAAGCGTCCAGTTATTATTATCTTTTCGTTTTACAACAAGCACTTTGTTATTATTAAATATAGCACATGCTGTAGCAGGAATGATATTGTTTGGTTTTGGCGCATTGCTATTATAGAAATAATCTTTACGGTTAGATTGAATTTTGGTCTCAGCCCATTCCTTCAATTGGTGGCTTATTTCTACAACCTGTTTATCATTAATTGAAGGCACCTTTATAAATAATATCCGGCAATTACCCTTAATTCTTTGCAAGTATTTTGTGTTTGGTGGTATCATAAAGAAATCACCTTTTTTGAATGAATACACTTTTCCTGTATCTAAATCCATATATTCTGTATAGCCAGATAGCATATGTTGATACTCTGTTGCTTGAGTATGGAAATGTGCCGGTTCATAGCATGAATGGTTATATGATGATATCCCAATCTCTAATCTTTCATCTTTAAAGAACGCAATGTCCTGTTCTTTTTGCAGATTGCCCACAAAATATTGTCGAGAAACATGTTCAAGAACAGATTCAAACTCATTGTTCGAAATCATTTGAATTTCACTCATAAGTTACCTCCGATTTATAAAAAAGATAAATGATATTCATTTAAATCCTTTCCATCCTTGAATGATGAAAACATATATTCATAGTTATATTGTTTTGTAAGTACTAGCAATTCATCAATAAGCTCACTCTTTATATTCTTAATAATATAATTTGCATTGATTTCCCCAAACCTCTGTTGTATTTTTTCGTATAGAGCAAGCGCTTTTTCTGCATATTCCAATGCCTTAGTGTTGTCTATTCCATATAAAGAAAATGCTTTTCCAAGCATAGCGTGTGCAATCCAGCCCGGTATTCCCATTTTTTCTGATAATTCATAAAGCAAATCAAAACAAGCATAAGCAGCTTGATTTTGATTCAAATTTCTATACAATTCCCCAAAACAACCTAATAGGTAAATTTGATACCTGTTATTTATCGCATTCAAATTATCGGGATTGATGTATTTTATTATCAAATCAAAGGCTTCCTGTGTTTTTCCTTGTATAGCAAGCATATCGCATAGTTTTCTAACAGTTCTTATCTTAAAATTAGTATCATTTGTTTCATTGGCAAGATTCCACGAACTGTCAAGATATTTTTTGCATATACTTAAATCACCATAGAGACAACCAAGATTTCCACCAATAAGAAAGAGAAGCTCATTATACTCTTTCCTAAATTCACTTTTATTAATTTTCTTTTCTATTTCCAAGGCTTCTGCAATGAGATTTTTAACTGGAGCATAGAACATCATATGGTGTAACCTTCTAATTCTCATCATCAGCAAATCATTATCTGCATATATTTCATCTTCATTAAAAGATGCAAGATATTTTTCAGAAATCTTGACTGCTTCTTCATATTGTCCGCCGAGATGAACTATATCCATATAAATTTCTATTTCTCTATGTGTAAATTTCTCTAAGCCGATAATATTTGCCGATTTATCAAATATAAACAGCAGTAGTCTGGTATTCCCTTTTTCCTGTTGCTCTGTCAAAAAAGCATTCTTATCATTTGCATCCCATATTCTTTTAATTATTTTCTCATATTTATATGTATTACTGAAATATCTATCTATATTATCGAAATACACCCGCAGAGGATTTTGCACTTCCAGAAGGAAGCTTTCAGTTGCTGACACATCTTTTGAATTCATATAAAACTGCATAATATTATGCTGATAGTAATAGAGTTTATAATTTTCTTCTTCAATATCAACAATGCTCTTTGCACTCACAAGATTACACAAATACTCAGCAAGTAACAAATTTTCTTTTTCATAATCTAATTGATATACCGAAGCGTCTTTACTGGTAATAAAATCAATAAAAGATTTATGGAAAAATGATAATATTTCAATGTTCTTTGAAGTATCGGCTACATTATGCATTGAAACCATAAGAAACGGATTAAATATTTTACGAAAGCGTATCACTGTTTCAAAACCAAAACGTTCACTCAATAAATATAACGGAATATCATTGCCGCATAAAATAGTTCCAATAATATCCTTATAGATACAATATTCATCAAAATCAGCAAACATTCTTGCAAGACTCATATAATAAAACTGGCTAATTTTCGAGCCATGTATAAGTTTATCACTATTCATGGTTGGCAAATCATTAAGATTACTATATTGTTGGATAATAAGAGAAGCAATGAGGAAACTACCCGAACACAATTGCAGTATTTCATTCTCTACTTCATCGCTTATAGATGTTTTGCTATTCTCTTTGATAAAGGACTTCAAATCAGATATATTATTTTGTGAGGCGCTTATATCGAAGCTACTAACATTAAAGTATGAAACTAATTCAACAACATCAAAATCTTTCCTGCTTGTGAGTATAATCTTAATCCATTTAGGTAATAAACTAATATTTTGAAGTAAAGAGTGTAAAAATGTAGTATCTGATAATTCATCAAGACCATCAATAACAATAAATTTTACATCACGGTTTCCGTCAATCAGTTTTGTTAGCGGTTCAATCACCAGATAATTAAACAATGAATCTTCATCCATTTTGTTTAATTTTTCTTCAGAAATATAATGCAATTTATCAAAAAGATATTTTCTGTAATCAGACATCTTTGAAGATATTTTGAAGGCAATAGTCTTGACGATATTCTTCTGTTCCATAAAAACAGGCTTATCCCATTCGCAAAATAAACTACATATAATATCGGGATTGTAATGTATAAGGCTTGCGGCATAACAGGATTTCCCGCTTCCGGGGTCTCCATACATAGCAAGGACATTATATTTACCGTCATTCCTAAATTGCTCTATTTCCTTATCAATCCAAGGACGTTTCGTGATGTTTTTACTTAATAGGGCATATTCCTTAATGTCAGAATACATCGGTTTCAAGAAAGTTTTAATAAAATCAATCTCACCGTTAAAATTATCAGTATTATTTGAAGATACTATATTTTTAATTGATTCAACAATACCAGTATACCATTCATCAAAATATGGTGTATTATAATAAGTAGCCCATTTTGATGCATCAAGCCATTGTATATTAGATATACTTGAAGGTGGGTCAACTTCGTTCTCATTCTCTGTTAGCACGGTGTGTATATTACCGTTCTTTACACAAAGCGCAATTTTTATTTCATCCAAACATACACCAGGTGTCCGCGTTGAATATTTTGATAAAAATGCAAGCACAGAATCAGAATGAAGCAATCCCGATGTAATGTTATTCCGCCAGTCATCACCTGCCTTTATCTCAGACTTGTCAAACCAGACTGTAATACCTTCTTTTTCTAGGTCTTTTCGTATCATATCAACAAACAAGGCATTCTGGTCATGCGGATAACTAAAGAAGATACTCTTACTCTGTTCTTGAATCTCAAATTCCTTCTCGCAGTCTTCGCAAACCCATTTTTGTTTTTTCTTTGAGAAATAAGTATCTGGAGAATTGCAAAAGGGACAGTTAGTTGTTTGCATTGTTCGGATTGCCTCCACATTCATTTATTTTCTTTTTAATATCTACATTATCAGGTTCTAGTTTCAAAGCCTCGTTGTAATCGATAAGAGCTTTTTCATTTTCACCCAATTTTTTATAAATATCTGCTCTACCTATGTATCCTGTTGATTTATCGGGAGCGAGATGTATTGCCTCAGCATAATCAGAAAGTGCTTTTTCGTTTTCGCCTTGTTTTTCGTAATAATCAGCTCGTAGACCATATCCGTTTGCAAAGCCTGGTGCTATCCGTATTGCCTCGTTATAATCACTCAATGCTTTATCCTTTTCTTCCATACTTTCATAGAGCATCCCACGCAGACGATAAGCGTTACCACTGTTCGGTTCAATACGAATAGCCTCATTATAATCGGCTAAAGCGTTTTCATTATTTCCAAGTTTTTTATTCAGCATACCACGCTGATAATACACTGTTGCATCATTCGGATTTATCTTTAATAACTCATTAGCATCAGTTAAGGCTTTTTCATATTCATCAAGTCTCGTATATAAGGCTCTACGATTATTATACGCCAGAGTATAATCTGGTTTAATATGAATTGCTTCTGCATAATCTGCTAATGCTTTTTCATTTTCTCCGAGTTTTTCATAGGAATAGCCACGAGCATTATAAGGTTGTGGATTATCCGGTTCTGCTTTGATGATTTCTGTATAATCATTAATCATAGCCTTGTAGTTGCTTTGCTTTTCATAAATTTTAACCCGCTTTTTACGAGTAAAAGTATTTTTTGCATCAATGTTTATAATAATATCATAATCTGCTAATGCTTTTTCGAGATTGCCCAGTTTTTCATAAAGCATAGCACGATTTCCATAACCATTGATGAAAGTGGAATCAATTCTGATGGATTCTGTAAAATCATTCAATGCTTGTTCGTTATCATTTGTTTTTTCATAGAGTATTCCACGCTGGCAATATGCTACCTTATCATTGGGATTAATACGAATAGATTCATTGTAATCTTCAATAGTTTTTTGTTTTTGCCCCATTTTTTTATTAAGAGCATCTCTACTTGTTTTGGCCTGTTTATAATTCGGGTCTATCTTAATTGCCTCATTATAATCAACCATTGCTTTTTCAAATTGTCCTAATTTTTCATAAAGCAAGCCTCTGTTATAGTAGACATATTTATATTTTGGGTCGATACGGATGGCTTCTGCATAATCAGAGAATGCCTTGTCATTTTCGTTTTGCTTTGCATAAATTTTAGCACGATTATAATAGGCGTATTTATAATCAGTGTCAATTTCAATTGCTTTTGTAAAATCTGCAAGAGCTTCTATATCGTTATCCTGTTTCATGTACAGTAAACCGCGGCTGTTGTATGCATAAGTATAATTTGAATCAGCATGTATCGCCTCAGAATAATCGATAATAGCTTCCTCAATATTATTTTGCTTTTCATACAATTGTCCTCGATTCGCATATGCCCATTTGTAATTACTATCGATAGTTATAGCTTTTGTATAATCATCTAAGGCCTTTTCATTTTCACCAATTTTAACATAAAGTAGCCCTCGTTTATTATAGGCAGAAGTATCATTAGGGTCGCTATCAATAGATTCAGTACAGTCAACAATCTCTTTCTCGTTATCGCTTAACTTTTCATACGCCGCTTGACGTTGCCAATATGCAAAAGTACCTCCTGAATCGGTACTTATACTGATATTATTTATATCAGAATCTATATTCCGGACTTCATCAAAATCGGCAATAGCTTTCAAATTCTCTCCCAATTTTGCATACACCAAACCTCGCTGGTTAAGTGCCCAGATATTATTACTATCCAATCTAATCGCTTCATTGTAATCGACAAGTGCTTTATAATTTTCTCCTAGCTTTTGATATAACAGGCCTCGCTGGTTAAGTGCCCAGATATTATCAGGATCTAACCGGAGCGATTCATTATAGTCGGTAAACGCCTTTTCGTATTCCTCATATCTTTGGTATAACAATCCGCGTTGATTATGAGTCCACACATTATTTGGTTCTATACTTATACTTTTATCATAATCATCTAATGCCTTTTCGTATCTACCAAGTTTTTCATAAAGAAAACCACGCTTGTTGTATATCAATATATTCTCAGGATTATTATTTATTGCTTCAGTATAATCAGCAAGTTCTTGACTTAATGATTTTTGCAGATAATCGTTTCCCGAAGGAAGTAATTCATGCCTTATATTATACTTTTCTGCAAATTTCCATGCATTATCTCCTTCTTGTGAATAAATAGTAATATTATCACAATTCTGAAAAGCTAGATTACCATTTCCAATTTGTTGTAAACCATCAAATTTAATATATGGATTAAGAATAAAAACTTTTAACATGTTCGTACAATCTGAAAAAGCCTGAGTTTTAATACTTTCGACATTTTTGGGAATTACTAAATATTCGAGCCCCCTACAACCAGAAAAAGCCTGCATTTCAATGGTATTAACAGTGTCAGGAAGAAGTAAATTCATAAGAGACGAACAACCATTAAAAGCATTTTTCCCTATTTTATTCGTATGATCTGGAATGTCAATATCAGTCAATGATGCACAGCAACTAAATAAATCTTCTTGTATTTCCTCTAATTTATGTGGTAAAATAACTGATTCTAATGACAAACAAAACGTAAAAACCGATTTACCGATTTCTGTAACACTTTCCGGGATTATTATCTCATTCAGTTTATTGCATGTGTAAAATGCAAAATTACCAATACTTTTTAATTCCTTTGAAAGCAAAATTGATTTTAATGATGTACAACCGGAAAATACCCCACCATCAAAGATAGAAATAGGTTTATTAGTCCCAACTTGTATAACAGTATCTGGAATAATGATATGTGTTACAGTCTCACATCCAAAGAACGCTTTGTCTCCAATCTGCGTCACAGGTAATGGTGGATTTGAAAATGTTTTTGGTATTACAACATAATTAAATCCTGTTGGATTAAATTTTACAATTTCTACTCCATCGTCCATAATATTTATATCAAAACCTCTTGGATGTCCAAGACTACAACCAAAGCTTCTTAAACTATCACGGATAGCACCGACGAATTCCATTTCTGAACGATTACTTTGTATTATACCTTGTCGATCTCGAAGTTTGTTTTCTATTTCATCTGGCATATCATCGGAATATGATGTGCAATCATTTATAAAGACTTGTATTATCTTGGAAGCGTCTTTCTCCACTGCTTTCCTCAATATATTTACAGATTCAGGTGATTTTGCTGTGTTATTAGAAATAATTGCAACAATGCATTCGCATTGTTCGAATTCCTCGTCTGCATCTGAATCGTTAAAATACACATTGAAGCCTTCCCAATATAATTGAGATAGTATATCTCTAACATATTTGACGTCCGGTTGGGCGCAACATATTTTGGCACGTGGTGTTTCATCGCACATAGGTATATTAAAATGAATTATTTCATTATCTTGTTTAATTTGTTTGACATTTTCTATACCAATTTTATCTTCACTTGTGCTCTTTGTTGATTCTTCCGTTTTTACTTTTAGTACCGCATCAAGCAATTTTTGTCCTACCGGAACTTTCAAGAAAGCGTTATGCCCTATTTTTTCAAGACTCTTGGGAATATTAGATTCAACCAATGATTTGCACCGTGAAAAAGCATTATCCCCTATATCAGTAAGAGTATCGGGAAGTACAATTGTTCTAAGTGACAAGCATTTCTCAAAAGTGCTAGTGTTTATAGAGGTAATTCCTTCTGGTATGTGTATGACTTTTAATGATTTGCATCCCTCAAAAGTATGCCCGCCTAAAGTAGAATTACCTAAATCTAACAGTTTTGCCGGAAGCTTTATAACGTCCAGTTTTTTACATCCGTTAAAAGCTTCGCTTCCAATTTCAGTAATATCATCAGGCAGATTTACACATTTTAAATGAATGCAATTTTTAAACGCATTGTCATAGATTTTTGTTACGCTTTCCGGAATGGTTATCTGTTTTAATGATTTACAGTTCTCAAAAAGACTTTCTGCAATAGATTTCATTTTTGTAGGCAGAGCAATAGTAACAAGGCTTTTACAATTTTTAAACGATTCATAACCTATAGACAAAACAGTATCAGGAATAACAATCTCTTTAATAGATGACGCCCCTTCAAAGGCGCCAGCATCAATATGAGTTACTGTGTTAGATATGATTACAGTTTTTGGCCATCGGTGCGAAGAAAAAGCTCCGACATTAATTGTTTCAATTCCAGAAGGAATAGTATATACCGTATTGTGGCCATTTTGTGGACACTGATAAAGAATATCCTGTTTCTCATTCATTACCTCTCCTAATTTTGTACATTTGGAGAAAGCATGAGCACCGACAGATTTAACACTTGAAGGAATTTCTATTTCTATCAATGAACGGCAATCATAGAACGATTTTTCTCCAATAGATGTTATACTATCTGGAATTACGATTGAAGATAGTTTTTTACATCCGTTGAATGTATCAGATTTAATTTCTGTAACTGTATTTGGAATGTTTATATGTACGAGGCGCTTACAACCTGTAAAAGCACCATCCTCAATATCAGCAATCGATTTCGGCAAGGTGATATTTTGAATCTTTGTACAGTTATAAAAAGCATTGCTACCAATGGTAGTAATATTATCAGGTATATTTACCTGTGTTAATGATACACATTTACCAAAAACAAAATTATTAATTTTCGCTATTCCAAGTGGTATATCAATACTCTTTAATGATTTACAGCGGTAAAATGCATATTCGCCCAAATTATCAAGGTTTTTGGGTAGAGCTATTTGCTTTAACTTAATACACCCAGAAAAAGCATGTTCGTCAATATTTTTAACACTATCTGGTATGATGATGGTTTGTATTGATTTACAGTTTCGTAAAATATTCTTCTGAGTTTTAGAATCAGTCTGTGCGCCCATTAATTTTGCTTGCAACAAACCTATTGCCATAGCTTTTCGTCCACCCAACATGCGTGCCATAGCACCACCACCAGTAAAAGCAAATTTATCAATTGATACAACATTAAACTCACTTCCATCATCTGAAATCACTTTCCCCGGCACAACTACATTTTTGTCTTTACCAATATATCTGGTAATTGTTATTTCATTATTCTCTGTAGTAAATTCAAAATCAGGCAATTTAGGAGGTTTTGACACATCATATACAACATTCTGTTTTATCGCGGGAGAAATAGCGGTGCGTAAACCTCGATTTGTCAATTTGACTTTTGACTGTGATGTATTAAAGTTTTCTATTATATCGCAAATTGCGGCTGGCTCAACGGGCTTTTCTGCAATTTTTCTCAGGTATGCGGAACCGTGCTCATTCAATTCTTCCAATACAACGACAAAAACCGGTATATCTTTCTTCCGTGCGTATTCTACTTCATAATTCATCACAAAAGGCCGCTCAAGACAGCGGTTTGTAAGCATTAAAACTAATGCTGAAGACCTATTCAAACTATCGGCAATTACAGGCAAATACCGTTCTGTTATTTTGATACCTTCGTCATACCACAGTTCCCACCCCTTCTCAAACAGTTCTTTTACAACTGGATATACAAGAGCGGCATTGTCATGGGCGTAACTAATAAATAGGTAAGGTTCATTCCCTTCATACGCTTCACAAGGCTTATCGCACGGCTGTGGTTTTGATGGCCTGGAAGTCATATTGTCCGGTATAAATTGCTCCAACATGTTAATAAGACCATCCGTTGTTATACCAGAATATTTCGCCGTTAACATTTCCATCGCGCTGAGCATTTGACGGTCTCCGCCTTTATCAGCGTGTTTTTGCTGTATATCAGTTAGTGGTTCCAGCCACACGGGAATGAACGGCTTTTGCAGTACCGTTGCGGCATAAGCGAATTCACCAAGTATTAGTTGGTCGTCACACGCGAAGGATGTACTTAGAAAGACCAGAGCAATATCACATTGTTCGATGAGTTCGACAGTATCTGGTTGTTCTTCATTCTTGACCAGGATATTATTCCATCCAGATACACGTATTGTTTCCAATACTATAGAAACGCTGTTTTCATCATCTGGATGAAAACTTACAAATAATTTTGAGTCTTTCGGAAGCATATTTATATCACTCCCTTTACTACTGTAATAGTATAAATTGTATTTAATAAATCTTTTTGAAGCATATCCATAACCGTAAAATCATAATGCACTGTGTCAACTTCTTTTGATGTGGTATTTCCGGCTATTGCCTGCTTCTCAGCCAACTCGTAAAGCCCCGGAATCGTAGTAATACACGCATGCTGCTTTGCCCACCTATTCTGCCGTCCGGTGTTATTCGTTCCTGGTATATCTTCATTACCTGCCCCAATGCCTTCTATTGGTTTTTTTGTCCAGCCATTAGCCAAATGAAAAACATTCCACCTCTGATGTTCAAAACGCGCCAAATTCTTACGAGCAGTATCTTCCATCATTTCTTCGACAGAATAATACACTTGTTCAGAAGCTTTATATCGGGCATTATACAAGGCAATAGCCTCATTCTTTTCCTCATTTGAAATGCTGTCTGCTGGCACTAAATCCAGTCCCAGCAAATTAAGCTTTGTCCTTATTGCAATAGCCGCCTGGCGGTTAGATTCCCGCTTGAATTCCGGCATAAAGTCCCACACATCATCATGGTCTTTGTGAGAAACCGCAAGAACAAAATCATCATATTCTTTGTTGACTATATTCCGAGCCGTGAATACCGCTTTGTCTTTCCCAAAACACTCAATAGGCAGAGGGACATTCTTTGCGTTATTTATAACCAACCTATCTGTAAGCGGCGAATCCTCATGTGCTTTTACAAAAAGTTTAATCTTTGAAAAGTCTATCCCAAACTCGCAAATTGTCTGCCGAATTTCAAGAGCTGTTTCTATAGCAAGTTTATCATCGCCTAATGCAATATAGATGGTGGTAAAATCTGAATCTTTCAGTTCTTCAACAACATCCATATAAAAGTTTTTTGTAAGCACATCAATATGCCGGAAACGAATATTATGTTTTTCATCTGGAGACGGTAAATACTTCTTGCTCTTATCAGTCTCATCTCCTCCGGGAAATAAACCGGGTGCCTGATTCATCATAATTGCCTGATTTCCCGATGGCTCAGTCTTTGTAATATCCGAAAAACTTTTATCAAAGACAACAGCATTATAATCACAGCCTAGTAGTTGTCCAGCGTTAATACTTCCTTTCATAAGTTGCGCATTGGTCGCACCAAAACCAATAAACATATTTTTAATAATATAAGGCTTGCCATCATCTTTTAGTATTTTACCATTTACCAAGCTTCCTTTTAACCGTGCTAAATTGGTATCTATAAAATCACCAGGAATAAGGCTGGTTATCGGGTGATTCTTGAAAAAATGATTTGTCCGTAAATTATACGGATTAAAAAAGCGCACTCGTCCGTAGGCATTATCAGCAAAAGCATAATGCTCGGTTCTGTCAAGAGACGAATACATGATGCGCCCTTCGATGTTTACGTTCTTCAATAATTCCTTTGAATTGGATTGCACCTCATCTTTTATTTCTCCTAGTTGCTCAATAGTAAGTTCATCATATTTTCTTTTCGGATACTTTTCCTCTGGAAAGACAATCGAAAACACGCGTCGTGTTACTATATCTGCAATTGCAAGATTCTGCTCGTCGTTTTCCGTCATTGCTATAACATATATTTTTCTGGCTGAATTCTTAAATCCCGCACGATTTAATGCATCTATATCCGCTTTGCCATCAATAACTGTATATCCGTCAGTAATGAATTCTTTATAGTACTCAGTGGTATCTTTTACCAGTATTGTCGGTGTGCCGGTAATAATGGTTATATCTTTTGTACTGACAGGTTTACCCTTTGTATCTTTATCATGGATAAGGTTTTCAAGAAACACATGCATTTTATGCCCACAGCCTATTATGATAAAATGTACATTATCTCTTCGATAAAAGGGTAACGATTGAAGCCGAAGCCTGACAGTGTTGAGAAATCCTTTGAAGAAAGTACGAACTACAATACTGTAAGTCCAGATGCCAGCTGCCAGATACAGAACAATAAGCGCAATAAAATAGAAATAGTAGCTACTGTCGCCCACAAAAGGAGAAATAGCGTCATCAGGAAATTTGAACTTAAAAAGCTCAAGTGCGTCTGATATGCTGTTGCCCACAGCTATAATATATCCGTTCAGGTTGCGATTTACCATACTTTGATGACGGGCATAAAAGAACAGAGCAAAAGAGAATATCAAAACAGTAAGGCACCAGATGCCGGTTATCATGGATTCCCTTTGTGAGTTTTTGTGATTCTTAACTTGCTTATTGCGTACAATTATAACAATGACAATAAACGCCAGAGTGAGAATACCTATAGCATATCTTTCGACCATCATTGCCTCTTACGCTGAGATTAACCTTTTGGCTACCTCGAATAATCGGTACCCAGCCAGTTGCCCGCTGTATCGTAGATACGGTTATCTCTAAGTTCATACTTCCAGTTTCCAGCCGTATCGTAGACTCGGTCCCCCCGTACCTCATATTTCCAGGTTCCATCGTTCTCATAGACACGATTACCGTCAACCTGATAAATTCTGTTGCCATAGTTATCCACAACGCCATTAAACCCGTCGCGGGCGACCCTATTGCCATAAGTGTCCCTAATTTCCATAAAATTCCTCCTTATGGGGCGCTTCTTCACCTATGGCAAGGGCCAGAATACCCCATTATACTCAATTATATCATATAAAAATCACAACTTTTGTTCAAGTAGGCTAAAATTGCTTTCCCAGAAAGCCTATAAGACTTAATCCCCAGACCTCCACCCCGCTTCGGCTTCGCCTCAGCCCCCCTTTGGCACGGTTCTTGCAGCCAAGCGTAGCGCAACCTACAGGCGGCAAGAACCGTGCCAACCCCTTCGGGGCCGGGGTCATTGGTTTACAGGCATTGTGTTTTGAAAGTTTTATCTTGTTCTCAAGATTTTTTGGCTTAGCGCAACCTTGAAAGCGGCGTTCGTCCGCAGGGGGGATTTTTTTGGTCAATAAATGAACCAAAAAAATCCCCCCTGCCGCCGGGTTTATAGGCACAGGAGCGATGGGGTCGGGCTTCGGCGTCAGCCAGCCTGTCTCGTCCGGTGTCCGGGCTTTGGTTACACCACTTTCAAGGAGGGTCAAAATATGACCACCATTCCCAGCGCTCTCAAAGAGAGCAAACACAGTTTTTCTTTCCGTGAAAAGAAAGAAATCGTCTATGGCTTTCAGTATATCGATACTGAAACAAACACCACCGTGTTAGACTGCCGTGTCTACACCAGCCGCAAGCCCTACTCTTGCCGTGTCATTGCCGCAGTTTGGCTACACGACAAAAAAAGCCAGCGTTACGGCTCAGGCGTAGGCAGTGCAGGCGGTTACGGCTACCACAAGCCCAGTATGGCTATAGAAAACGCCTTACACGAAATAGGCGTCAAGCCATCCCATCGCATCGGCGGCGTAGGCTACCCGGCCTGTAAAGAAATCTTTGCAGAAATTATGCAGGAATTAGGCTATACAAACTTTGTCGTAGCTGAATTCTACGCATAAAAAAACGGCTGCCCGGTCAGGTATCGGGCAGCCTCTCAACTTTCTTCTATAATACGGACTATGCCGCAGCCTTTGTCTTCAACACAACCATATTCCCCTTCGGCCTTGTAACGAGGAACCCGTCACGCTTCCTGAACCGCAGGAACAACTCGCCGTATTCCATACTCTCAGTCGTTCCGTCAAACTTCTTAAGTTCGATGCCCCGCCTGTTCCCGTGTTGAATACGCTTCGGGTTCATAAAGATAGCAAAGGCTGTATCCGCCTGAATGTCCGCCATCTGGGGGAGGATTGAAACTTCGTGATACGGATACAGATCAAGCCGCCCCGGCATAGCCTCAGTCGGCCCCCGCCAAATCGGCCGGCCTGTACTGTCTTCGATATTGCAGATATGATTGAGAACCGTTTCATTGAGGAACCAGCAGCAGTCTTTTCTTTCCTCCGCCGGGACCTTGTAGACAGCATCCCTGAAATCCTTCCAAGTGAGCTTCGAGATGTCAGCCCCGGCAATCGGCACTTCGACCACCCCGGAAGCCTTGAAAGCCCCTGTGAAAGGGTCATCATTGGCAAGTAAGCACTGCCGGTCAAACTCCTGCCCGTAGACTTCAGTGAACTCATCAACAAACATCGCCCCCAGGTCAACAAAGACATCTTCCTCAAACTCATCAAACCAAGGAATATAACCGGCAAGGGTGTAAGCCTTTAACTCTACACGCTCCGCCCCCTTCGGCTTGCTCCCCTTAATCTGCTGCCCGTAAGCGGTGAGCCAGTGAAGCTGAACGCCGCCTCTTTCCCTTGTCGGTAGAAAGATAGACGGCCCCATCATAGGCCGATGCCGCACCAAAGGCATCATCACCGACTTTTTAGCGGCATCCTGCATTATCTCCGTTTCATAAATCGGATTGATGAGAAACTGCTCATTCGTCGCCATGTTTCCCATCGGTTCACCCAGCGGCTTAGCCGCCCCTGCCTTCGTCATCTGCCAGCCCTTCTCACCCCAGACCACATCTTTCGGATTAGTCCAGTTGTCCGCTTTCAGGTTAGGGCTAAATTGAAGCGATGCTAAAGTCTGATGGTCACCAGTCCAGGCCGCTGCAATTCCCTTGCCGATACCTGCCAGCAATTCATGCCGGGTCAGTTCTTTCGGATTAGACGCCTGATTTTTCAGTTCGCCTCTCAACGCTCCCACAGTCGCCTTCAACGCTTCAATTTGCGTAGACTGATTACTGTTCACGGTTTCCAGCGTCTTCACAATATCCTCAAGGATGCACTCCTTTTCAGAAAAGTAAGCCGCCGCCGCTTCCTGCGATGCAAACCCCGTCGCCTCAACTTTCTTCATCGAAGCCAACCGAGCCTTCACACCCTGCAAAATTTCATCTTCCATGTATTTCTCCTGTTAAAATGAATTACCAATAAAGGCAAAAAATGGGTCATTCCTCCCCCCTTGGGGGAGGCTAGGTGGGGGCGCTTTCTTCCCCGCCAACGCCCACGGATTAGCCGGCACATTACAAACCGACACCTCCATCAATTCCTGTTTCCGAAAAATAATGTCAACATCATCACCCTTTGGAATTTCAATCTCCAGCGCTCTAAACCCCACCGAAGCCGCACGAATAACCCCAGCCTTAACACGCTGGCCAACAGCCCAACCAAAGACGTCATACTCTTTGTCATTAAAAACAATAGAACCGCAAAGCCCCTTGTCATCAACAAAAAGGTCAACCGCCTTGCCAATAGCCGGTATAGAATAACAATGCGCCCACTCAATAACCGGATTTTCAAGAAACCGTGCCACATCCCAACCTTTGGGGTCAACCTTTTCATCGTGCCTATCAAGGTGGAAGGTGCTGAAAGTCCAGGGGAAAGCGTCTTGTAAAATCGGCTCCCCTGTGCCATGGCCTTTGTCATGTGAAACCACGCCAAGGCAAAACGGCGCCGGGCTTACCACTTCCACATCATCTCTGAACTTGAACACCCGCCCATCAGTGCCGCTGTCTTTCGCCACCTTCCCGGTGCCAGTGATGAAGTCCATCAACACAGACCTGCTCTGTATCACAAACTCACCGTTCTTGTTTCTTATAATCATGCCGCCTCCCGTTCATAACATTCTGGTTTTCTCAAATGCTGAAACTGTCTGGTCAAGTCATCAAGAGTAATCAGTTTAAAAGTCGCTGCCCAGCCGATAAATTCCCAGGTGTCGTGCGCTCCAATTTTTTTATAAATTGAATCCATCTGGGTATTCACCGTGCTAAAGTGTTTTCCAAAACATTCGGCAATCTGCGGCTTTGTTTTTCGTGCCAGCTTTTCCTGTATCACAGCCCATTCCGTATCAGTAAGATTAAACTGTTCTTTCACCGTAGCGGCGTTAGCGTCATATTTCTCAATAAAGCATTCGCCCCACTCCGCACAAAAGCCTTTCTTTCCCTTCAACAAGTCCTGAATTATTTTCACATTAAATGCTTTCGCCTTGCGGATTTCAATATATCCATAAGCTCCAAAATTCCTGAACCGTTTCAATTCCCCCACCTCATCATCTTTTGCAGTGAAAACAACAATCCTCATACCGGAATATTTGTTTGACAATTTACGAACAAGCAAACTGGTGCTACAGCCTTGAAAACTATCCTCAACAATCAAATATTTTGGTTTTCTCTGTTCAAGCAGGCCATTCAATTCTTTGTGCCCTGTAGCAGTATTCAATTCAACATTCACATCAGTTTCATGAATAAAACCTTTGATTGTCTCACAAAAGAACGGCGACTTTGTCGCAATTATGGCATAGGTAATTTTCCCGTTAATAATCATTCTCAATTCTCCTAAAAATTAATTTTCCTTTCCATAAGGAACAAGATTTTGCGGACGATACCAATTATCGCCCCATGGTTTAGTCGGCATTCCCCGTGCACAGAGAACATCGTTTATAGTTTTCAGACCTGCGTTGATTTCTGCAATGTCACGCTTCGATTGCTCGTCTTCGCTATCCTGTAATTCAGGAATGTCTGTTAAAGAAAAATAGCACCTCTCTTTTAGCCCGAACCGCATAAAGAATTGAGACTCCAATACAGCCTCAAATTGCTTCAATAACGGAACAAGCGTATATTTCCAAAAAGCAGCATGTTGCTCCTTTGTATCTTTCCCGGATAATGATGTATTCTTATCAATGACATTAGCTACCCTCGGCGGTATGCCATATTTCGCAAGTATTGTGAAAAGGTTCCAGCGTTTCAGTTCAAAGAGTTTCACCACATCAGGGCTGAAAGCCAGCGGCTCAAAGTTTGTCCCCTTGCCCAGCACGGCAATTTTTCTGTTAGCCTTTGTCTGTGAATACTTACTCTCCCAGCGCCGCTCTATTGCATCAGCCTCCTCGCTCCGCAAAGTCTGGTCAGTTTTGAGAATCCCCATAGGGATAGCATTGTTCTTTAAGAGTTGATTGTTAGCCCTGTTAGCGTAGTAATCTTGTTCAAGTTCCAGCGCTAAAGGTATTAATGGATTGATACCACGAATTGGGTTGAAGGGATTCCACTCCTTGAAGTGGATAAACTCATCGTGAAGAATAGGAATAGTGTCACTGTCAGTCTGGTAAAACCAGCGTATGTTGTTATCGCTACAGTGATTATCGATAACCCCTATCTGTCCCCTCCCTTCGGTGATAACCTTACGAGGGTTCAGAACAATAAGCTCCTGTGGAATACCCCCTGTATAACCATCGCCGAAATACCAGAATGCCTCGCCTTCAATCAGAAACCAAGCAGTAGTCTCTTTCCAAAGGTCATAGCACCCGTTTATCTTTGACGGCCTCCTGAATAAGTCATATAAGGGGCCGTGATTAACAACTTCTCCGTTTTTACTTAAAACAAAATTAGCACGTGCTATGTTACGGACAATCAAATTGACCGCAATATTCACCCAGGCATTAGTGAGAAAACTCTCCCCAAAGTATCTATTATGACAATTATACCCATTTTCGTCAAAATTTTCAAGACCGATCCCGTTTTCAGCAAAACTATTGAGATGAAATGCC
>JAISIL010000033.1 GCA_031262035.1 Spirochaetaceae bacterium | reverse complement strand
TAGGTGCTCATGTAATATCAAAGGGATGGCAGAGTTATATAGCCTACGGAAGATGGAGTGGAGCAAGTAAATCTCATCTTGTCAAAATCGGTTCAAAATTATCGGTTTATTGGCATGGAATTTATACCCGTCTTACCGATAGGCATGGTTTTGCATCCACAAATGCTACAAAGAAATTTATACGAGAAATAGAAAAGATAAAACCGGATATCATACAGTTACATGCGATACATGGGTATTATATAAACATAAAGATATTATTTAAGTATCTTGTAAAAGCAAATATTCCTGTTGTATGGACATTTCACGATTGTTGGGCATTTACCGGGCATTGTGTGCATTTTGAGAATATCAATTGTGAGAAATGGAAAACACAATGCCATGACTGCAAAGAACTTTATGGTTATCCATTTAGTTTCCATGATTCGTCACAGAAAAACTATCAAGATAAAAAGACATTATTCACATCGATTGCGAACATGACAATCGTCTCAGTATGTAATTGGATGAATGAAATTGTAAAAAAGTCCTTTTTGAACGAGAAAAAATTAACAGTTATAAAGAATGGTATTGATATTAATGTATTTAAAGAAGTAGATAGCACTAACACCAAGCGAAAATATCAGATACCAAATGATAAATATGTTATAATAGCAGTTGCAAGCAGATGGAATAAGACGAAAGGGCTGCAAGATATTTTTTGTATTGCAAAGGATTTATACCCGGATATGGTACTTGTTTTAGTCGGAGTTACAAGGCAACAGGTAAAATATGCACTACCCAATATAATTGCAATCGGCCATACGGAAAATGTATCAGAACTTGCCGCACTTTATTCGTTAGCCGATGTATTAATTAATCCTACATACCAAGACACCTATCCAAGTATAAATTTAGAAGCAATCGCCTGTGGCACCCCGGTCATTACCTACAATACCGGAGGTTGTGCAGAATCTATAAATAGTGAAACTGGAATTGTCATTGAACAAGGTAATATTAATGAAATGCTAAATGCTATTCTATTAATAAAAGAAAAGGGTAAATCAAGTTATTCAAAGGCTTGCAAAAATATGGCAATAACAAATTTTGATAAAAACGAACGATATAAAGATTATTTTAATCTTTATAATAACATCAAAAGTCAGCTTTATTGAAGGGATTGAAAGATTTGTTGAATGGGCTATTGTGAGTAATGACGGTTCCTTAAAGTCTGAATTGTTCATGTCCGACAATGTTAACTTATCTGATTTTAGGTATGAATTATGGTATGAAAAAAATAAAAGGTTGTTTGGAAAGATGAAAATTAGTATTATTACAGTTTGTTATAACAGTGCTTCTACAATAAAGAAAACAATTGAATCTGTATTATCACAAACCTGTGATAATATTGAATATATTTTGGTTGATGGTGATTCAATTGATGGAACACTTGATATAATCAAAGAGTACGAGCCTAAATTTAATGGTAGGATGAAGTGGATATGTGAAAAAGACAATGGCTTATACGATGCCATGAACAAAGGAATCAAGATAGCTACAGGTGATATCATAGCAATTCTTAACAGTGATGATTATTATTCAAATATTAATGTGTTAGAAAAGGTAGCAGAAAAATTTAAGGATTCTAATTTTGATATAGTATATGGCAACATACTATATATACAATTTTATAATAAACCATATAGATATTGGAAATCAGGTAAGAGCAGAACTTTTAAATACGGATGGATGCCACCACATCCAGCTTTTTTTGTTAGAAAGTCAGTCTATGAAAAATATGGTCTATATAGGCTAGACTGTGGAGTTAATGCTGATTATGAGATGATGCTTCGTTTGCTTGAAAAGAATAAACTAAAATCGAAATGGATAAATGAAATATTTGTGCACATGAATGCAGGTGGAACAAGTAACTCCGGGTTGAAATCAAGGATTGATGCATTTAATGACAATAATATGGCATGGTCTGTGAATAGTATTAAAAAACTAATTATAACAAACATACTCAAACGCTTAAGAAAAACTCCGCAATATTTTATGGCTATTTTTTATCATTATATATGAGAATTATATGAACCTAACCCTTCTTGGTGGCTCCGGCTTTGTCGGAACCCGCCTCACAGCACGCCTCCTCAATGCCGGCCACAGAGTGCGTATACTCGATAAAAACAACAGCAAATCATACTTCGAGCTGCACACTTTTGCCGACGTTCGTGAGCCTGAAACACTGGAGCAAGCCTTGGTCGATGCAAACGGTGAAAAACCAGACGCAGTGATAAACCTTGCCGCTGAGCACCGTGATGATGTGTCGCCAAAGAGCCTTTACGATGAGGTAAATGTTGGAGGTGCTGAAAATCTGTGCAAGGTTTGCAGAAAGCTTGGTATACATAAAATCATTTTTACCAGTTCTGTTGCTGTTTACGGTTTTGCACCTTTAGGTACAGACGAAAGCGGTCAAGTCAATTACTTCAATGATTATGGAAGAACCAAGTGGCTTGCAGAAAGGAAGTATCGGGAATGGCTGCAAACCGACACAGCAAATTCGCTTACTATTATCCGACCTACAGTAATCTTCGGGGAACAGAACCGAGGTAATGTTTACAATTTGTTAAAACAAATTGCAGGCGGGCATTTTCCGATTGTAGGGAAAGGAACAAACATAAAAAGCATGGCTTATGTGGAAAATGTTGCGGCATTTATTGAATATAATTTAAACAACACACCCGGTGAACACCTCTTCAATTACATTGACAAACCTGACTTTGATATGAATCATCTTGTTGCTGAAGTAGATAGAATCTTTGGAAGACATGTACCAAAGATACACTGGCCTTACTGGCTTGGGCTGTTAGGCGGCTATGGTTTTGACCTTCTGGCATTTATCTTACACAAAAAACTTACTATCAGTTCTATCCGTGTAAAAAAGTTTTGTGCCAATTCAATGTTTGAAGCAAATGCCTTGAAACAGACTGGTTTTAAGGCACCTGTATCTTTGAATGAAGCACTGGAGAAAACCATTAGGTATGAGTTTATCGATAAGGTGAAAGGAAATTATTTCTATTCGGAGTAAAATAACATGAAAACAGCCCTAATTACCGGCATCACCGGCCAGGACGGCGCATACTTATCAGGCTTTCTCCTAAAAAAAGGCTACACCGTTCACGGCATCATCCGCCGTTCGTCGTCGTTTAACACACAGCGCATCGACCGCTTCTACCAGGACCCTCATGTGCGAAACAAAAACTTTATCCTTCATTATGGGGACCTAACCGACACCAGTAACATTATCCGCATCATGCAGGAAGTACAGCCTGATGAAATTTACAATCTTGGCGCACAAAGCCATGTGAAAGTGTCATTTGAAGTGCCTGAGTATTCTGCTGATGCAGACGGCATCGGCGTTTTACGTCTTCTTGAGGCGGTGCGGATACTCGGCATGGAAAAGAAGGTGCGGCTCTATCAGGCTTCAACCTCGGAGCTTTTTGGGAAGGTGCAGGAAATACCACAGAAGGAAACGACGCCCTTTTATCCCCGTAGCCCTTATGCGGCGGCAAAGCTTTACGGTTACTGGATTGTTGTTAATTATCGTGAAAGCTACGGGATGTACGCCTGCAACGGGATTTTGTTTAATCATGAAAGCCCATTAAGAGGTGAGACCTTTGTTACAAGAAAAGTTACAAGAGCTGCCGCACGGATTAAGCTGGGATTACAGGATAAGCTTTACATGGGGAACATTGATTCAAAACGAGACTGGGGCTTTGCCGGGGATTATGTAGAACTAATGTGGCTGATGCTGCAACAGGATAAGCCTGACGATTATGTAATGGCAACAGGTGTCACAACTACTGTGCGGGATTTTATCAATATGACATTCAAAGAATTGGGTATAAATCTTGAATGGAAAGGGAAGGGTGTTGATGAAAAAGGTGTCGATGCGGCAACAGGAAAAATGCTTGTCGAAATAGACCCCCGCTACTTCCGCCCTGCCGAAGTGGATTTACTGATAGGCGACCCGTCAAAAGCAAAACGAAACCTTGGCTGGGAACCAAAAGTGCAGTTAGCGGAACTGGTGAAGATGATGGTGGAAAATGATATTAGGCTTGCAGAGCGGGAACTGCATTTGAAAGAGGGCGGGTTTAAAACGGAGAGTTATTATGAGTGAGGAACCTATAAACAATGCTTAAAAATATACCAAATATTTTATCGCCTGAAATGTTAAAGGCACTTTCTGAAATGGGGCACGGTGATGAGATAGTGATCGCCGATGGCAATTTTCCTTCGGCATCAATATGCAGCGGGGTTGGCACACCACTCCTTTTGCGCGCTGATGGACATACAATACCGACCATACTGGAAGCTGTTATTGGGCTTATACCTTTAGATACATATTCAGAAAAAAATATTTGTCTAATGCAAGTTGTCCCTGGAGATAATTGTAAAACACCGATATGGGATGAATACAAACATATTCTAAGCAGTATTGAAAAAGAAGAAAATATTCGGATTGAAGCGATTGAGCGGTTTGCATTTTACGAACGCGCAAAAAAGGCTTATGCGGTAATTGCCACGAGTGAATCGGCGCAATACGCCAATATTATTATAACTAAAGGTGTAATATAACAAGCAATATGAAATCTGTTTTTGTTTCCGGCTGTTACGATATGCTTCACTCTGGGCATGTCGCTTTTTTTGAAGAAGCCGCTTCGTACGGTGATCTGTATGTCGGCATAGGCTCAGATAAAACTTTATATGAACTTAAAGGGCGCAAGCCTATTAACAGCGAGGGGGAGCGGCTTTACATGATAAAGTCAATCAAACATGTAAAAGACGCGTGGATAAATTCCGGAAGCGGCTTGCTTGATTATGAACCTGATCTGCGTTCCGGAAAGTTTAAGCCCGATATATTCTTTGTTAACAGCGATGGGCACAGCGTAATAAAAGAAAACTTTTGCAAGGAACTGGGTATACACTATATAGTTGGCGAGCGTATTCCGCATAAAGATTTGCCGCAGAGATCAACCACATCATTGCGCGAGGAATGCCTCATTCCATACCGCATCGACCTAGCGGGAGGCTGGCTTGACCAGCCGGAAGTGAGCGTGCTTTATCCTGGTGCTGTGCTGACAATATCGATAGAGCCTGATTATGAGTTTAACGACCGCAGCGGAATGTCAACGAGTTCGCGGAAAAAGGCGATAGATTTATGGCAGATTAAAATTCCGCCTGGCGACCGCGAGCAATTAGCGAAAGTATTGTTCAGCGTAGAGAATCCTCCAGGTTCGAAATACATAAGCGGCTCTCAGGATTCGCTTGGCATTGTTATGCCGGGATTGAACAAACTTGACTACAACGGTTCATATTGGCCGGAAAAAATAACAAGCATTTTGGATGATGGTATTTTGTCGTGGCTGGAAAAGAGGCTTTGGCTGCTGCCGTTGTATCCGCGTTATGACGGTTTTGACCCCCTGGCGGACACAAACATCAATAAAGCCGGCGCCGCGAAGTTAAGCAATGCCGCGGGAAAATGCTGGGAGGCGATGCTCGCGAAAGACACTGGTGGTTTAGGACACTGGATGCGTGAAAGTTTTGACGCGCAGATTGCGATGTACCCAAATATGGTAACGCCTAAGATACTTGGGCTGATACAAAGTTATAAAGACAGCGCCTGCGGCTGGAAGCTGTGCGGGGCTGGCGGTGGCGGTTACATTGTGTTAGTGAGTGATAAGCCGATAGAAAAAACAATACAGATACGGATTCGGAGAGGAGACATTTAGATGAAACAAGATTCAAAAATATATGTGGCCGGGCACCGGGGGCTGGTTGGTGGCGCGATTATTAGAAAACTTAAAGCTGCAGGCTACACAAATCTTATAACCAAAACACACGGTGAACTTGATTTGACACATCAGGATGCGGTTAATTCTTTTTTTATGGCAGAAAAACCGGAATATGTGTTCTTGGCGGCGGCAAAGGTAGGCGGTATCGGTGCTAACTCACATTATCCTGCTGATTTTATATATGAAAATTCGATGATTAGTTTCAATGTGATCCATGCATCATATCAATACAATGTGAGAAAACTGATGAACTTAGGTTCATCCTGCATTTACCCCAAGATGGCTCCTCAGCCATTAAAAGAAGAATACCTCTTAAGCGGCTACCTTGAACCGACAAACGATGCTTATGCCATTGCAAAAATATCTGCAATAAAATTATGTACCGCATACAATAAACAATACGGCACAAACTTTTTATCCGCTATGCCGACAAACCTTTATGGACCGGGTGATAACTATGACTTAAACAATTCTCATGTGTTTCCGGCACTTATACGCAAGTTTCATGAAGCAAAGATATCAGTTACAGACAAGGTGATATTATGGGGAGACGGCTCGCCATACCGTGAATTCATGTATAGCGATGACTTGGCCAACGCTGTGGTTTATTTAATGGAACACTGCAATGCAGAAGATTTACGGAATGATGCCGGGGATTTTATCAACATCGGCACCGGAAAAGATATGCCGATAAAAGAGCTTGCTGAGCTTATCTGTGGTATCGTCTACAAAGACGCACCGGGGAGAATTTGCGAAATCGAATGGGACGCCAGCAAACCGAATGGCACACCAAAAAAGCTTTTGGATATAAGCCGTTTGAATATGCTAGGGTTTAAATCGGGGACCAGCCTAGAAGAAGGTATTAGAAAAGCGTATAACGATTTCGTAAGCAAAGTAACTTCTTTGGCAACAGATGGCTCCGTAGAATAAGACGACACTAAAAATAGCACATCATGTTATAAAAATACAATTGGCATGAATATCTGTATAAGCTGCAACCAGCGGGGAAGCAGCGTACCATTGTATCTGTTTTGAATTAAGATGATTTAGAAGATTCATTCTTACTTACATTTGTATTGAATTAAGAAAAGATAAGATAAAAGAAATATTATACGGAGTCAACTGATGGATAAGAAATTAGTAAACTTATCTGATAAAGCCATAGAAGAATATACGTCCTATATAAATGGAGGGCACGGGTTTGTAAATAATGTAGTAACATTAAAATCGCAGACTCTTATTGTTTCTGATAAGAACAATATGATGAAAAGCTATGTGTCGGACATCAATGTTACATCTGATTATCATTCAGGATATTACTATATTACGGTTATGGATGACGATTTTCGTGATTTTGTTGGGATGGCTATTCTCTGGCCGACTACAAACATCTTCACGTATTCAGCGGGTGTTTTGATCTGTGTTCATGGGGATAAGACGATACAGATTACCGGTAAAACAGCAAATAAACCTAAAGATATCAATAACGTATAATAAATTTTTGTACTACATCAGTAAAAGGGAGAAGAAAATATGCCAAACAATAGAGATTTAGCACTGGCAATCATACACCAGGTCTTCGGTGGAGAATCCAAAAAGACATGGCCTTATGAATATAAAAAATCGTATATACGCGAAATAAATGCTGACAACGCGTTAAAGCGAGGCGAATTTCCTCAAGCAGCCATCGATGGGTCGGAAGATAAAATTATCCCCTTGATTGAGGCTTATGACAGAAATTATGAGACATTGTTAAAATACCAAAAAGCATATGAACTGCTCGGGACCAAAAATATTGGGCTTTATCATCTAAGAGAAATAACTGAACGAGGCAAAGCAAGAATACTAACAAAAAACAAAGCCAAAAACTACGATTTTATCCAGGGTGCTGACTGGCAAATTACTTCTTGTTCTTTTGAAAACAATAAAGCTGTAATAACAGTATCTAAACATGCTTTTCAGCCTTTTCAGACACGATTGAGCAAATTTGATTTTTCAGATGGCTCTGTCTGGCACAGTATTGAGGAAACTGCGGAAAGAAAATCACCTACCGGAGAAAAATTACTTGAAGTAAGAGCAACACTAACCGAAGAAAAACGCTGGATATTGACGGTTAAAATAGATTTGGATGAGGCGCTGCTGGAAATAGGAAACGACATCTCTCAAGCCGATGAAGATGGCAATAGGATAACACCGGAAATTCGGGAGAGCGACAGGCGTCACGCGCTTGCGATTGTGGCAGAGTATTTTGAACTTGAACAAGGCGATAAAGAGGTATTAATAGAAACTTTAGACGACCAGCATCCGGTAATCAATAAGAACACAGAAACGAAACTGCACACTGTCCAAGACAAAGTAATGCTTATAGTCAGGATTAGCGGAAAATATCATGCGGAAAATCCCGATGAAAAACTTCTTAATGAAGATGCAGATATTACTTTACCAAACCAGAAATTATCCGAAATAATGAAAGATGCAGCGCAATTCTATGATGGTAAAGGAACATTTGAAGGGTTCTTTGAAGCATATCCAGGACATAAAACTGATGAGGGCAAGTATACACATGAATTTAATACACATACTGAACTATATGGAGCACGGGCATATGCACTAATAATAAGTCCAATAAAAATTCCTTCAAAAAATGAAAAGAAAGGGTATATGAAAGGAAAAATGATAGAAAGTATAGGGTACCATATGGATATGGAACGCGGGGAGGTTGAAGTAAGAAATGGAAGCTATTCAGAATCCGCGCAAAAAGATTTCATTAACCGGATTATTCAAATCGATAAGCAAGCTCGGGCTCGAAAGCGACACTGAAGAGAAATTAATAAATCTTTTTTTGCGTAATCCCCGTGATAGAATGATTTCAAGCAGGGATATTTCGGTTTTTACCGGATTGCCAATTACATGGAGCTTACGGATACTAAACATATTAAAGAATAATGATGTTATCGAATTTGAACCTTTGTTGTGCCCCCATTGTGAATCAGTAATCGCAAATATTCCGCAAACTGGTATGTGTCCAGTTTGCAGTGGCAATCTGGAACTGGATAGAAATATTGTCGCATTTGTACCTGGTACTGTTGATGATAAAGAAGATAAGGAGATGGGGGTCAAAGCGAGCAGAAAACGGAAACTACAGATATTGACCGACGCATGGCGACGAAATGGCGCAATTTACTATATGATAATAGACATGGTGTCTTCCGAAGCCATTCAAAATTATTTACAGGACGAAGCTTATACTTTTCTTTTGGCGCAAATGAGAGAAATTGTGAGTTTAAAAGCTTTTTCACATACCAGGGCTGCATATTTTTCCTTTGGAGAAATCGGAGATATGTTTAAAATTGGTTTTGAAAGTTTGGATGATGCTATCGAAACGGCCATGCTCATATCGAAAAACTTTCCGGAAAGACCAAAAACTCTTTCATCTGAAATCCTGTTCCCAAGATATGCAGGAAGCGTCTCGAAGTTAGTATTACCACAAGAGAGTGGACATATAATGGAACCTGAATCGCTTATAACAGAAACACTAAATGGAACCGTTGATATTAATAGTATCGCCCTTACCCAAATATTCCGGTTTGATAATACAAAAAAAACAAAATACTCAGTATACAAAAAGCGATGTGATATATCGCTATGGTGTTTTACGCCTCTTAACGAAAGCCGTAGTGCACTTGAAAGAATTGAGACTGAGCATGATTTAGAACATATAGAGTTGTCTGAAGATTATTACCAGAAATTTGAATATGATAAAAATGGGGTCAAGGGTGAAAGTGGGGCTTTCCTTATGTATATAAAGAATGGTGATATCAATAGTATAGAAACTAAACCTAAAAGTATTCTTGAGGGATTTGATGAAAGAAAATAATAAAACCAAACCAACTATGTTCTGGACGATATTTATCAGGAGCATTTTTTCTCATGCAAGCAATCATAATGGCAGGCGGTAAAGGCACCCGTGTTGCAAGTATTGCATCTGATATACCCAAGCCGATGATACCGGTATGCAAAAAACCAATTCTGCAGCATCAGATTGAATGTCTTGTCAGGCAGGGTATAACAGACATTACCATTATTCCCTTGGGGTATAATACCCCGCCGCTCTGCGGCGGTTAAAGTTTTATGTAAAAACCGTTAAACTGGAGGAATGAGTGAATATATACACAAGTCGCATAATGTCTCGGTATTGGT
>JAISIL010000016.1 GCA_031262035.1 Spirochaetaceae bacterium | reverse complement strand
CGCCTGCAATAAAATAGCCGAAAGAAAAAAAGCCGACCCGGGAATTGAAATGACCATTCAAAAAATTATCACCACGATAAAAGAGAAAAGTTTATAAAAACTGTTTATAAGGTCTTTACAAGTTGTTAAAAAAATGTTATAATACAAGGGTAATTTATAGAAGGGAAGTTTTTGTTGTGGATACTGTGGAATAAACAGTTTTATTTATCAACTGTTTTTCTTCAAGTTAATTCCTTATTATATAAAGAATTATACTTGATTTCCACAAATTCACAGGTCCTATTACTATTATTACTGATTATATATATAAATTAATAAAAGGATAAGATATATCCTATTGGAGGGAAAGATGAAGTTTTCTTGCGAAAAAAGCGTTCTCAGTAAGGAAATCGGGATTGCAGGTGAAGTTATTGCGTCAAAAAATGCAATTTCAATCCTGTCAAACATCTATCTTGAAGCAAAAGATTCAAGTTTGACGATTAAAGCTACCGATTTAAAGGTTACTTTTGAGACAAAAGTGCCGGTTACTGTTGAAGAAGAGGGTTCTACAACGGTTTTTGGCGATAAATTTATGGGAATTCTTAATAATTTACCGGAAGGTGAAATGGAATTTGAACAGAAAGATATGGCAATTACCATTAAATCAAAGAGCCTTAAGGGTAATTATCATTTAAAAAGCATTGCCAGCGAAAAATTTCCTGAATTCCCACAGGATGATACAGCCCAGTTCTTTGATCTGCCTATAAAAGATTTTAAGGAAATGATTCAGCAGACCGTTTTTGCCGTTTCCTTCGATGAAACAAGATACTTTATGAATGGCGTTTTCTGTGAAAAAGAAGATGGCGGTCTAGTTATGGTAGGAACAGACGGCAGACGGCTTGCCTATATTAAAAAGAATATAGGTGCTGCAATCCCCGACTTTAAGGGGGCCATTATTCCCACAAAGGTTCTCGGTATTGCCGGAAAGCGGGCCGGCGATGAAGGCCTTATTTCCCTTGCCATAACCGATAATATCTTTTATTTGAAGTTTGCTTCTTATTATTTTTCTTCAGTGCTTATTGAAGGCCAGTTTCCCAATTACCGGCGTGTTATACCGGAAAATCAGCTCAATCACTTTATTGTAAAACGGACCGATATGCTCGAAGCGGTTCGGCGTGTTTCCCTCCTCCTTGAGGCAAAAGAAACAAGAATTAAATTTAGTATTAGTTCGGGAACCCTTGTTGTCGATTCTGAGGAAAGCGATTTAGGGGACGCAAAAATGGAAATTCCCTGTCAGTATGAAGGGGAAGGCATTAGTCTGGCATTAAATTATCATTATATTGAAGAACCCTTTAAGGCTATGGCAGAGGAGGATATTGAGATTCTCTTTAATGAGCCGACAAAGGCAATCACTGTGCGGCCTATGCCGGAAAAGGACTTTTTCCATATTGTAATGCCCATGCAAATTGATTGATGTTTGAATCAATTAAGACATACAATTTCCGCAATCTCGAAAATAGCGAAATCTTTTTTGGCGCTAAAAATATCTTTTTAGTTGGCGAAAATGGGCAGGGAAAGAGTAATTTTCTTGAAGCCCTCTATTTTTGTTCTTATGCTTCTTCCTTCCGGGGGGCAAAGGATGCCGAACTCTGCCTGAATGGGGAAAAAAGCTGCTCGGTTATTGCCAATTTAGGTGAAGAAAATATTACCGTTAAAATAGAACGGGGCAAGAAAGCCGTTGAAATTAACGGTAAGAAAACGGCCGACCGGAAAGAATTATTGCAGCATAGTCCCTGTATTGTTTTTTGCCATGAGGATATGGCCTTTGTTACCGGCAGTCCCGAGGACCGCCGCTGGTTTTTTGACCAGTGTATCAGCCTTTACGATGAACTTTACCTTGATGATTTACGGAAATACAAGCATATTCTTAAGATGCGTAACAATGTGTTTAAAAACAAAGAATATGGCACGGAATTTATACTAAATGATAAGGGAAATATCCTTTTAGACAGCCTTGACGCCCAGCTTGCCCAATATGGCCTTAATATAATGCTGAAGCGGGAGGAATCTGCAAAAAGGTTTTCGGAAATTTTTACACCCCTGTATCAAAAAGTTGCAAACATCGACGATATCAAATTAGTATATACACCCTCCTGGAAAAACAGGGATATAGCAGAGATAATTGAACATCAGAAAATGAGGCGGCAGGCGGAGAAGGCCACGGGAATGACCCTTTCCGGGCCGCACCGGGATAAATATATGTTTATGCAGGCCGATGAAGAATTTTCTGCAAAGGCATCCACCGGGCAGCGCCGCTTGTTGGCTCTGCTTTTGCGTATTGCCGAGGCGCTTTGTTTTAGCGAAAAAACCGGTAAAAAGCCGGTGCTCCTTCTCGATGATGTGCTACTTGAACTGGATGGCGAAAAAAGAAAGCGTTTTTTACAGGTATTGCCCGATTACAATCAGGCCTTCTTTACCTTCTTACCGGAGGAACCTGTTGAATCCTACCTTGTGTATGAAAAAATTATTTTTAATGTTTCGTCCGGGAAAATTCAGCAAAACCGCTAATGTTTTTAAAGCTATACTCATCAATTTTCCCTGAAAAAGAGCCGCAAAATTGCCTTCTATTGTGATAATGATAGAACATACGGTGTTTTTCCATGCGCTCCTGATGCGGTTTAAAGTTAATTTCGATAGAATTATCACGGTTTGTAATTGTCCAGGGGAGCATCAGATTGGAACGGGAATATTTAAAGTAGATATCATCAATTTTATGTATCTTGCCATTGATAAAGTAGGCATTTTCTGTTGCAAGGCTGCTATCGGCCCCTGAATAGCCAAAATTCCAGGCAATTGTTGTAGCAGATTTTTCGTTATTGGCGGTTTTTCCGCAGGCTGCAGCCCAATAATGTATATCGCTTTTCGGCCTTATTCCCCGTGACCAGTCAAAAATGCCAAAAGAATTGCCTTTTGTAAATATATATTCTTCCGCTCCATGCTGCATAACCCCTTCGGCTATGTAAGAGGGGTTTCGTTCTGCCAGTGTAAAGGCCCATTTTTCGTTTTTCCATTGCTGGTTAATAACAATTTCATCGGCATTTTGCAGAGGGCTTAGAACAACCTCGCCACGCAGATGGCGCTTATGTCCGAATTTTAAAAAATCTATCTTGATAATTTTTGCACCGCCGGGCATTGGGCTGAAAATAAAATTTGCGTCTCCACGCTGATATTTCAGGGAACTTTCGCTGCTCGAGGAGGGCAGGAACATCTCTCCCATAGGAAAGGGAATTTCGATATACTTGGTGCTCCGCTTGTCATCTATAAGGGACATTACGGTGGCTCCTATATAGCCAAGGAGCCCGTCATCCATTACCTGAAAACACATCATGCAGGAACTTGAAAAGATAATATAGCGGTCGGAAGCAAAAATTCGCCGTTTTGGGCCATGCATATCTTCAGGAGAAAATTGCCAGAGAGGGCGCCTGGCCCAGCCCAGGTTTATCGATTTCCCGCTTGCATCAATACAGGATGTCTCATCGGTGATTTCTACTTGCATAATAGATAAAAAAAGTATATCATAAAAATAAATGAATGACTATAGGGTTCTTATTATGGGGCTTGGCCTCAATGGCGGAGGATTGGCAAGCGCATTGTATTTTGCCAGGGCTGGGGCAAAGCTCTGCATTACCGATATGCGTGATGCCGAAACGCTTGCCCCCTCGATAGCAGAGTTAAAAGACTATGATATCCGCTATGTTTTAGGGCATCATGATATAAAAGATTTTGAAAATATGGATATTCTGATAAAAAATCCCGGTGTTGCAAGCGATTCACCCTATTTACAGGCTGCAAAAAAGGCCGGTGTTTCTATAGAAACAGACCTTTCCGTTTTTTTTAAGGCAAATTTGAAGGGGCCGCGTGCAAAAATTATTGCAGTTAGCGGTTCCAAGGGGAAGTCCAGCGTATCCTCGGCGCTCTTTTGGGTATTGGACAAGGCTTCGAAAGAAGGAATTATACCGGGAAAGGCCTATTTGGGGGGAAATATTGCCGTTTCGCCGCTTAGTTTTTTGGATTCACTACAAAAAGATGATATTGTTGTGCTGGAACTTTCCAGCTGGCAGCTTGGCGATTTGCGGGAAATCCAAAAGACCGATGAAACAATGAAAGAGGCCTTTAAGCCCCGGGTGGCCCTTATTACCGCAATCATGCCCGACCACCTTGACCGCTATGGTTCTATGGAGGCCTATGTTGCCGATAAACGGTTCATCTACCATAATCAGGATAAAGAAGATACCACTGTTGTGGGGGACGATGAGTATGGCAGAAGCTTTGCCGCTGAGTCGAAGGGACGGATCAGAATATATCACGCAAAGGCGCAAAGACGCCAAGAAAATAACCTTCTTCCTGAATTTCAGCAAAGAAATATGTCGGCAGTAACAGAAGCCTTGCTTGACTTAGGCTTGCCCGGGGATTTTATTGAAAAAGCCCTCTCGACTTTTCCTGGGGTTGAACATCGTTTGGAGATGTTTTTTGAGGAACCTTTAAGCGAAGGCACTTCTGTGCGCTGGTATAATGATAGCGCTGCAACAATACCACAAGCCGCGGTTGCTGCCCTGGAAGCGCTTTCCCTAGCTGCCGATACAAAAATAATTATGGTATGCGGGGGAAGCGATAAAAATCTTGACCTAAGGCCCCTTGCCGATGCCCTCTTGAAAGCATGCAGCGAAAAAAGATTGCTTGCCGCATATATTTTTGCAGGAAAGGCCAGCGAAAAATTATTGGCCATACTGCAGGAAGATGCATATAAGACTCTGCTGCCCTTGCTTAAGTATCCGGTGAACAGTGCCGGAGAAGCAGCCGAGGGTGCAAGAAAAACCATTCAGGCAAGCGGGGGAAAACATAAGATTGCCGTCTTGCTTTCCCCCGGTTGTGCATCTTTTGGATTATTTAAAAATGAGTTTTATCGAGGCCGGCAGTGGAAGGATGCGGTGATTGCGAACCATGCGTTAAGTAACCACGAATAACACGAATGGCCTTCGGCCACACGAATTTTTGCTTACTTATCATAGAATATTCGTGTCGGCGGAGCCGATTTGTGTTCATTCGTGGTTACTATAAAGTTAAATGATTTTGCCTTGCAATCACCCCTCTCGCCCCTTGACTATTTCGGGAAGATATGTTAGATTATAAATATGGAAGCGAACAGACAGCATAAGAACAGCGTATTCACCCTTCTTTTGGGGCAAGATAAGGATGCCCTGCGTGAGATTTATGGGGCTATAGAAGGCGTTTTTATTGACCCGAATTTTGAAGTTACCGTGGACACCCTTGACGATGTCCTTTTTATGGACCGCAACAATGATATTTCTTTTGAAATAGGCGACAAACTGGTTATCCTTATGGAGCACCAGTCGAGTATTAACCCGAATATGCCACTGAGAATGCTTTTTTATATTGCAAGGATATACGAGAACATAATAAAGCGGATGAAAGGCGGGGAGAAGAAGATATATTCCTCTGCGGAGATAAAGGTTCCCCGGCCTGAGTTTATCGTGCTGTATAACGGGGAAGCGCCGTATCCTGACGAGGCGGTGGTGAAGCTTTCATCGCTCTTTGCCGACACGGTGTTTATGAATCTGGACAATGCCCCGCGGATACCGCTTGAACTGAGCGTAAAGATATACAATATAAATGAAGGGCACAACAGCAAGATGGTGCGGAAGAACGCCAAACTGAAAGGTTACAGCATCTTCATAGGGAAGGTGCGGGAGTTTACCGAAGAACTGCGGATTGCCGGGAATCACGAGAAACCGACAGACGAAGACAAACGCGAAGGAATAAAACGTGCCGTAAAGTGGTGCATAGAAAACGGTGTTCTAAAAGATTTTATGCTGGAACACGGAAAGGAGGTAGGAAGCATGTTATGGACCGAATGGAACTGGGACGACGCCAAAGAAGTCTGGCAGGAAGAGGCTAAGGCGGAAGGTCGAATGGAAGATGTTACGAAACTTCTGAAATATGGTTTGACGCCTGAACAAGTCTCTGAAGCTCTGGAAATTCCTATTAATTCTATACCGGTGTATCAGATGAGGTAGGAAGTATGTTATGGG
>JAISIL010000139.1 GCA_031262035.1 Spirochaetaceae bacterium | reverse complement strand
CCTGCCGCTACAGCCTCGCCATGTTTAAAGGCAGAAAAATTATATTTTTTTTCGATAGCATGCCCAAAAGTATGCCCAAAATTTAAAATGGCCCGAACACCATTCTCATCTTTTTCATCGTTTGCAACAATTCCCGCCTTTATTTGACAACACGCATAGATAAGATGTCCAATCCAATCCCTCCGCGTTTGTTTGCTTGCAAACGATGCGTCTTTGCGTGAGCTTTTTTCAAGAACCCTAAATAGTCGCGACGAACAAGCCGCTCCATATTTGCACACTTCCCCCATGCCTGCCTGAAATTCCCGTTCGGTGAGTGTAGTTAATGTGTCTGTATCAATTAACACTAATGAAGGCTGCCAAAAAGTTCCGACAAGATTTTTACCTGCATCTAAATCGACAGCGGTTTTTCCGCCAACAGATGAATCAACCTGTGCAAGAAGGGTGGTGGGAATTTGTATGTATGGAATTCCCCGCATCCATAAGGAAGCTGCAAGCCCTGCAATATCACCTACCACACCGCCGCCTAATGCAATGATAAAAGATTTTCTGCTAAGGCGCATTGCAGCGCATCTTTCAAAAATCATTTTAAGGCTCTCGATATTTTTCGATTCTTCCCCAGCCTTTATAATAATGGCCTCATTTTCTATGCCGCAGGCAGAAAGGGCCTTTTGCAGTTTGCCGCCATATAAGGGCCAGACATTGCTGTCGCTTATGATGGCCGCCTTTGAAGCGCCTTTCATCGTTTGCCCAAGCAATGCGGCAGAGTTAGCAAGAAGCCCCGGGCTGATACAAATATCATAAGATTTTTCTTTCAGTTCTACTTTCAGCCTTTTCATAAAAACTCCACAATTAAATGCATAAAAAAATACATAAAAAAAAGGCTTCGCAAACCGCCGTTTTTAGAAGCGGTCTGCGAAGCCTTTCCTTTTTATAAGGATTGAACAATGCGCTATGGCATTGTCCGGCATTGCAGACCGCCTTTAAACCTAAATGCAAAAAAGAAAGAGTAAAAAACATGGGTAAATGCTATCCGTCCAGCCATTATGCTATAACTATACAGAAAAGTAAAAAACTGTCAAGGGGGTTCTTGGAAAAAAAATAAAGGAAGAAACTTTGTGGCCTTAGGGCAAAAGAGGCTGTTTGGTGAATGCATCGGGGTCGGCGTTTTCGCCGTTCAGGCGGATTTCCCAATGAAGGTGCGGCCCTGTCGCAAGGCCTGTTGCTCCGGAAAGCCCGATTCGCTGGCCTTGCTTCACCTCATCGCCTTCTTGGACATCCATGCTGTCAAGGTGATAATAACAGGAATACAGGCCGGGAAGATGCTCAATCACAACTGAATTGCCGGTGTTTATACGAAAAACGGCCATTCGCACCCTGCCTGCTGCCGATGCAAAAACCCCGGTGCCTTTGGGAACACCGTAATCAACGCCGGCATGTACCGCAGGGGCCTTTCGCCCGTCCGTATACACAAAGACCCTTTGTTCGCCATATTGCGAAGTGCGCCTTGTCGAGGTAAGCGGCGCCTTAAAGGCTTCGTAAGTATAAACGGTGTTGCCCCTCGAATTAAGCAAATCGTTCAGTGTCTTGGATTGCGCTGTTTTTTCAGCAGTCTCTTCGCTGCGAATCGCTGTATTTTCTTCATCAAGGGGAATCACCTCCGATTCAAAAGTGCGGGGCTGCACGGAAAAACCTAAATCGCCCAGGCCGGGAATCGCAGGCTCCACTCGAATACGGCCACGGGCGTCTTTCCAGCTTGCAGGAATTGCAATGCACGCGGCAATCCGCTTACCGTCTTTCAGAGCAAAGAAGGGCACACTGGCCACAGTCCGCCCGGATACATCCAGCAACTTTGCCCGATACTCCGGGTAAGGCTTATCTATAACCAGGGTAATCGGTTCACCGGGACGAACCGTGTTGGGCGTTAAGCTAAAGTTTATATCCTGTGCAGGTAAATTAACCGCAAACCACGCGAACAAAAAAAACCACGAATGACACGAATGAACACGAATTTTATATAACACTTTCTACTTGCTCCTTGCTCCTTGCTACTTGCTACTTCGCTCCAAGTCTTCTATCAAAAGCTGGGGGCGGTCCTGGCCGTTAAAGTAATTATGCTCCATGGTATATATCAGGTCTATCTTGTCGCCCTTTTCGAATTCACGGCCCGGGCCGGCCTTTTCGGCTGCGCGCCAGTAGATGGCAGGCCACTTGGTCGCCCCGGCGTCAAGAGTCAGCTTGACATGCTGACTAGTCGTTCCCATAAAATTGATATCAGAGATAAGTATCCCCTGCGTCAAAAAATGAAGCTTCTCAAAATCAGCGCCATAGGGGGCAAGCGTGTCGACAATACTGATAACCTCAGGCTTCAGATAAGCCGGGGGAAGCTCGGCGTCTATTTTGATTTTTTCCGCTTCTTCGCTGCGGGTAAAGGGCATTTCTTCGGCTACCTGTTTAAGCTTTTCGCTAAAAGCCTGAAGATTCGCCCTCTCAATACTGAAACCTGTTGCAAAAGTATGGCCGCCTGATTTTACAAAAAGGCTCTTGCAATAGTCCATGATAAAAGTCAAGTCGAAGCCGCCGGTTGAACGAATACTCCCCTTACAGACCGTGTCGTTGACCGAAACAGCGATTGCAGGCGCCGCAAAACGGCCGGCAAAGCGACCGGCAACAAGACCGGCGATTCCCGGGTCAAGCTTGTCGCTTGCCACATAGACCAACTTATTTTGATACTCTTGAAGGCTTTCCTCAGCCTCTTTCCACAACAATTCAAGCGAATCCTCGACTTTTTGCTTTCTTTCTTCATTCAATTCACGGATTTCAGCAGCTAAAGCGCTTCGTTCGGCAATATTTTCCGATAAAAGCATCTGTAAAGCCTTTTCAGGGCAGCCCATTCGGCCTGCGGTGTTCAATGCAGGGGTAATTTGCCATGAAATTTCATGGGAATCGAGCTTTTTCCCTGATAAACCAAGGGCTAGAATCAAATCTGAAAGGCCGGGGAGCGCTTTCTTATTGATTTCTTCTATTCCGATGTTCACGATGAGGCGGTTTTCGTTCCGTAGCGGCATAATATCCGCTATAGTGCCCAAAGCGGCAAGCTGTAAGTCGGCCCGGTCCTCGTCAGAGAAAAGATTACCCTTCTTTCGCACCCAGAGATTAAAAAGATTGATTAAAACATCCAGTTCGCCGGGCGCTTCTTCAGCATATTTTGCATATCTCGATTCTTCTTTCAGCCGGTACAGGCTTTTCCCCTGCATAGAAGGAAAGAGTTTGGGGATTTCTGTTGCCAAATCCAGCAGATAAAGGTCGATTCCCTTCCCAAAAGCTGCAACAAAGTCCTTCTTCCGCCCGGCCACATCCCAGGCAAATATTTCCATGCCCTCAAAGAAGCGGGGGAGGCGCGTGTCACTTATCTTGATGCTCTCCGGAATAATCGTCTCGGTAAGCCGGGCAATTTCCACGAGGTTCCGGAGTTTCACCGCCTCAATAATGATAGCATCATTCCCCGGCCGGGTGTTCAAAAGGCAGATGGTGTGTCCGTAAAGGTCAAGCTCCTGGCCGCTCTTTTTGGCAAAACGTAATGCAGCACAGAGCTTATAGGCAACGGCACAACCGGAAAGATCCCGAAAGGGGTAACCCGCATCTTTTGCCTCCGGGTCGGTCCACTTCGGATTAATTATTGCATAAGCCTGTGGCACTTCCTCCTGAGGCAGGTGATGGTCGGTAATAATCACATCAATCCCCAGCTCGTTGGCATGGGCAATTTCCGCTACACAGGAGATACCATTATCCACGGTAATAATCAAAGAGATGCTTTCTTTTACCGCCGCCTCAACTGCCTCTATGCTCAGCCCATATGATTCATCACCGGTAGGAATTTTACAAGTAACTTCAAGGCCGAGGCTTTTTAAGGTATTGTAGAGGATTGTTGTAGCAGTAATGCCGTCCACATCGCGGTCGCCAAAAATCAGCACCCGTTCCTGTTCTTCGGCGCCATCAAGAATACGGTCAACCGCATCTTCCATGCCGCTGAACAAAAAAGGATTGTGCATAAGATTGTCACTGTGTTCCAGAAAATAGATAGCCTCATCGCCCGATGTAATTCCCCGCCGTGCTAAAATAGATGCCATTTGGAGATTGCAGCCAAACTTTGCCGCCACCTGCTTTACCATTTCGGGGGGAATTTCTTGTTTATAGTAGTTCATCTTGTCCTCTCAAATCAATTTAACCACAAAGGACGCCAAGGACACGAAGTATTATTATACAATAGTCCACAATTTTCTTTGTGTACTTTGTGTCCTTCGTGGTTCATTATTCAGCCTTATATTCGATTGCATCTCTCAACTCAGGCAAAGCTATTTGCAAGCAAGCCTCGTCCTTGCCGTATACTTCCATGATTGTATCCCCTGCCTGCACGCTGCTGCCGCTTTTCTTATGGAAGATGATGCCTGCCGTGGGGCAGACACTGTCCTCTTTACGGTTGCGGCCTACTCCCAGGGCTACAGAGGCATGGCCTACTTTCCCTGCATCAATACGCACAATCTGCCCTGCCCTTTCCGCCTTGAGCTCTGCCTTATACGGAGAGCGCCATTTGTTCTGCCGCCTTGCAAGCATATCATCGGGATTGCCGCCTTGTAAGGCAACATTGGTAAGGAACTTCTTAAAAGGGGCTCCGGTTTCCAGGCATTTTTCGCATAATTCCCTTCCTTCGGCATCATCGGCAGCAAGGCCTGCCAAAACGGCCATACGAGCGGCTAAATCCAAAGTAACTTTTTGCAAATCAGGCTCGATACAAGAGCTCGTCCCCGCAGTTTTATAGTTTTCAAGAAAGTCGAGGCATTCTTCAACCTCAAGCCAGTTCCCTACAGCCCTTCCCAAAGGCTCGTCCATTGAATTGAGTATTGCAGATACTTTAAGGCCCAAAACCTCGCCGGTATCGACAAGCGACTTGGCAAGGGCCTCTGCGTCTGCCTGCTTTTTCATGAAGGCCCCGGAACCATACTTTACATCCATCACCAGGAACTGTGCCCCTTCCGCCGCCTTCTTTGATAAGATACTTGCCGTAATCAATGGAATAGATTCAACGGTTGCCGTTACATCCCGCAATGAATACAAAAGCCGGTCAGCCGGTGCAATATCTGCCGTCTGCCCGCACATGATATAGCCATTTTTCTCAAGGCCTTCAAAAATAGCCTCCTCGGAAAGGGCTGTGCTGTAACCGGCAATTGATTCAAGCTTATCCAGCGTCCCCCCGGTAATCCCCAAAGCCCTGCCCGACATCATGGGGACATAGACAGGGGCAGGTGGTTTCGACAAGCTCAACCACCGTTGTTCTCCCAGAGCGGCAATAAGAGGGGCCAATATCAAACTGGTCTTATCCCCTACCCCACCGGTGGAATGTTTATCGATATATATTCCCCGCGCCTCCGCGCCTCCGCGTGAGATTCTTTTCCCGGAATGGAGCATAGCCTCCGTGAGCGCCCCCGTTTCCCGTGCCGTCATTCCCCGGAAAAACACCGCCATTGCCCAGGCAGAAACCTGATAGTCGGGAATTTTCCCGGCCACATAATCTGAAATGAAAAATTTGATTTCCTCAGTATCTAACTCAAACCCGTCTCTCTTTCTCTGAATTATATCTACTGCTCTCATTTTTTTTCTCCTTCAAATACCCTCCCCTAGCCCCTCCCAGAGGGAGGGGAGCAAATTTACTCCTCCCCCTCTGGGGGAGGTTGGGTGGGGGCTCTCATTCTTCTGCCTTTAGCATACCGGCGCGGATGGGGCGCAATACTTCTTCGCTGACCTCATCGGGGTTATCTATACCGATGGGTAGTTCCCTGCCGCTTTCCGGTTCTACCTCTTCATCAAATATCTCGGCCTGGGGCGGCGGGGCAATGGGCTTTCCCTCATCATTTTCAAGGCGCACGGAAATGACCTTTGTTACACCGGATTCTTCCATTGTCACCCCCAAGAGGGTGCCGGCCCCGGTAACAGTCTTTTTGTTGTGGGTAATGACAATAAACTGACTGGTATTGCCAAATTCCCGAAGCAGTTGGACAAAGCGGCTGACATTTGCCTCATCCAGCGCCGCATCAATTTCGTCAAGGAGGCAGAAGGGTGAAGGCTTTACCATATAGGTTGCAAACAAAAGGGCCACAGCGGTCATCGACTTTTCGCCACCCGACAAGAGGCTGATGTTCTCCAGCTTTTTCCCCGGCGGCTGGGCAAAAATTTCGATGCCCGATTCCAGCACATGGTTGGGGTCCTGCAAACGGAGTTCCGCACGGCCGCCGCCGAACAAACGCCTGAACATATTATGAAAGTTCTTTTTAATTTTATTGTAGGTAGCCAGAAACAGTGCCGATGATTCCGCCCGTATTTCCGCTGTAATATTTTCCAAATCGTCGCGTGCCTTGGCAAGGTCGGCAAGCTGTCCGGACAAAAAGTCGTAGCGTTCCTTTGTCTCTGCAAATTCTTCAGGGGCCATAAGGTTTACCGAACCGAGGTCACGCAATTTGGCACGGGAAGAAGCAAGCTGTTCCCGCAGTTCCCCCGGCGCTTGCTTTATTTCGAAAATCCGCTCCTCAAATTCCATTAGGTCGCGGCTGTGGGTTTCCCTAAAATTTTCCTGAATATTACGGATTTCCGTATCGGATTGTGCCAGTTCCAGGTGAATTTTTTCAAGGCGCTCATTGGCACGGGCCAATTCCGACATCCTTTTCTTGATACTTTCTTCTTTTCCTGCTACATCCCCGTTCTTTTGGGCAATATCCTTCTCCAGTTTTTCTAGTTCAGCCGTTAAACGAAGGCCTTTTTGTTCAATTTCGGCTAATTCGCTTTCAATATCGCTAATTGCATCTTCGGTTTCGTCCAAACGCTTGCGTGCAAGGTAAAGTTCATCACGAATAGTCTTTAAAAGAGCCTCCTGCCCGGCCAATTCACGCCGAATAAGCCTCGCCTGCTCCTCCGCCGAGGCTGCCTGTGTAGTAAGCCGTTCCCGTGTAACCCGTAATTCTTCCAAAGTAGAACGATATTCATTGATTTTTTCGTTTAATTCATGATTTTCCTGCCGCAGAGCCGTAATTTTTATCCGCCGGTCAGCCTGTGCATCCTTTGATGTTCGTATATCAAAATCAAGTTTACGTTTTTTAGTGATAATGCCCTCCGGGGCGAGGAAATCGTCAAGGAAGGTGGGGGTCGAAGTCTTGTATTTATCAAAAACCTGCTGTGCCTGACCAATCAGCCTTTGAACCTCTTCAATGTTCGCGTGGTTCGCGTGGTTCGCGGTTAAATCATCATCAACCAAATTACGCATTTTCCGAAGGAGGGAATCCATCTCAGCCTCGGCGCTGCGCCTTTCTGCTGCGGAATAGCCCGCTTCCTTTAGCCCGGCATCGAGAGCGGCCACGATATCATCGGTGATTGCCGCTAGATCCTCTTCCAGAGCGGCTTGTTTTGCCTCTAATTCGTGTATTTCGCCCTCGTTCTTTTGCACAAGGCCATTATTTTCGCCTATTTTGCTTGCCGCAAGCTCAATATTTTCTTCGAAAGACCGTATATTATCTTCTATAGTAAGAGCCTTCGTCTTTAGCTCGCGAACCTGGGCTTCCTGGGCGTCAACATCTTCGGTAAGCTCGTCAATCTTATCTTCGCAAAGCTTTTCCCGGCCTTCCTGGGCGCTGATTGTCTGTTTTGCCTCGTTTCGCTGTTCGGCCAGCCGCTTGGCCTCCTGCTCCTTGCTGTGTTTTTCAATGGCAAGGCCGTAAATGTTCTTCTGATATTCAACAAGCTGCTCTTCAAGGCTGTTCACCAGATCCATATTTTCGGCTAGGCTCTTTCGGATAGCGTCAAGGTCGGCCTGCACGCTGTCCCGCTCGCCCTGCCGCTTTCGCATCTCCTCTTCGCGCTCGGCCTTGTCATATTTGAATTGTTTCAGGCGTAAAAGCTGAATATCCAGTTCAAAACTGAAAATATCGTCCTTTAATTTACGATACACAAGAGTTTTATCGGCCTGAACCTTTAAACTATCGTAGGAACGCTTCACTTCGCCCAAAATTCCTTCTACCTGACGCATATTTTCCTGCGTTTTTTCCAGTTTTCGGGCTGCTTCGGCTCCCCGGACCTTATAACGGGTAATTCCTGCCGCTTCTTCGAACAAATAACGGCGTTCTTCGGGCTTGCTGGACAGAACCTGATCGATTTTCCCCTGTTCCATGACACTGTAGGCGGCTTTTCCGACGCCGGTGTCCCAAAAAAGTTCCCGAATATCCTTCAGTTTTACCTGATTGGTATTGATAAAATACTCGCTTTCGCCACTGCGGTAAAGACGGCGGCGAATTTGCACCTCGGGCATGTCCATAGGAAGAAGGCCGTGTTCGTTGGCAATGGTAAGGGTCACCTCGGCCACATTAAGGGCTTTCCGGCTGTCCGTGCCGTTAAAAATAACATCTTCCATCTTTTCGGCACGCATGGCACGGCTTGCCTGCTCGCCAAGGACCCACTTGATAGCATCAACAACATTCGACTTTCCGCAGCCGTTCGGGCCAAGCAAGGCCGTAATGCCATCTGCAAATTCCATCTGAGTTTTGTCTGCAAATGATTTAAAACCAAAAATGCTTAAAGCTTTTAGAAACATTATCTTAAATTATATCGAAAAAAAGACTTTGTGGCAAGTAGTACCTGATGATATTGTTAGCGACCAGCGATTTTGTCCCCTAGTTACGACCAGCGAAAATGTCCCCTTTCACCCCCTGTAGGGGCTTTAAAGAAAAAACTTGTTTAATAGCCTCTAAATATGTTTATTTATTA
>JAISIL010000109.1 GCA_031262035.1 Spirochaetaceae bacterium | reverse complement strand
GAAATGGGAGTCTGCTGCCTGATGGAAATGTCAGGGTGTCCTTTGTCAAGCAGCAAATATTTTTAAAAAAATATCGCTAAACTGCTTGACAAAAAACATAGGATAACACGAATGGCCTTCGGCCACACGAATTTTTGCTTACTTAATATAGATTATTCGTGTCGGCAAAGCCGATTCGTGCTATTTGTGGTTTAATTATTTTATCCTGTCTCCCCTATAACTCCTCTGCCTCGCTTCTAAAACAGGCGACTCCTTCGGTGGGGAACTTTTGCCTGAGCGACTTTGCAATAATCAATACCCGTGCCGCTTCTTCCCTGCTGCAATAGATAGTGATAATCGTATTAAACTGCGGCCAGATAGCGTCCCCCTGCTTAGGGGTAGTGTTTCCCCGGCCCTTTGCATCAACTACCTGGGTATATTTAATACCGGGGCAGGCCATATCAATATCAGTAAGAAATTCTTCCTGAATAGCCTCGCTCATGATTAATTCCATTCGCACCTTGTTCATAGGGTCTCTCCTTCGTATTCGCCTACGGTCTTATCGTTCGCGTGGTTGCCGTGGTTCGCGGTTAATCTACCCGCGCCGGCCTCGGCCAGTTCCCCCCGGAACTCCGCCTCGAAGCGCTGCTGGGCTGTGGCCATCGCCAGTACCTTTTTCTTTTCATTACCCTTATTGAATATATAATAGATGCAGGGAACCATAAAGAGGGTCATCAGGGTACCCCAGGAAAGGCCGCCGAGAACGGTTTTCCCCATCGGGCCGGTCATTTCTGCACCGTCACCGCCGAAGAAGGCCATGGGAACAAGGCCAAGGACGGTGGTCAACACGGACATCAGGATAGGCCGGAGCCGGTTCGCCGCTGCATGTGCACAGGCGTCCTCGAGGCTCTCGCCGCGCTTCCGGAGCAGGTTGGTATAATCAACAAGAACGATGCCATTGTTGACGATAACACCAACCAGAATCAGGAAGCCGACCGCGGTCATCAGGCTTAAAATTTCCCCTGTCATCAGATACATCAGGATGATGCCGATAAACGAAAGCGGTATACAGAAGATGATAATAAAGGGGTCCTTAAACGATTCAAACTGGGCGGCCATAACGGCAAAGACAAGAAGAACCGCCAGGGCGATAATCTGGAAGAATACGCCAAGATACTGGACAATCAGCGCCCATTGGCCATTACCGTAAGAAATCTGCACCGATTCATTGTAGGGAATATTTTCTGCAATGAGCTTTTCAACAAAGCTTTCCGCATCGGCCACCGCGACGCCGGTCACCGGGGTTGCCGTTACATGGATGGTCCGCGCCTGGTCTTCACGATTGATAGACACCGGCGAGGTAGTTTCTTCATAACGGGCAAAACTGGAAAGGGGAATACGCATACCGGCAGCGCTGGTGACAAATATATTGGAAAGGTCGGCAAGCTGTTCACGGTCTTTTTCTGCAAGCTGCACAATGATATCAATATCGGTGCCGCTTTTGGTGTAGCGGCCAACGGTAATACCGGTAATGTTTCCCCTTATTTCAGCGCCTACAGTGGCAATGTTTAAACCAAATTGCTGCATGCGGTCGCGGTCTACAATAATATTTACCTGAGGCAGCCCGTCTTGCAGGGTAGAAGACGCATCGAGCACATAATCCTGCCCCTTTGTCCGAAAGAGTTCCACAATTTCATTTGCCGTTGTGCGCGCCGCATTCAGGTCTTCACTTTTTATAGTGACATCGATAGCGCCTGAACTCCCCAGACCAGACATGCCGCCTGACTGGAAGGCAAGAGTAACCCCGGGGAAGGAGGCAAAGTAGGGCCGAAGCTTCGCTTCAACCTCTGTCGAAGTCATATATTCCGGGTGGCCCTTTCGCTCATCGGAATCGTAAAGCTCCAGTTGCAGGGTGCCGCTGTTCGTGCCGCTCGACAAAAGCCCGCCGCCGGTTCTAAAATTACTTTCCTTAAGGCCGGTGATTTCTTTTTGTGCTATATTATTCAATTGAATCAGTGTTTGCTCGGTAACATCAAGCGAAGTGCCCTGTGGCAGGGTTGCGGTAATACTGACACTGTCCGAGCTCTGGTCGGGAAAGAGCTCAAATGGTATCGTTCCCGATATAACAAGGTATAAACTTCCGGCAAAAAGGACGGCGATAATGCTGATAAAAATTGCCTTGTGCTTAAGAATCCGCCGGACAAGGTTTCCGTAGCCTCTATCCATTGCCTCAAAGAAGCCTCCGAGCGCCTGATTAATCGGCTCCAGAAAGCCGGGCTTCGGTTTATTGATATCTTTAATAACAAGATAGTGTGATGACAAAACCGGCACAAGAAAGATGGCCGTGCCAAGAGAGCACATAAGAGAGAATACAACGGTGAATGCCAGCCCCTGAAAAACCTGCCCATACATACCCAGCTCCGATTGCAGCATAATCATCGGGAGGAATACACAAACAGTGGTCAGTGTAGAACCGGTGATAGCTCCAATCATCTCGCTGGAACCAAGCATAGCGGCAACAGTAGGACGGGAGCCTTTTTCGGTGTATCGAAAGATATTTTCAAGAATAACGATTGAGTTGTCAACAAGCATACCGATACCGAGGGCCAGGCCGGCGAGGGTCATCAGGTTTAGTGTCAGGTTGAAGAAATACATCAGCATCAGTGTTACGATAACCGAGAAGGGAATTGAAAGCCCGATAATAATCGTAGCCTTCCAGGAACGGAGGAATACGAGGAGGATAATAACCGCCAGAACTGCGCCCTGCCACACACTGGAAATAACATTGCTGATAGAACTTCGAATCATGTTTGAGTTATCAGATACTATTTCAAGCTTCACATCATTGGGGAGGGCATTGTTGATTCTCGGTATCTGCGCCTGAATTGCATCAGAGACCTGCACGGTGTTTGCATCGCTCTGTTTGGTAACAGACATCATTATTGCAGGCGTTCCATTTACATAGGCAATACTGGTGCGCGGTTTATAACCGTCTATTACATCTGCTATATCCCGTAATTTGATGGTTCGCATTTCCGGTATCTGCCTGCCGGTGGGTGTTACCGTTTTGTAGGCAATAACCGTGTCCAGCATATCATTTAATGATTGATAGGAACCCTGTGTCTGAATGGTGTAGTCCATTTCATTTTCGGTAATGGTGCCGGCTGAACTGTCTACATTCTGTGCTGCAATTAATTGGCTTACCTGGGTGATAGTCAGATTGTAGGCTTCAAGGCGGTCACGGGGAATTTCTATATTGATAGCCTCATCGCGTCCGCCTGAAATACCAACACTTGCTACACCGTTTATCTGTTCAAGCATCGGCTGCACATTATCTGTAGCATAACGGTAAAGTTCCTCCGAGGTGCGCTGTCCGTCAAGGGTCAAAAACATAACCGGCAGCATCGAAGGGTCTACTTTAATAATCAAGGGGGAATCTGCATCATCGGGCAAATAGGCGCGAACACGGTCTATGTAATCCCGCATCTGATTACTTGCTTCATCAAGGCTTGCCCCATAGTTCATTTCCAAAAATACAATACTTTGCCCGGTAGATGAGATAGAATTTAATGATTTTATGCCGGAAACGGACACAAGAGCGCTTTCCAGAGGCTTTGTAACGCTCCGTTCTACTTCTTCAGGCCCCGCTCCGCTGTAGGTAGTAATAACCCCGATGTAGGGAATTTCGATATTGGGAAGGAGGTCCATTTTTAAATTGTATGTCGAGTATATACCAAGAATGGCAAGCACAATAAATACTATAAAATAGGTGGTTGGCCTATTAACTGCGCCTCGTGCAAGATTCATTTAATTGCCCCCATCAGTATTACTGTTTGTGCTATTACTTGCAGTGTTTACTATGTTTACCTTACTGCCTTCGCTTAAAAGCGTTTGTCCGCGGGTAACCACTTCATCCCCTGCAATAAGGCCGTCGGATACTTCCATCATATCATCAACGGTGATACCCGGTTTTATTTTAATCAGATGGGCTATATCATTAGAAACAATAAACACATAATTTTCGTTTGAACGGCTTACCAGGGCTTCGGCCGGGACAGTAATTATATTCTTTTTTTCATCGGTTATAATTTTAACTCGTGCATACATCCCGATTTTAATTTTATTATCAGGATTATTACTGACACCTAATTGCACAGTCATGGTGCGGCTTGTTGTATCCAGCACCGGAGACACTTCTACAACACTTGCAGCAAATGTTTCACCAGGATAGGCGTCAAAGCTCAGTTCTGCACGCTGCCCCAATTTAACACGGGAAATAAAACGTTCTGCAACATTCACTTCAATCTCGAGCCTGCCTGTGGTAGCAATTTGTGCAACCGGCATACTCGGCGCTACCGTTGCACCAATAGAATAAGGCACAGCGGTTATCGTCCCTGCAATAGGAGCCCGAACCGGCGACATCTCATAGGTCAGCCCCGGCTGCGAAGGGTCTACCCGCATGATAATCTGATTGGCAGAAACCCTGCTCCCGACATCAACATATATATTGGCAATCTTCCCCGTAGCTGTAGGCATAACCGTAACAGTAGAAGCCGCCGTTACATTGCCGCCAAACTGCAAATAATCATCCAGATTCCCCAGCACCGCCTGTCTTGTATTGACAGCATACACCGTTTCAGGTTCCGCGCTTGCGGCGTTGTTGGCGGCAGGGGTATTTTGCCGATTACAGGATATGAGCAGTAACAGTGTTATGGGTAGAACAACAAATATTTTTTTCATCAACATATCTCCTAATTTTAACCACAAATAACACAAATAGCACTTCGTTGCTACACGAATACGCAATGATTGGTATAACAAATTCGTGTGCCCGAAGGGCATTCGTGTTATTCGTGGTTTATTTTACAATTTCGTATTCAACGCAAACTCCAAATCCAGCAACCCCGTTAAATAGGTATACTGCTGGTTCAACAGGCCTAACTTGGCCTGGTTCAAGCTATTCTGTGCATCACGGACATCGAGCAATTCGGATAAACCATTTTGGTAGAGGGTATTGGTCTGGTCGTATGCCTTTTGTGCCAAGCCGACACTTGCTTCCATGGCATCAATCTGGGTTTGTGCCAGTTCAAGGGCCTTCACCTTTTGGTTTATATCTATTTTTGCATTGTCAATGGCCATCTGTTTTGATACATCGAGTTTTTTTAAATTATCCTCAAGGGTTTTTGCCTGCTGGCTCTGTGTCGACCAGGGAAGTAAATTGCTCAAATTCCAGGCAAGGGTGATGCTTAAAGAACCGCCAAGGTTATTGTTCACCTGGTCTGAATACCATTCCTTATCGCTGAGCGAACGGAGCAATTGATAAGAATACTGAATAGAGATTGCCGGAAACCAGGTCTGCCAATTCAGGGCCTTTTTATTAAGGTCGAGGTAGTTTTTATTTGCTTCAAGGCTCTGCAAGCTAAAGCTTTTATACAGGTTCTGCGTAATAAGGTCCTCGGCATTGAGGTCTTTATAAGAAGGCTCGATTGCCCCGTCCAATTCAATTATGCTTCCGCTTGGCATACCGATAAGAAAGGCAAAGGTTTCCAGGTTATTTTCGATTGTCTGCCTGGCTTGCAGAACAGTGGGTTTAGAATTTTCATAGGCAACCTGGGCTTGCAGGTATTGTAATTCAGGCTGGCGCCCGTTCCTGAATGATGCTTCGGCCTGCTTCACCCGTTCTTCAGCAGAGGCAAGGCTCTCTTCCTGTATCTCCAGGTTCTGCTGCATCATTAAAATACCGTAGAACAATTTCCGCACATTCAATTCCACCTGTGCCTGTGTTTGCTGCCAGGTGATTAAGCCTGTTTCATAGTCTGCATGGGCTGCCTGTATTGCAATAAGCATCGCCGGTGCAAATGCCCAGGATGCAGACACCCCCGGCGCCACCATAGTCCATTGGTCGGCCTCTGCAGCAGTGCCATAATCAATCGGAGTATAAGGAATTGGTAAATTGAAAGGTGGTCCCTGTAGCGCCGCAATAAGACCACCCATCGCTTCAGTCTGACTTTTCGCACTATCTATCGTTTTTTGAAAATCACTATTGCTCCGGCTCAAAGTCCCGGTAAGGTTCACCGCAGGCAAAAAGGTATTCCAGGAATTCTTATCGGCCCGCTCCTTTATGGCAAGGTCAATCTGAGCGCTCTTCAACTGATAACTATTGGCAAGTGCATGCTTGACCGCCTCATCTACAGTGAGTTTTACCGCCTCCTGCCCCCACAATCCGGCGCACAGACAAAACAAGATGCCTTTATATATAAATCTTTTCATAATATCCCTTTAATTATAGCGAAAATAGAAACTTATTACAATATACAAAAAAATTATGAATTTTGTGTGAATAAATACTTTTTTACCACGAATAGATTATTCGTGTCGGCGCAGCCGATTCGTGCTATTCGTGGTTGTATAAATTCAGCACCCTTGACAAAACCAACAATCCGGTATAAGATTAAGCTATGTGTTGGTATTGCGGAACTGCTATTACAGACTCTGAACCCTTGGGGCATTCGCTTGTGTGCAATACTTGTGGAAAAGACCTGCGCTGCTGCTTCAACTGCCGTTTTTTCAAGCCGGGTGAGTATAATGATTGCAACGAAGGGCAGGCCGAGCGGGTTGTGGATAAAGAACGGGCAAATTTCTGTGACTGGTTTAAACTGAACCCCGACTACCGTGTCAATCACAGTCCGAAAGGCAAAAAGAACAATGCAAATGAAAAAACGGACGCGAAAAAGGCCTTTGGTAGTTTATTCTCAATATGATGATGAAAGAAAATCTTGAAAATCGAATCGTTTTCTGGGATTCAGGCGCCGGAGGGCTCCCCTATGCCGACTATTTTCGAAAAAGAAACCCCGATGTGCCACTTCTGTATCTTGCCGATAATTTGAACTTCCCCTACGGGCCTAAAAGCAAGGATGAATTAATCGCCTGCACAGTGCCCCTTGCAGAAAAATTAATCAAAACATACAAGCCCAGCCTGATTGTCCTTGTGTGCAACACCTTGTCTGTAAGCGCACTACAGGTTTTCCGTGATACATTCCCCGGAACAGAATTTGTGGGCACTGTTCCTGCAATAAAGCCTGCAGCCCTTGCCAGCAAAACAGGCCGTATTGGTATTATCGGCACGGAAAGAACTGTATCAGATAGCTACACTACAGACTTACTACACAGTGCTCAATCTGCTTGTATACTAGTAAATGTAGCAGCCCCCGACCTTGTTGCCTTTGCCGAAATTAATTTTGCATTACTTGAAAAAGATGAATTTGAAACACAGGGAGCTTTCTTGATTAAGCCCTATATAGAAACACTGCGCACAGAAAAGGTAGACAGTTTAGTTTTAGGATGCACACATTTTCTACACTTAAAAGAAGCCTTTGTAAAATTGGCAACTCCTGATATTTCAATCTTCGATTCTGTAGACGGGGTAGCAAGAAGGATAGAAGAACTGATTAAGCGCGAAGCGCCTAACACACAAAGTTTGTTCACAGGCAAGCTTTGTGAACAAATCTTGTTGTTAAGCAACAATGATGTTTCCGATTTAATATGGCAGAAACGTGCCGAGGAATATGGGTTTAAAATTGCAGGCTTTGGTAATTAAGGGGTCAAGAAATATCTGGACGGTTAAGCCGCTCGAGAATCCCCTCCCCCAGCCCTTTATTGAATGTCCAATCAAGGGAAAGGTGCTTAAGGGAGTAGAAGGTTACTATAATCCACTGGCGCCGGGGGACATTGTCAATCTGGAAGACGACAAGATAGTTTCAGTAGAGCCGCGCCGAAATGTATTTTCCCGACTGAACCAAAAAGGCGCCGGTTCAAAACGCTATCCGGATATGGCCAAGCAGAGCGAGGTAAAATATCAGGATGCCTCATCGAGCGCACCGCAGCTCCTTGCGGCAAACATTGATATTGTGCTCTGTATGGTCACCCCTGCATCCCCGCCTTTTCGCCCCCGCTTTTTGGACAGGCTTTTATTGCAGGCCGATGTAGCCGGTGTGCCTGCAATGCTTATGTGCAATAAATGGGATCTCAGCAAAAAGCCCGCCGAAAACGGCATTGCCGATACCCTTATTGATATAGAAGAGCGTCTGGAAGATGCACACCGTTTAGGTTATCCGGTCTTTCGTATCTCCTGCAAAACAGGCGAGGGAATAGAGGACTTAAAACAAGTTCTGGTGAATAAGACCTCGGTGCTTACCGGCCAATCCGGTGTGGGGAAAAGCAGTTTTTTGAACACCCTCTTCCCCGGCCTCAATATAAAAACAGGTGAATTAAACGAAAAATATAACAGGGGCAGCCACACAACAAGCCAATCCTGTTTATATCAATCAGAAAAAGATGCGGCCACTCCTATTAGTATTATTGACACACCGGGTATACGCCTCCTCTTACCGGCCGGTGTAAGCGCAGATACCCTGATACTTTATATGCGCGAATTTGCTCCCCTTGCCGGCAAATGCAGTTTCGGCATGTCCTGCACCCACACGGTAGAACCGGGTTGTAAAATCCTTGAAGCGGTGAATGCAGGTTATATTCACGAAGACCGTTATGAAAGTTTTCTTCGTATACGCGAAGAACTAAAGGAATTAAGCCGCTAATGAACGAAAAAGCAGTCAAATTACTGGAATTCCCCGCAATAATGCAGACAGTTGCAGACTATGCACTAAGCGAAGAAGCAGCAGAAATACTGCGCAACACAAAACCTGCCGGTGACACAAATACTGCTATAACACTAAAACTACTTGTACAGCAATACTACACACTGATAAAAGATGATGACTCAAGCCCTAAAAAAACACTGCCTGTTATACATACTATCATCCCCAAACTAAAAGTAGAAGGCTCCACTCTGGAACTTGAAGAAGCGCTTGCACTAGGGCTCTTTATCGAAAGGAGCATCGAGATATTCGAATGGATTGAATCTCACGCGGAGGCGCGGAGACGCGGAGTAAATTTCCCCGCGCCTCCGCGTCTCCGCGTGAGCTCCTTATCAACAGAAATCTTTCGTATTATTACAAGAGACGGCGCTCTCCGCGACCTCCCCTGTTTTCGGGACATTAAGCGGCGTATTAGCCACACAAGGCAATCTATTGAAAACCTTTTTGCACAATACACAAACAGTGATTATACACAGATGCTGCAATCCACTGTTCCTACCCAAAGAGACGGGCGAACAGTGCTTGCAGTAAAGATAAACTTCCGCGGCCGTATTCGCGGTATTGTGCACGAGGTGTCACAAACAGGCCAGACCTGCTTCATTGAACCCGAAGAAGCAGTGCAGCTAAACAATGATATTGTTGTTTTTCAAAAAGAACTTGATGCAGAAATCCGCCGTGTCCTCCGCGAACTCAGGGCAAAGCTGGGCGCTCATTACGATGAAATAAAAACCCTGCATGAAAAAACAATTGAGCTTGAAACGATCCGTGCCCGTGCCCGCTGGACAAAAGACACAAAGGCCGTATTTGCAGAGGACGCACAGACAATACAACTACACAATGCAAAACATCCCCTGCTTAAAAAGCCTATTCCCATAGATTTTATCATGAATGCTGAAACCCATGCCGTTATTATAACCGGCCCGAACACCGGCGGCAAAACCGTAGCCCTTAAAACCCTGGGCCTCTTTGCCATGATGAATCAGGTAGGGCTTGGAATCCCCGCAAAAGAGGGCAGCAGCCTTCCCTTTTTTGACAATATCTTTGCCGACATTGGCGATGAACAGTCAATTGAACAATCCCTCTCTACTTTTTCTGCACACATGGCAAACATTGCACTGATTATGCAACAGAGCACTGCACAATCCCTGGTTCTCCTCGACGAACTTGGTTCGGGAACAGACCCGCAGGAAGGTTCCAGTATCGCAATGGCCATCATGGACAGCCTCCTCGATAAAAAGGCCAGTGTTATAATTACTACACATCACGGTGCATTAAAGCACTATGCCTACACCCGGGCCGGCGTGGAAAATGCCTGCGTCGATTTTGATGCAAGCACCTTAAGCCCCACCTACCGCATTGTAATGGGCCTCCCCGGCGAAAGCCGTGCCCTGGAAATTGCCCAACGCAATGGCCTCGATACAAGCACCGTGAACAAGGCTCACGATTATCTTGCAGGCGAACAGACTGATCTATCAGCCTTAATAAAAGAACTGGAAAATAAACGCCGCGCCTTCGAAAAAGAATTGACAGAACAAAAAACCAGGGAAAGCCGGCTCAAAGAACAAGGCCGAAAAAATGATTTATGGGAACTGCGCTTAAAGCAAAAAGAAAATGAGCTTCGAAAAGAGGGCCTTTCTTCCTTCAAAAAACTGCTCAGCGAAGCACGAAGCAGCCTGGAAAACCTGGTCCGCGAACTAAAAGAAAAAGGCGGCAATATAGAAAGAGAAGATACCCTCAGGGTAAAAGAATTCCTGCGAAGCCTTGAAGCACAAACAGAAGCGGAAGAAGAGAAACTGAGTGAGAACCCCCCACTCAGCCTCCCCCGTAAGGGGGGAGGGGCAACGGGAACCAGTAGCTCCCCTCCCCTTGCGGGAGGGGCTGGGGGAGGAGCCGCGTGGGGGCCTGAACTAGCCCCCGGCATACAGGTCAAAATAATACCCAGCGGAAAAAGAGGGCGTGTAATGCGTCTTGAAAAAAAGGCAACAAAAAAGACCCCCGCACAGTGGCTCGTAGAAATTGGTTCTGTAAAAATGGCCCTGCCGGAAAACGAACTAGAGGCTATATCCGATGATGCAGCACAAAACCCCTTAGCCACTAGCAGTGTGCAAATTGCCAGTTACGATTTATCAAATGACACAAAAGCCCAGCCGGAACTGAAACTCCTTGGTATACGGGAAAAAGAAGCAATAGAACTCTTACAAAAACAGATAGACGCCGCCGTGTTACAAGGCCTCAATTATTTTGCCGTCGTCCACGGCAAGGGAAACGGCATCTTACAAAAAGCCGTCCATGAATACCTGAAAAAAGACCCCCGTGTCGCCGATTATTATTTCTCACGCCCCGAAACAGGAGGCTTCGGGAGAACCGAGGTGGTATTAAAAAATTAACCACGAATACACACGAATCGGCTTCGCCGACACGAATAATCTATGATTTGTATTAAAAATTCGTGTGACCTTTAGGTCATTCGTGATTATTCGTGGTTGATTATGTGATTCGTGGTTAAACTTTACCTGCCAATATTTCCTGCACAAGCCTTGGGTCAGCCCGCCCGCCGGTAGCCGCTATGGCCTTACCCGCAAGGAAGGCCGTCAGGGAAGATGCCCGTTTCGCATTGCCTTCATCTTTTGCCTTTTTCAAGTCTGCCAGTGTCGCAGCCTCTGCAGCCAGGACATCGTTCACAGCCTTTTCGATAGTGCCTTTATCCCGTATCTGCTCCCAATTGTTCTTTGCAACAATGGCCTCTGGGTCGCCGCCATCGGCAAGCAGCATTTCAAGAACCTTTTTCGCCGTCTTGCTACTAATGCGGCCCTCCTCCTGCATCCTGACAATGCCTGCAAGCCCTGCAGGCTTCAGGTTAAGGCTCCGAATATGCCTTGCATCAAGGCCATTTTTATTTAAATACCCACGGATATCACCAAGGAAGTAATTGGCAAGTGTCTTATAAGCGGCTTCCGCACCATCTTTCAGGCCAATTGCCTTTGCGCTTTCTTCAAAAAAGTCCGCTTCTTCTTTTTCATCGGCAATAATATCAATCTGCCCGCCGTCAAGGCCGTATTGCTGAGCCATTCTTTTAATACGGTTCTGTGGAAGCTCAACAAGGCTTTCGTCTACCGTTTTAAGAAAGGCTGCATCGGGGGTAAAAACCGGTAAATCAGGCTCGGGGAAGTAGCGGTAATCCTGTGCATTTTCTTTTTGCCGCATTGGTTCTGTCTGATCGCGGTTTTCGTTCCAGAGACGGGTTTCCTGCACCACCGTTTTACCCTCATCAAGCCGAACAGCCTGCCTGCCAATCTCATAGTTCAAGGCCAGACGAACAAAGCGGGAAGAATTGAGGTTTTTACACTCAACCTTTTTCCCCAGCCCTGCACCCGGAGTATTTATCGACACATTTGCATCGGCACGAAGGGAACCTTCTTCCATGTTGCCGTCACAAACACCGAGGTAACGCACCGTTCGCCGCAGTTGCCGGATAAAAAGCTCAGCCTCCTCGCCGGTTTCCATATCAGGTTCTGTAACAATTTCGAGGAGCGACACCCCTGCACGATTATAGTCAAGAAGCGACACGGTGCCGGTATGAATCATTTTCCCGGCGTCTTCTTCAAGATGGCATTCTTTTATACGCACCTTTTTATTGATTTTCTGGCCGTTGTTCTCCCCTTCAAGGATGATATACCCATTTTGGCCAAGCGGAGAAGCAAACTGCGAAATCTGATAGTTTTTTGTCATATCAGGATAAAAATACTGTTTCCGTTCAAACCAGGTTCGTTCAGGAATACTGCAATTAAGAGCCCGGGCTACGGTGCAGCCCATCCGCATTGCCTCAATATTCAGTGCAGGGAGCACCCCAGGGTAACCCATACAAACCGGACAAACATGGGTATTCGGTTCAGCGCCAAACGCCGAATCACATTTACAAAAAACCTTACTCTTGGTAAGCAGATGAATATGGACTTCCAGTCCGATAAAACTTTGATAGTTCACAAATATCTCCAAATATTTAACCGCGGTTAATTTTATTCATTTCCACCAATCTTTCCAGCCCTCAGGATGCGGGAATGGATGCGCTGCCTCGTATTCTCCGGCTATTCCAAACAGGCTATCCTCATCGAAGGCGGCGCCTAACAATTGCATACCTACCGGCAGGCCGTTTTCAACACCAACCGGGAAGCTCAAGCCCGGTAAACCGGCCAGGTTGGCACAGCAGGTGTAGATATCGGCGGCCTTCTGGGCAAAGGCTGAAAGCCCTGCTTCCCCGCGCCCGAATGCCTGTGTGGGGAAAACCGGCATAAGAATTGCCGCCTTGTCCGCCAGCACCTTTTCAAAGGCCTCTTTTATCCCGGCCCGTATCTTCTGTGCCTTCAGGTAATACCTATCCTGAAAACCTGAACGCAAAACAAAGGTTCCCAGTAAAATTCGTAGTTTGACCTCATCACCAAAGCCCTCATCCCGGGTCTTTTCAACCAATTCATCAGGGTTTTCCGCCCAATCAGGCCGTTTCCCATAACGAACACCGTCAAAGCGTGCCAGATTAGCGCTTGCCTCAGCCGTTGCAATCGTATAATAAGCCGGAGCAGCAAACTGCAAAGCCGGAATATCAATTTCCTCTATAGTATAGCCCAAATCCCGCAGATTTTTCTTAGCCTCATCAAACCCTTTCTGAATAGCAGAATCAAGAATACCGGAAGCAATTTTCAAAGCTGCAATCTTCTTACCAGTTACTCCCCTCCCGCTTGCGGGGGGGGCTGGGGGGGGGCTATATGTCGTCTGGTCCATAGGATCAGCCCCCTTCATCACCCCGAAAACCTCTTTCGTTCGTCCCACAGAATCGGCACACAAACCCACCACCTCAAGACTTGATGCATAGGCCGTCAGCCCAAAACGGGACACCGCTCCATAGGTCGGCTTCAGCCCCACACAGCCGCAAAAGGCAGCCGGCTGGCGAATAGAGCCACCGGTATCAGAGCCAAGGGCAAAAGGCACAAGCCCTGCAGCAACAGCCGCCGCAGACCCGCCGGACGAACCACCTGCAACCCGGCTTGCATCCCAGGGATTATTGGTCTGCTGAATTCCTGAATTATCAGTAGAAGACCCCATCCCAAATTCATCCAGATTGGTCTTTCCCACCGGGGTATACCCGGCATCAATCAAATTCTGCACCGCAGTCGCCGTATACGGAGCCTTCAAATGCTGCAACAACTTCGACCCACAGCTAATCGACATCCCTTTAACCGCAATATTATCTTTTACCGCAAAAACCTTTGCGTCTTTGCGCCTTTGCGTGAGATCTTCTTCTTTTACCTCAATAAACGAGCCAATCTTCGCTTCCCAGGAATCAAAATACTCTTTATAATCACTCATACCTGCTACCTGCTCCTTGCTACCTGCTACTTATTACAAAACATTGGGAATAACAATAAAAGGCCCGTCACTCTCACCGGCATTGGGAATCAGCGCCTTCTGCCAATCGCCATCCTGCGGAATATCCTTCCTGAAAAAATCCGACTCAACCGAACGCCGGTCATCATCAAGACCGATATCAGCCTTATCCATATCGGCAAAATATTCGAGCATCTGCTCAAAATTCGGGTAAAGCGCCGCTAACTCAGCCTCGCTCACATTAAGCTTCGCCAAATCCGCCGTAACCCGCAAATCATCCTGTGTCATACCTCCATTGTGAAGAAAACCCCCTTTTTTGTCAAGATAGTCATTTTGCTTTATATACAACCACGAATAGCACGAATCGGCTAGGCCGACACGAATAATCTATATTAAGTAAGTAAAAATTCGTGTTCCATTCGTGTTATTCGTGGTTGTATTTTGCCTGATTTTACCCTCTTGCACTTTTTTCTAAAAAATACTATAGTATAGCATACTAGCGCATCGCCGGGGTGGTGGAATGGTAGACACCAGGGACTTAAAATCCCTTCTCCGCAAGGGGGTACGAGTTCGAGTCTCGTCCCCGGCATAACAGATGAATTTGAACACAGAGCAGCGGCTCGCCGTAGACACACTGGCAGGGCCGCTTTTAATTATAGCCGGTGCAGGGTCAGGAAAAACAAGGGTCATTACAGAGCGCATTGCCAATATGCTTCGCCACGGCATTCCCCAGCATGCAATCCTTGCCTTAACCTTTACCAATAAGGCAGCCCACGAAATGCAAAGCCGTGTCCGCCAAATCACCGGCCGAAAACTCCACGCCCTTACCGTCTCCACCTTCCATGCCTTTGGAGTAAAAATTCTTCGCGAAGATATTGAACAATTAAACCCTCCCGATGCAACAAACACCACGCCTCAATACCGAAAAAATTTTTCGATATATGATGAAACCGACCGCAATCAATTAATCAAAGACAGCCTGCGCGAATGCAAGGTCGCCCTGGACGGTGTTGACCTCTACAAAATCGGACAGATGTTTTCCGGGGTAAAGACGGGGATGTTGCAATGGGGGGCCGGCATTAATGGGGCCAACAGCGAATTTAAGCATGTCTATGATACCTATCAGGAAAATTTACGGGTATTTAATGCCGTCGATTTTGATGACCTTCTGGCCCTGCCGATAAAGCTTTTTCTGGCAAGGCCGGAGATTCTGGAAAAGTATCAGCAGCGTTTCCGCTATATCATGGTAGATGAATTTCAGGATACAAGCAGGATTCAGTATGAGCTATTACGCTTAATCTCACGCGGAGGCGCGGAGGCGCAGGGAAAAAATGCAAATATCTGTGTAGTCGGGGACGATGACCAGTCAATATATTCCTGGCGGGGGGCAAATTATGAGAATCTTTTGCTTTTCGAAAAGGATTTCCCCACTGTGCTGGAAATAAAGCTGGAACAAAATTACCGTTCTACGGGAAGCATTCTCGATGCGGCTAACGGGGTCATTTCCCACAATGCCAACCGAAAGGAAAAGGCCCTCTGGTCGGGAAAGGAAGCGGGGAAGCCCCTGGAGTTTATTCAACTTGATGGCGAAAAAGATGAGGCCGAGTATATTGCAGAGCGCATTCACGAGCTCCGTTTTGGCGAGCACCGGAAATTCGGCGATTTCGGCATCCTAGTCCGCACCAACAATCTTATGGAAGCAATCGAAGAATCCCTGCTCGACAAGAATATTCCCTACCGGATTTCAGGCGGCCAGAGTTTCTTTGGACGGAAAGAGATAAAAGATGTCTTATCATATCTCAGAGTTATAGCGAACCCCCGGGACGATGTGAATCTCTTGCGGATTATCAATACGCCGCGCCGCGGCATCGGCAAAACGACAATTGCAAGGCTCTCGGGGCTTGCAGCGCGGAATAAATCATCAATCTGGGATGCAATGGACCGTATCCGGCAGGCTGCAAAGGCCGATAAAGACCTTTTTGGCGAAGCGAAAGCGGAAAACGCCGAGATTGAATCATTTATGGATATAATCGAAGAAGGCCGCGAGGCGATGCTGAGAGCCGGGCATAAAGAGAGCGGGAAACCTGCCTCACTTTCACAGGCGGTTCAGGCCCTGGTCGATAAGATTGATTACTATGCCTACCTTGTCGCCGAGTTTGCCAACAAAGATAAAGACGAGAACAATGCCGCCAAGTGGAAGTATATGAATATTGAAAGGCTGATATCCTCAATGGCCGACTGGGAAAAAGACGATGATACCGAGGACGCCGGCCTCTATGCCTACTTGAACCGTATCAGCCTTTTAACCCACGACGACAGCGATGATGAAGATGACACAAAGGTCAGCCTTATGACAATACATGCAGCCAAGGGCCTTGAATTCCCGGTGGTTTTTATCGCAGGCGCCGAAGCAAATCTGATTCCCCATGCCCGTGCCCTGGCCGACACGGAAGATGAGGCTTCCTACAATGCCGTCCTGGAAGAAGAACGCCGTCTTTTCTATGTAGCCCTTACCCGCGCACAGGACAAACTTTACATCAGCGCCTGCCGCCGCCGTAATGCCCGTGCAGTAAAAGCCGGCGAAGACGAAATCGCCCCCTCCCCCTTCCTCGAAGAAATACCCGAAGGCCTGCTGCAATACGCCGAACCTGAAAAAGAACTCACTGATGAGGAAGCCGATGCCGGCTTCGAAGCGCTCAAAGCGAAATTTCATGTATAATTGTTCGCGTAGTTCGCGTGGTTCGCGGTTATTCCCCTACTTCCCAAAAAATCGGAAAATCGCTATTATTTTAACATGGCTGTAGATATAAAAAACCTTCATCCGCTGGAGACCCGTGTCCTCCTTTCATATAAGGCCGGGGATGAACTGACTGTAGAAAAGGTGGAACAGGACCTGGCCTTTAAGGCAGGCAATGGGAACCAGGCCCTTTCCTGGCTTGCTGCCAAGGGAATTGTCGAAGAAAAACGGCGCGAAAAGACACTTTTCTATGAAATAACAGACTTAGGCCGCTCCTGGAAGGCCGGTGGAACCCCCGAGGAACGCATTATTGCCCTGGTCGAGGCCGAACCGGGCTTAAAACTGCCTGAAATTGCCGGAAAACTCGGCCTTGAGAATAAAGATATTGGAAGTGCTTTTGGGAGTCTGTCAAAAGGCGGGCTTTTGGCAATGAATGATGAGAAAGGGGTTATAACAACAGGATTAACCGCGAACCACGCCAACCACGCGAACGGATTTTCGGGGATTGTAGTTGTTCGTAATCTTCTTGATAAGGCTGAGGCAGCTTCGGGAATGTTGGCCGATGCGGATTTGGCTGAGGCCGAAAGGGCTGAGATGCAGAAAATTGCCAAAAAGCGCGGGGCTGCAGATTCTGCTTTTCGTATTGTAGAAAAAGAAACGGTTGTTTTTGTTTTTGCCCCTGGAATTGAGCAAACACAGGCGGCCCTCAAGGCAGCCGGCATCACAGGCGGCGAACTCGGTGCCTTAACGGCAGAGATGCTTGCAAATGGCTCCTGGCGCGGCAAAACTTTCCGTGCCTATAATGTCAATACACCACCGACACGGCTCTTACCGGGACGCAGCAACCCCTATTCGCAGTTCCTCGAAGGGGTAAAAGACAAACTTGCCTCCCTTGGTTTTGAAGAATTTGACGGCCCCCTTGTCGAAACAGAATTCTGGAACTCAGACGCCCTCTTTATGCCCCAGTTCCATTCTGCACGGGATATACACGATGTCTACCGCATTGCCGATACGGCAGACCCCACAGGCTTTGCTCATGCGGCAAGGATAGAAGAACCTTGGTTAAGTAATGTTGCTTCGGCACACGAAAACGGCGGCGGCACGGGCAGCATGGGTTGGAATTACCACTTCGACCGCGAATTTACCCGCCGCCTCATCCTCCGCAGCCAGGGAACAGCCCTTTCGGCAAAGACCCTTCCCCATGCAAAAATCCCCGGCAAATACTTCGGCATTGTCCGCTGTTTCCGTTACGACCAGGTCGATTCAACCCATCTGTCGGACTTTTATCAAACCGAAGGCATCGTCTTAGGCGAGGATGTAAACCTTCGCACCCTCCTTGGCATGCTCGAAATGTTTGCGACCGAGGTGGCAGGGGCAAAAGAAATCAAATATGTGCCGGGCTACTTCCCCTTTACCGAACCGAGTGTGGAAGTGCACATAAAACATCCGGTGCTCGGCTGGTTCGAAATGGGCGGTTCAGGTATTTTCCGCCCCGAAGTAACAGAAAGCCTTGGCGTTCATGTGCCTGTAGCAGCCTGGGGCATCGGCATAGACCGTATGGCGCTCCTTGCCCTGGGCATCAGTAATATCCGAGAGCTTTTTAGCTATGATATAGAGGCGGTCCGCCAGCGGAGGACCAAGTAATGTCCTGGGCATTGCATATTTAGTGCAGCCTATTGACAAGATTTCGAGAAAATGGTAGGGTAGAGTATGTTAGTTTGTTCTGCAAAAACAAATGAGGCCATTCCGGTTGAATTTCGTAAAACGGCAGAGGCGCTTTTTCCGCCCTGTGGTTACAAAGATGGAATCAGTCCCGCCGAGCGGGAAGTGCAAAGTTTTGCCGATATGCTCGGTATCGGGCTTGAATTTTCGCAAATCATGAACGACGAGCCTTCCGAGCGGGAGGCCTTTCTGAATTCCTTCAAAAATAATATTGATATCCTGATTCAAAAAACCTGGGTCGATAAGGATGATGAATTCCGCAAACAACGCCTGCAGGAGCGGGTTCCCGGTCTCATCAATCTTGTCGAGAATGATGATTATCGCGCTGCGCTCACCGAGTTCGGGGATATTCTTGATGAACTCAGCTTCCTCCTCTTCGGCGCTCAGAGCCGCCAGGAAGATTTTACCGAATACACGATGCGAATTGATGAACAGATGGGTCTTTTCTGGTGGTATGGCAGCCATCTTGCCGACCTCGCCAAGATTGAAGACGAGCGCGCCTTCTTCCCCGTCCTGCTTATCGGCCTTTGCTATCTGACTAATTTCTAAAGGAGAATTATTAACCGCGAACCACGTGACGCATGTATGCGTTGACCACGCGAACAGTTAAGGAAAATAATTATGGAAACGATAAACAATAGCACCGATTTTATTTCGGAATTTATACAAGAAGATATAAGCGCCAGGAAAGTGGGGCCAAAGGGAATACATACCCGTTTCCCCCCCGAGCCAAACGGCTGGCTCCATATTGGACACTGCAAGGCTTTTTATATTGATTTCAGTATGGCCGAAAGGTTTGGCGGAAAGTGCAATCTCCGTTTTGACGATACCAACCCGGAAAAAGAAGACCAGTCCTATGTCGAAGCCATCAAACGCGATATCCATTGGATGGGCTACCACTGGGAAGAAAGCACACAGTTTGGCGGCGGCGAATATTATGCAAGCGACTACTACGATTACCTCTACGATTTAGCCATAAAAATCATCAAAAAAGGCAAGGCCTATGTAGACGATTTATCAGAGGACGAGATTAGCGTGTATCGAGGAACCGCCGTAGGGCGCGATACGCCCGTAGGGGCAGGGCTTGCCCTGCCCTCAAATGGCACACCTGCCGATGGCACACCGGGAATAACAATTGCCGATAGTCCCACCCGCATCACCCCACCCGGTAAAAACAGCCCCTACCGCGATCGTTCTATCGAAGAAAATCTGGATTTATTTGCCCGCATGAAGGCCGGGGAATTCCCCGACGGTTCAAAAACACTCCGTGCAAAAATTGATATGGCGCATCCTAATCTGATTATGCGCGACCCGGTCATGTATCGCATTCGCCGGGAAAAGCATTACCGCACCGGGGATGCCTGGTGCATCTACCCCATGTATGATTTCCAGCACCCCCTAAGCGATGCAAAAGAAGGCATAACCCATTCCCTCTGTTCCCTGGAATACGAAATACACCGGCCCTTATACGACTGGTTTATTAGCGAAGCGGAGGTCTTTCCCAGCCGTCAGATTGAATTTGCACGCTTAAATTTATCCAAAACCGTTATGAGCAAGCGGCATTTACTCAGGCTGGTTCAGGAAAAATATGTATCCGGCTGGGACGACCCCCGAATGCCTACAATCGCAGGCCTTCGCCGCAGGGGCTACACCCCGGAGGCCATCCGAAGCTTTGTTTCCCAAATCGGCATTGCAAAAACGGACAGCATGGTAGACATAGCCTTCCTCGAATACTGCCTCCGCGAAGACCTCAACAAACGAGCCCGCCGCGCAATGGCCGTGTTGAAACCATTAAAATTAATCATTGATAACTGGGATGAAAATGCTCACGCGGAGGCGCAAAGGCGCGGAGGGGATACTCTGGAATATCTTGAGGCAATTAACAATCCGGAGAATGCTGACGACGGCACCCGGCAAATCCCGTTTGGTAAGGAACTGTGGATTGAGCGGGATGATTTTGAAGAAGTCCCCCCGCCAAAATACTTCCGCCTCTTTCCCGGCAATTCAGTCCGGCTGCGTTATGCCTATATTGTTACCTGCACCGGCTTTGACAAGGATGCAAACGGTAACATTACTGCCGTTCACTGCAACTACGACCCGGCAACCAAAGGCGGCAATGCGGTAAGTGCCACAGGAGAGAACACAAACAAAAAGGTCAAGGGAACAATACATTGGGTCCAGGCCTCCACAGCAGTGCCCATCAAAGCCCGCATCTACGATTATCTTTTCAATACAGACAGGCCCATGGAACTTACCCGCGAAGACGGCACAAAGGTGGCAGATTTCATCGGCAACCTGAACGAAAATTCCCTGGAAGCGATCGAAACCGCATACGGCGAACCCTGCCTTGCAGAAGCAAAACGCCCCGAAGACGGCGGCCTTTTTTACCAGTTTGAACGCCTGGGCTACTTCGTCCTGGACACAGCCCAGGACAGCGGCCAGAAAAAAGTGTTTAACAAAACGATAGGATTACGAGACACCTGGGGAAAAATACAAAAGAAGGGATAAGTAAGTAAGCTAACCTGCTTTATCACCACGAATACACACGAATCGGCTTCGCCGACACGAATAATCTATGCTTTGTATTGAGAATTCGTGTGACCTTTAGGTCATTCGTGAATATTCGTGGTTGTTTTCTTTATAATTTCAAAGTAAATGTTTTTACCCTGGAATACTAGCTTTTACCACTTGACTCTTTTCCCCCATCCTGCTACACTAAAAGTATGGATGAGGGGACTACCTACAGCGTTAGCGACTTGACAGATAGAATTAAAGGCATGTTGGAAGGCTCCTTTCCTGATATTATTGTGGAAGGCGAAGCTTCCAATTGCCGGCCTTCCAGTTCCGGTCATTTTTATTTTACCTTAAAAGACAGTAAAGCCTCTATACAGGCAGTGATGTTCCGTAACCGGCTTTCCAGTCTGAGCTTTGAGCCGGTCGATGGGGCTTTGTTAAGGGTTCGGGGGCGTATTTCGGTTTATCCGCCCCGGGGAAATTATCAACTTATTGCAGAAGATATAGAAAAAGCCGGCGATGGCGATATTCTGGCCATGCTGGAAAAGCTCAAGCGAAAGTTGGCTGCCGAAGGGCTTTTTGATGAAGATAGAAAGAAACCGATTCCCCGATTCCCCCAAAGGATTGGCGTCGTTTCTTCTCCCACCGGGGCTGCCGTGCAGGATATTCTCAATGTGCTTAGGCGGCGGGCTGCCGGGGTGCATGTTATCGTTCTTCCTGCTCTGGTTCAGGGGGAAGGCGCTGCCGAGGCGATAGAGGCACGCATCAGGCAGGCGAATCTCTGGCATCTTGCCGATGTGCTGATTGTCGGACGCGGTGGCGGTTCGCTGGAGGATCTTCTTCCCTTTTCGCAAGAGGGCCTGGTCCGGGCAGTGGCAGAATCTGAAATCCCTGTTATCAGCGCTGTGGGGCATGAAATTGACTGGGCGCTTTCTGACTTTGCCGCCGACCTTCGGGCGCCGACTCCTTCTGCTGCTGCAGAGCTGGTAAGCGAGAGCCGCGTTCAGTTAAAAGATAGTATAGAAGAAATCATCTCATCAATGCAAAGCGGTATTCAAGGTCGGCTCGAGAAAATCAGGCTGACTTTGCGTCCTTTTACGGCAAGTGAATTTCAATATCGTTTTAATTCAATTCTGCAGCCTGTTTTGCTTCGTTTTGATGATGCAAAAGGCGAATTGTTCGATTCAATGGACGAAAAAACAAAGAATTACAGGCAGCGGCTGCTCCTTGCCAAGACTGCATTGGAGGGGGCCAGTCCCAAGGCTGCATTGGAACGGGGCTTTTCCGTCGTGCTTAACACAAAGACCGGAAAGCCCCTGCGTAGTGGAAAAGACGCCGTCGCAGGCGATAAGCTTGAAATCATTCCCCTGGAGGGAAAAATAGACGCTATAGTTGAAAAATCAACTTAGGAGGATAAAGATATGCAAAGTTTTGAAGAAAGGCTGGAAAAACTGGAAGCCCTGGGCGAGACGATTCGCCGCACTGACATCCCTCTTGACGAGGCCTTGAAAGCCTTTGAAGAAGGTGTTAAACTGGCACGAACACTGGAAAGCGACTTAAGTAAAATTGAAAGTAGAATAGAAATACTAATGAACAGCCCCGAAGCAAAGCCTTCCGAGGAGGCTGCCGAATTGAGTTTATTTAACGGATAGAGATTTTATAGCAGGTAGACATGATAAAGATTCTCCCCCCGGAGGAATCGCGGAGAATTGCAGCCGGCGAGGTTATCGACAGGCCGCAGTCCCTAATGCGGGAGTTTCTGGACAATGCCCTTGATGCAGGGGCTAAGAACATTACGGCAAAGATTATTGCCGGGGGAATTACACTTCTTGAAGTCTCTGACGACGGTTCAGGTATGAGCCGTGAAGACCTTGAATTATGCACCTACGATCATGCAACCAGTAAAATCGAAAAACTTGACGACCTTGATCTATGCAAAACAATGGGCTTTCGGGGGGAGGCCCTTGCCGCAGCGGCTGCCAGTGCAAACCTGGAAATATTAACCAGCCAAGACGGCCGGGAAGCCTGGCTTTTGGAGAGTAGTCCGGAATTCACGGGGGGCATCCGCATAAGACAGGCCCGACGGGTGCGGGGGACAACGGTTCGGGCGATGGGGCTTTTTGATGCAACACCGGCACGAAAAAAGTTTTTAAAAAGGGAATCGGCCGAAGGGGCAGCCTGCCGTTTGAGCTTTATCGAAAAGGCGCTTCCTTTCCCAAACATTGACTTCCGTTTTGAGGAGGACGGGGAATTAAAGCTTTACCTGCCTGCTACAGAAAGCCTGAAAGACCGTTTTGCCGACACCATGGAACTGCAAGCTGAAAAACCTTTTTTGAACGAGATTAGCGGAAAAGGAGAGGGTTTTAGCCTGAAAATCATTGCCGGCGGGGCAGAAATTTTCCGGAATGACCGTAAAAAGCAGTTTATTTTTGCAAATGGCCGTCGTATACAGGATTATGCCCTCTTACAGGCCTTTGAATATGGTCTGCAAGGGGTTTTCCCCAATGGGACACACCCGGTTGGGGCTGTTTTTATTGAAATAGACCCTGCCCTGGCCGACTTTAACATACACCCTGCAAAGCGGGAAGTGCGTTTTAAGAACCTGGGGGCAATTCACCGGGCTATAACACAGACCTTGGCGGCCTTTGTTGGAGGCAGCCACACCGAGGCTGCAAACCTTGCGGAGATTGCTTTGTTTTCAGAAGATTTAACCGCGAACGACGCGAACGATATAAACGGCATTGTAGGGGTGGGTTTGAAACCCACCCCTACAATGCCCACCCCGACGGTCATGCCTATGTCCCTTCCGACCTATCAGGATGCTACCCCTGCTTCCCTCCGTTATATTGGCCGGGTATTTAACCTCTTTATCATTGTGGAAAAGGCCGATTCCCAGGGCGGCTCGCTCTACCTGATTGACCAGCATGCAGCCCATGAACGAATTCTTTTTGACCAGTGTATCGAAGGGGGCATCACCGTGCGGCAGGACTTGCTTTCACCGATTGTCTTTACCACAGAAGATGCAAACGAAGATGCTTTTTTACAGGAGCATATTTCCGCCCTCAAACGGATGGGGCTTGTTCTTTCAGGGGGCAATGGCAGATGGCAGATAGAGGCCTTGCCACAAGGCTGGCAGCTCAGCGACAGTGATACGGTGAATAAAATCCTTGAATTGAAAAATGCCGGAGAAGATTTTACCCGGCGTTGGGCTGCAACTACAGCCTGCCATTCTGCAATCCGCGATGGCGATTACCTTGATGCAAGTGCAGCCCTGAATCTGGCACAAAAGGCCCTTGCCCTGCCTGACCCCCATTGCCCACATGGAAGGCCGGTATATGTCCGTTTAAGCCGGGAAGACCTCTTAAAAGCGGTAAAAAGAATTTAAAACACGTCGCAGGGCTTCTATGTCGGCCTCTGTTCCCGGGCCTTTTGGTTGCAGTTCTTCGGGGGATATGTCCAGTTCAAAGGGGCGACGGGCTACCTCTTCGGGGTAGTGGGCATCGGAAGCGCTTATAAGCGGATAGCCCAGAGTATCAATGCCCGGCGGAGGAACACGGACACATTCCAGTGCATCCCAGGCACCCGGGGTAACAACACCGAGCTGGCTGGTCATGGACATTGCGGCACGGTCAATATGGGCAGGGATAGTAAGCCCGCCGTAATGCTTAACCTTTTCAGCAATGTCTTCAATGCTTAAGTCTATTGCACTGGGTAAAAAATATTCCAATTCGCCGGCT
>JAISIL010000102.1 GCA_031262035.1 Spirochaetaceae bacterium | reverse complement strand
GACATTTTCGCTGGTCGTATTTCTGGGAATTTTCCTGGTTTAGCCTTTTTCAGCCTTCTTTTTCAAGGGGACATAATCGCTGGTTTTATAGGGGGACATTTTCGCTGCATTTCAACAGGCCCTTGACAAAGCCTGACAAATACTTGCTTGACAAACAGCCGATTATAGTTTATCTTTATATGAGGAGGATGTTATGCCCAGAAGAGAGTATGTTGTTTATGAGACCTATGGTAACTTAGCCCTGGAGCCCAATGATACTACGCCGGAACCGACTTATTGGGAAAAGGCCAGGCCTGCTTTTGCTGTGATTAAATCCCAGAAAATTATCACTTATGGTGAATTTATCAAAATGAATTTGCCTGGTGATAATCATTATGAATTAATTGACGGGAAAATCTATATGCTGGCTGCCGCATCGCCTCAGCATGCCAAAATAGTTAAGAATCTATATGATGCCATCAATAAGTATTTGGAAGGAAAACCTTGCGAGATTTATCCGACAGGGATTGGAGTGAGACCTGAACCGAGAGAGAATGATAGAGATAAGGACCAACTTGTTCCTGATTTAGTAGTTATATGTGATAAATCAAAACTGGGGCCCAGAGATTATGAGGGAGGACCCGACATGGTTATCGAGGTTCTTTCTCCTTCTACTGCCAGTAAGGATAAAAATATAAAACGGCATAAATACGAAAAAGCAGGGGTGCGGGAATATTGGATTGTATCGCCCAATGAACAGACTGTAGAAACCTTTGTTCTGAAACAGGGTATCTTTATGCAGGATTGTTATAGCCTTGAATTTGATACACCACCGGAAGAGGGCGTCCCTGTTTCGATATTTCCCGGTTTGGAGATTAAATTAAATGATATATTTGCCGAGTGAGCCGGTTGAGAATTTTTTAATTAGTGGGCAAAGCACTTGAATAATTTATGAATTTTATTGTATAATTACTCATGAAGTATACACCAAATGTTGGAATTGAATATCCTGCTGTGCCCGACAGCCATCTCGTTGTGCCTGAACAACTGGTGCCTGACCCGGTCTACGACGAGAATTTTCCTTACCTCGATAAATCCCTTCGATTTAGGCTTTGGAACAATATCTTATATTTGGGAGTTTTTACCATTGCCTTTGCCGGATTGTTTTTTCGCTACGATTTACGCTTTGAAGGGCGGAAAATCTTGCGAAAATACCGGAAGGAACTGAAGAACGGGGCGATTATCATCATCAACCATGTGCAGTCCTGGGACGCCCTCGTGGCTCTCTGCGCTGTTCGTTATCGCAAGGTTTGGCTCCCTGCCTGGAAGGATAACCTCCACGGAAAAGACCGGAATTTAATACGCGGCATCGGCGGCATTCCCATTCCAGATGGCATGCATGCCATGCAAAGTTTTTTCAAGGCCTTTGACGAACTGGCCGCAAAACGAAAATGGTTTTTGGTTTTCCCTGAATCCTCCAAGTGGTCTTTCTACGGGTTTATCCGGCCATTTAAGCGAGGGGCTTTTGTCATGGCACAGCGTTACAATCGGCCTATTATCCCTATGGCCATTACTTACCGGCCCGCTTATGGGATTTTTAAATTATGGAAGAAGAATTATCCTCTTTTTACTGCCCACATCGGCGAACCGCAATTTCTCGATGAATCATTGGGGAAACGGGAAGCCATTATGGAATTGCGAAATAGATGTCATAAAAAAATGTGCGACTTGGCGGGAATCGAAAACAACCCCTGGCCGCCTGAAGGAGATTGATATATGATGAAGACAAAAATCAGGAAAGGCCTTTTAATGATGCCCTTCATTGTGCTGTCGCAGCTATTGTTTGCCGCAGGCGGTGGCGAACAGACGCCGGGAGCGGGGCAGCCGGTGATTATTAAACTGGCTTCAATGGTGCCCGAGGCGACTCCCTGGGGAGAACTGCTCAATAATATGGCCGCCGACTGGAAGACTATCAGCAACGGCGAGGTAGAACTGGTAGTCTACCACGGAGTCAGTAACGATGAACAATCCCTTTTGCGGCAGTTGAACCAGAATCAGATTCAGATTGCCATGTTCAGCACCTGGGGCTTAAAGCAGATTGCCCCGGAGATTATGACCTTAAGTTGCCCCTTTTTGATTCGCACGGACGAGGAACTTCAAGCGGTGCTTGATGTAGAACTCCCTATCATGGAAGAAAAAATCAGCGCAAAGGGCTATCGGGCGCTTGCCTGGTCGCAGATTGGCTGGGTCTACTTTTTTTCCAGGAAACCGGTCTTTGTCCCCGCCGACCTAAAGCCCCAGCGACTTGGCACACTGGAAGCCGAGCCTGAGATTGCCGATGTGTTCAAGACACTGGGCTACAACATTGTGCCGATTGCACAAAATCAGATACTGGTAAGCCTTACCGGCGGACAAATTGATGCCGTCTACAACCATGTGGCAAATGCGGCAAGTGCGCAGATTTTCGCCATTGCAAAAAACATGGCCTCTATTCATGTGGCCCCGCTCCTTGGTGCCATTCTGATGAACCCCCGTGCCTATAATATGATTCCCGAAAAATACCGGGATGCGATTTTTGAACGAACAAGGGAGTTGGAAGCCGGGCTAAAGAGCCAGGTAGACGCCCTTGAAAGCAGCATTATCGATACGATGCTGGAATATGGTCTTGTGATAAATCAGGTTAGTCCGGAGCAGTCGCAGGTATGGTATGACGAGATTGATGCGGTGCTGCCCGGTTTTATGGGAAACCTTTTTGACCAGGAAACCTACAATACCGTGCAGAATATAGTAAAGAAATACAGGTAAAACCGATGACATTAATAAAAAAAATTGAAAATAGTGCTTGTTATATTGTTCTCGGCCTCCTTACCCTGCTGCCAATTGTCAGTTGCATTCTCAGGCTGGCTGCAAATGCCCAATTACCCTCCGGCCCGCAGTTAATTTCGCATCTTTTGCTTGTTCTCGGCCTTCTTTCCGGTATGATTACTACAAGAGAGAAAGAGCATCTTTCAATCGGGCTCTTTAATTATATAAAAAATGAGAAAACACGGAATTTACTTGCCGGCGGCACCTCGCTGGTGTCGGTTTTTATCAGCATAATCCTTGCCTGTTGTTCCGCTTCGTTTATACGGGTTGCCCTGTATCCCCCGCACTGGATACTCTTTATACCCGACCGGGTTTTTGCAGCGGTCATGGTGCTGGGGTATGCGGTTATTGCATGGCGTTTTGCGAAGCAGGCTTTTAATGCATTTGCAAATGCAATTACCAATGCCGTTTCTCCTCCCCCCTTGCGGGGGAGGCCGGGTGGGGGGTCCACTGGTCTTGACATGCTTGACCACCACCCCTCCCCCAACCCCTCCCGCAAGGGGAGGGGAGTATATTATCTTCTACCCATCCTTGCAATCATTCTGGGCTTCCTCTGCTCCCTCCCTGCCATCTTCAAACTGATTTACGGGCTTGCGCTGCCGTCTGTTGGCTATGCCATTACCGATTGGTTTTGTGCGCAGGCGGCCTTCTTTCGTGTGCCTTTGATACTGCTTCTTGTGGTGGCGGCATTGGGGGGCACGCCTTTGTTTATCATCATTGGGGCATTTGCGTTGCTCCTTATTCAAGGGTCAAACGGCGAGATTGATATTGTGGCAAATCAGGTATATACCGGCCTCACGCAATCGAACCTCGTGCCGATACCGCTTTTTACGCTGGCAGGTTTTATTCTTTCGGAAAGCAGAGCAGGGGAGCGGCTGGTGAAGACCTTTCGGGCATGGTTTGGCTGGCTTCCCGGCGGGCAGGTTATTGTGTCGGTCATCATCTGTGCCTTTTTTACCTCTTTTACCGGGGCTTCAGGCGTTACCATTTTGGCATTGGGCGGCATCTTATACACGGTGCTGCGCGGGAATAAGGGCGACGGCTATTCGGATAGTTTTACCATCGGCCTTCTGACTGCATCGGGAAGCATCGGCCTTCTTTTTCCGCCTTCTCTCCCCATTTTATTGGTAGGGGCCACCACCAGAACCAATACGATGAAACTTTTTTTAGGCGGCCTCGGTCCCGGCCTGCTTTTAATTATTGCCATGGTAGTGTTTGGTGTGGTTTTAACGCTGCGGAAAAAACTGCCCGTAGAAAAATTTGATATTCACCTTGCCATGCAGGGCCTTAAATCGACAGCCTTTGAACTTTTGCTGCCCATTCTGCTGATACTCGGCTACTTTACCGGCATTTTGTCGCTGGTTGAGGTCAGTGCGGCGGCGGCCTTGTATGTATTTATTGTCGAGGTGCTTATTCACAAGGAAATCAACATTCGGGACATGGGAAAGGTGTTTGCAAAAGCGGTTCCCATCATCGGCGGCATTCTTTCGATACTGGCGCTGGCGCAGGCCCTTTCGTATTACATTGTCGACAGTCAGGCGCCGGTTGCCTTTGCCGCATGGATGAAAGAAGCGGTCAATTCAAAGTGGGTATTTTTGCTGCTCCTTAACATTGCCCTTTTAATCACCGGCTGCCTCGTCGATATTTTCAGTGCGATTATGATAATTCTCCCCCTGCTTTCGCCGCTTGCCGTAGTGTATGGCATCGACCCGGTGCATCTGGGAATTATCTTTTTGATAAACATGGAGATGGGCTACCTTACCCCTCCGGTGGGCTTGAACCTGTTTCTTGCAAGTTACCGTTTTGAAAAGCCCTTTACCACAACGGCCCGCTATGTGCTGCCGTTTTTGTTGATTCAACTGGTGGTCGTTTTAATTGTCACCTATATTCCGGGCCTTACTCTGGCCCTTGCAAATCTGGTGTGAGCATGATAGAAATCGGACTTGATGTAGGCTCCATGACGGTAAAAGCCGTCGTTTTTGAAGCCGGAAAAAAAGACATCATCTGGAAAGACTACACCCGCCACAACGGCAGACAAGCCGAGACGCTGCTCGATATGCTTACGCGCATTATGGAGTGGTCTCGACAAGCTCGACCACCGCAGAGTCCCGATGGCCTCGACAAGCTCGACGACCGCGTCGCCCACCCCCGTGCCCCCGTGCCTCCGTGTGAGTCTTTACCTTGTCGCATAGCCATAACCG
>JAISIL010000079.1 GCA_031262035.1 Spirochaetaceae bacterium | reverse complement strand
GAGGTCAAAAGCCTCGCCATAAGCGAGGCTCATGCCCCAGTTCCGGTGGACGGCCGGGCTGTTCTCTCGAACTTAGCTCTATTATACCGGTTCCCGTATCTTTATCATAACCTCGTTATCTGTCATTGCTTCCGCCTCGCTCGTCCTTGATATAGCGGCGCAATCTGATATGGCGGACGGGAAAAGAACCGCATTCTACTTTCAGGGACTATACAAAATTCAAAATTTCCAGTATAATTGAACTTATGGAACAGATTATCAAGGCTTATTTAGAAACTACTATGTTTAATCTCTATTTTGACACCGAAAAGTACGGTCATAAGGTCACTTTGGCCTTCTTCGATGCCATTAAAGCAGGCCAATTTGAGCCGTATACTTCTCAATATGTTCTTGGAGAACTGGAGAATGCTCCTGAACCAAAGCGGAGCGATATGATTGGTTTAATTGACAATTTTGGTATAAATGTCTTACCTGCAACAGATGAATCGGCAAGGCTTGCATCGGTTTATATTGAACAGCATGAGGGGATACCTGAGTCTAAAGAGACAGATGCTTTACACATTTCTATTGCTACTGTAAATCATATGGATATATGCGTGTCATGTAATTTCAGACATATAAATAAACTGAAAACAAAAAGAATGGTAGAACGTGTTAATAATGAAAATCGATATGGTCCGTTATTTATATGCAGACCGGAGGAGGTTATTGATTATGATGATGAATGAAACTAGTTCCATTTATGCGGCAGAGGACGAAGTCGATGTATGGCGTGATAAAATTAATACAACCATACAAAAAATGACTCCATCCGAAATTACTGAATACTACAGGCGGAAGACCGAACCAATTATGCAGCAATATGGTATTAAAGTAATGAAACCTATTACGAATTATCAAACCGCCTGAGGGCGGTGCGGTTCTTTTCCCTTTCTGGGAAGATAGCGGGGCGTGCTATGAAAGCGGAAGCAACGACAGATAACAGGGCGTTCCCGCAAGCCCCTCCGCTTCGCTGCGGGGACACCGCCTTCGGCGGCGTCGGGAACGCCCGGAACGTTAAACGAAAGTTTTTGGCCTACCCGCGCTTGGGGAGATAGCGTAGAGTAGTCTGAAAGCATCGGGCAAAACAAAACCTGAACTGGTACAGGCACGGGCGCGTCCGTGCGCTCGCTTCGGGTAAATTTAATGGTTATGCGTTTACCCAAAAACGCGAAGGAGTTTTTATGACTGGTGCAGATGGTGTAAGTTATTCCAACTGTAGAGAATGTGGACGGCAAGTACGTTCAGCGGATTTAGTTCATTTGAACTATTGTAGTGAAGGTTGCTACCGTAAAGCAATGGATGCAAAATACCACCGTGGGAGTGGTTCGGGTGAGGGCGGTAGTTCAGGAGGTGGCGGCGGAATTGGCAACAGCGCAGGCGGTTTATTGGCTGGCGCAGGCGCGCTGGCAGGAGGAGTAGGAGGAATCCTCGGCGGTATCGGCAAAGGAACCGGCGCTGTTTTTGGCGGGTTAGGTAAAATGATGGATTCTGCCACGGCTCAACAGCAAGCATTTCAAAATACTCTTGATGCCGAAAAAGCGGCAGTATCTTCTAAATTGGATAATGCAAACTTTAATAATGCATCAGCGGATGAAATAGCAAATTCGCTTAATGAGTTATTAACAGCTTATAAAGCAATTCCTGGAGGTCTTGAAGACATATCACTGATGGCTTTACGAAAAACACAAAAGAAGGCCATTTTGGAAAAAGTTGAATTTGGGATCATGAAACTGCAAAAACTTGATCCTGACAACGCCGCATTTTTTCAAAAAAAATATGATGAAATCAAAGGCGGTACTTTAGGAAAAATGAAAGGCCTATTTGGGAAGAAGTAAGAGGTTGCAATGAAAGAAAACGATCAACACTGTCGTCAATGCGACTATTACCCAAATGACTGTCCTGCTGTGTATAAAGACTATGACCCTGCAAAACAAGGTGTTCCGTGTCCAGGCTTTATTGAATCAGAGAAGCGTAAACGTGATAAATGCCTTGATGACTTGAAAAAAGGGACTTGACACTGTCTTTGTTTTTCGATATACTCCATTGTATAGAGGTATATTATGGAACAAATGACAGTACAGCAGGCGGCTGAATGGGGCAAAAATCTCGATTTTCCTCAGGTTTGGACGGCAATAATGCAGAATTCTGCAAATATTGACCGATTGACTGAAGAAGTCCGAGCAGTACATCAGCATGTGGGTGGAGTAGGAAACACTCTTGGCGGTATTATGGAAGATATGTTCGCGTCAAAAATTTGGGATAAATTTAACGCTTTTGGCTATACCTTTACCAAAGCCGCCAGAGATTTGATTCTCCGCGATGAGAAATGGAACAAAATAGCCGAAGTTGACGCTTTTTTGGAAAATGGCGACTTTGTAATGGCGGTAGAGGTGAAAGCCAGACTGGAAGTTTCTGATATAAATGAACATCTGGCCAGGCTTAATAAAATCCGAGTCTATATGAATGAACACGGCGACAAACGTAAATTGTTGGGCGCAATGGCGGGCGGCTATGTTATTGATAGTGTAAAGGAATATGCGGAGAAAAATGGTTTGTATGTTCTTGTGCAAGAAGGTGATTCTGTAATAGTTGCAGAAAATCCAAAAGAGTTCAAAGGCAAAATTTGGCAATAATGCTGTCCGCCAGACGTCCGTGTCTAGCGGCTTCGTAGCAGGTTTTGTTTTGCCCTGCGCAACCTTGATGAGCGTGGCGTAGTATGAAGGCCAAAAACCTTCGATTAACAGCGGACAGCAGCAGAGGGGTTCCGCTCCCTTCGGTCGCTCCACCCACACCCGCCTGCGGCGGGCGTCTGTTGTCCGCGGAATTAAACGAACCTTTTCCCCCTGGTTATTTTCCCCTTACATCGTATCGAGCGGGCTTATGACCGACAAGACATCTCTTTTAGCGACATGGGTGTAGCGTTCTGTGGTGCGTAATGATGTGTGACCTAAAAGTTGTTGGATATATGAGATATTGGTGCCGCTTTCTAACAAGTAGGTAGCAAAGGTAGGTTGGCCCGGGAAAAGCCAACCCCTTGGTTTATAAGCAGCATCATTTGTGGCTGAAGGGGTTTCGACAAACTCAACCCCCAAGTTCGTGGTGTTAGCATAACACAAAACCGCAGGCCATTGTATTTGTGTCCTTTGTGGTTATTTTAATACCCCTTGTTGCATCTCAAAATACAGGTCTTTCAAGCGCTTGCATACCTTGATTCTTAATTCGCGTAAAGTTTGTTCGTCAGGGTCTATGCCTATCATCTTTAAACCATTTTCCAATCGGGCAGGATGGGCTGCTACAGCAACCATAAAACCGTCTTTTGGCATACCTTTGTTGCGGTATTTGTCGCCATGAGAAATTCCTAAATCCAGTTTTTTGTATTCTTCAGGTTTCAGAATTGTTTCATAACAATAGAAAGCATCGTTATATTCTATAAGAGCTACTTCATAACTTTCACGGGCTTTCTTTTCCCGCTGACTTGCCCCTGCAAGTTCCTGTGCAAGAAAAAGGTTTTCGCACAAGAGCATTAGGAAAATATCATTTGTGGAGAGAGCTTCATTGAATATTTCAATGGCATCGAGAATGTCTTTATGGAAGTCACTTCTGCCCTGCTCAGTTTTACCCTCAGTCCTCAATGCTATTCTGCCATTGGTAACAAGTTCAACGGCATTTATCACCCTAAGTGTCAAGCCATCCTTGTCCAAACTTTGCCTCCGCTTCAGCCAAATTCCAGCCGCTATTTAATACCCATGCTTTACCAAGCCTTTGTTTTAAGACCATAGCCAATGCGGGTGAGAGAGGCCGGGTCTTGGCAACTTCCATCGCTTCTTCGTGCCGACCGGCTTCATCGAGTTCGATATAGCGGGCATCTATAGCCAGTTTTTCTTCAAAGGTCATCAGTCTTCCCTGTGTCATTCTCAAATACCCCTTCTTCAGAATACACTTTAGTGATACATTAATCAAGAACCCCTGTGCACAAATAGCTCATACAACAAACCCTAAGCCCCCCACCCTACCTATAATTCGCCGCCGTAATCGCCGCGGCCAATGCGTCGGCGGAATGGTTGGGTTCTGGGATTTCCTGCAGGCCAAGGAGCATGCGAACCATCTCTTGCACCTGTTCCTTTGAGGCTGTTGCCATGCCGGTAACGGATTGTTTAATTATTCGTGGTTGGAACTCATTTATTATCAGATTGTTCTGTGCCATGGCCAGACCGACAACCCCACGGGCTTCAGCAACGGACATGGCACTCCGGGCATTTTTCCCGAAAAACAGGCTTTCCATTGCCGCTTCCCCGGGCTTGTAGAGATTAATAACCTGGATTATTTCATTGTAAGTCTGTAAAAGCCGTTCCGGGTGGGAGGTGCGCGGACTTGTTTCCACACAACCATGTGCTATATAGCGAAGTTTATTCCCCGAGCTTTCCAGTATACCCCAGCCTGTAGACGCAAGGCCGGGGTCAATGCCAATGATAAGCCTTGTCATTTTTTAGTTAATTGCATAGCAATTAACTCACTCGGCTTCGAAGCCTTCGGGGATAGCCAAATTCGAATAGACATTTTGCACATCGTCGTTTTCTTCAAGCTTGTCTATCATGCGAAGATCCTTTGCCGTGCCGTCATTGTCGAGGCTCACTTCGGTCTCTGCAATCATGCTTACCTCGGCGCTCATTGTTTCAATACCCTTTGCATTAATTGCATTGAGGACCGATTCAAAATCTTCCGGGGTTGAGCTTACTTCGATAATGCCTTCGTCTGTTGTAACATCTTCTGCACCGCCGTCAAGGGCTACTTCCATCACCTGGTCTTCGGTATATTTCTCGCCGTCAATAGTGATAACGCCCTTTCGGGTAAACAAGCGGGAAACAGAACCGGCCTTGGCAAGTTCGCCACCGCCACGGGTTAAAATGTTACGCACATCCGCTGCCGCACGGTTTTTGTTGTCGGTAAGAACTTCAATCAAAAGCCCTACCCCGCCGCCTGCAAAGGCCTCGTAGGTAAGCTCCTCGTAGGTAACCCCTTCCAGCTCGCCGGTGCCCTTCTTGATTGCCCGGTCGATGTTGTCCTTCGGCATGTTTGCCGCTCTTGCCTTCAAGACCGCTGTGCGAAGCCGGGGGTTTCCTTCCTGGTCGCCGCCGCCCATTCGTGCTGCAATAGAAATTTCCTTGATTAATTTTGTGAACATCTGGCCGCGTTTTTGGTCAGCAATGCCTTTCGCATGCTTAATTGTGGCCCATTTACTATGTCCTGACATGAAATTACACTCCTATACAAAAAAATAAAATTGATATATATTCTATTGTAATAAAATGCGAAAAAATAGTCAACCCCCTCTAATCATTGCAGAACTAGGCACCTCGCATGCAGGCGATATGGTAAAGGCCAAGGATATGATTGCTGCAGCTTCCGAGGCGGGGGCCGATTGCGTAAAGTTCCAATGGGTCTACGCCGATGAGATACTGCACCCCAACACCGGCATGGTGAACCTTCCCGGCGGGCCGACAAGGCTTTACGACACCTTCAAGGCCCTGGAACGGCCACCTGAATTCTATGCCGAGTTGAAGGCTGAAGTTGAAGCTCGGGGACTGCTCTTTCTGTGCACTCCCTTCGGGCCAAGAAGTGCTGCCGAGCTGGCTGCATTAAAACCAAAGATGATGAAGATTGCCTCGCCTGAATTGAACTACGTGCAATTACTGGAGCAGGTAGCGGGATATGGGCTGCCGACACTGCTTTCGACGGGGGTATCTCGTCTGGCCGATATTGAAAGGGCCATTGGGATATTTAACCGCGAAATGGGCGTAGGGGCGGGTTTGAAACCCGCCCCTACGGTAGGGACACGGTTAACCGTGTCCCTACAACACATCACGGTTTTACATTGCATCACCTCCTACCCGGCGCCGCCTGAGGAATATAATTTGCGACTTATTCCCAATCTTTCTGCCCTTTTTGGTGTGCCGGTGGGTTTGAGCGACCATTCGCTGGACCCGGTTCTGCTGCCGGCATTGGCTACAGCCCTGGGGGCAGCGGCCATCGAAAAGCACTTTTGCCTATGCCGTGATGACCCAGGTCTTGATGACCCTATTGCCCTCCCCCCGGATGATTTCCGCAAAATGGTTGACGCAATTACCATGGTGGATACGGCGGCGTCATATGACGCTGCCGTTGGGGCAGGTTTTAAACCTGCCCCTGCAATCAATACCAGGGCCATCGATACCCTGAAAAACGACTACGGTTCGGCGCTTGTCGATGCAGCCCTGGGCGATGGGGTAAAACGACTGGCCCCTGCCGAAGAGGCCAATTACGGCAGAACCAACCGGAGCATCCATGCCATGCAGGAGATTAAAGCCGGGGAAACAATCAGGGCAGAGATGCTCAGGATTTTACGCACCGAGAAGGTTCTTCGGCCTGGCCTCTCCCCAGAATGGCTGCCCTGTATAATAGGAAGAAAAGCAGGCAAGACCATTCCGGCAGGCGAAGGCATCCGCTTCGAAGATATTTGATATTTGGCATTTTCTCCCTATTGCATATTTTTGCAATTATTGATATACATATATACAGCGGTGAACCGCTATAAAAGGAGAATACAAAAATGATTTACAACCCTGAGTATGAATGCATGGAAACTGGAGCCAGGCAGCGGCTTCAGTTGGCACGGTTGAAGAACCTGGTAGAGACCCTCTACGAAAAGGTTCCTTTCTATCACAAAAAAATGGACGAGATGGGCGTCAAGAGCTCTGATATTCACAGCCTCGCCGACATCAAGCGCCTTCCTTTTACCACAAAGGATGATTTACGGGATAACTATCCCCGCGGTTTTCTTGTTGCCCCCCCCGACCGGATTGTCGAAGTCCATATGTCAAGCGGCACCACCGGAAAGCCTGTTGTCGATGAATACACCCAAAACGACATTGATATTTGGCGTGAGTGTATGGCTCGCACGATGAGCGCCGCAGGCTGCACCAGCCGCGATATTGTTCAAAATTGCTATGGTTACGGCCTTTTCACCGGCGGCCCCGGTGCACATTATGGCGCAATGACCATTGGAGCGGAGGTTCTGCCCATGTCAAGTGGCAATACGGCCCGCCAATTGATGGTTATGCAGGATTTTGGCAGCACAATGCTCACCTGCACACCAAGTTATGCCCTTTATATGGCAGAAGAAGCGGCAGAAGCGGGTATCGACCTGCACAAGCTGCCAATCAGCAAGGGCTGTTTCGGTGCAGAAGCCTGGAGCGAGAACATGCGAAAGGAAATTGAAAGCCGCTATGGGATGAAGGCCTACGATATTTACGGCCTTACCGAAATTACCGGCCCCGGCGTTGCCTTCGAATGCGAAGCACAGGACGGCCTTCATGTGAACGAGGACCTCTTCTATCCTGAAATCATCAATCCTGAAACCGGCGAGCCCCTTCCCTTTGGCGAAAAAGGCGAACTGGTCTTTACCACCCTCACCAAAGATGGCACGCCGCTTCTCCGCTACCGCACCCGCGATATCACCTGCATTATCCCTGAGCCCTGTAGTTGCGGACGGACAACGATGCGTGTTCACCGGCTTTTCGGCCGCACCGACGATATGCTGATTATCCGCGGCGTGAATGTCTTCCCCAGCCAGATTGAAAATGCCCTTATCGAAATTGAAGGCACCGAACCACAGTATGTCATCGTAGTAAACCGCGGCGAAAGCCACCTCGATGAGGTTGAACTACAGGTTGAGGTAAAGAAAGAACTTTTCAGCGATGAAACAAGAGGGCTTGAACAATTACGGAAAAAGATAGAAAATGTAATGAAGTCCAAGCTACAAATCGGTGTCAAGGTGAAGTTAGTCGAACCAAAAACTATAGAGCGGTCGATTGGCAAAGCCAAGAGAGTTATTGATAACAGGCAGATTTAAGAGGAGATTTATATGTCAATTAAACAAATTTCAGTATTTCTTGAAAATGATACGGGCCGGCTGGCCGCCGTCACGAAGGTTATAGCCGATGCAGGCGTTAATTTACGGGCTATCAGTATTGCCGACACGGCAGACTTTGGTATTCTGCGCCTGATTGTAGATAAAGTGACCGACGCCCAGGATGCTCTTGCAAAGGCAGGCTTTACTACCCGCCTTTCCGATGTAGTAGCCGTAGAAGTTGAAGACAGGCCCGGAAGCCTCTCTGATGTGATGAGCCTTTTCCAGCGCTTCGAAGTCAACATCGAGTATCTCTATGCTTCCCTTGAAGGCACCGAGGGAAAAGCCGTCGTTATCTTCAAGCTACAGAACCTGGAGCTTGGTCTAAAGATTATCAAAGAACACGGCATTAAGATGGCGGATGAATTTTAAAGCTCACGCAAAGACGCAAAGACGCAGAGGTTGTGCAATACGCAATCGAATCGAAACTTTGCGGCCTTTGCGACTTTGCGTGAGAAATTCTTCCTCCGCGATGCCTCAAAACTAAATCTAGCCGAAAGGGATGGCTGACTCAAAACTCAATATCTAGTCCAAAATATATAATAGTTCTACAGAGGTGTAGAACAAATGGATGTGGATATGA
>JAISIL010000039.1 GCA_031262035.1 Spirochaetaceae bacterium | reverse complement strand
AAAAATAACCACGAATAACACAAATGATATTGCCTACGGCAAATCACACGAATTTTCGCTTACTTATCGTAGATTATTCGTGTGGCCGAAGGCCATTCGTGCTATTCGTGGTAGTATAAAAAGTAAATGTCTTTGCCCTGGTCTTCTTTTAAAAGGGCTTGATAAAAATCCAAAATAGTGATATATTAAAAACATGAAAAGTACGGGAATTTCCTATCTGCTCTGGCTTTTTGGTGGTGTATTTGGTCTTCACCGGTTTTATTTGGGAAAGATTGGCACCGGTCTTATATATCTTTGCACAGGGGGGCTTGCCGGTTTTGGCTGGCTCTATGACCTCTTTGCCATGCCCCGGCTGGTTCGCGAAGCAAATGCAGTCAGTGGGCTAATTTACACAGAAGGCCCGGTATATATACATCAAGGCGGAGGGAGCATATTGGGACACCCCAAAGACAGTGTTGAACGCTGCATGCTTCGTCTTGCAAAAAACAATAGAGGCATCGTTTCTGCCGGGGAACTGGCCCTGGAAGCCAATGTCAGTATGGACGAGGCAAAAAAACACCTGGAATCGATGGTTCAAAAAGGTTTTGCCGAAATGCGTGTCCGTTCCTCCGGCACCATTGTCTACACAGTCCCTGAATTTATGGACGCAGACGCCCCTCTGGAGGATTTTTAATGGTATCAACCATCGGCCTTAAACTTGCCAATGGAACCTTTTACTCACTTCTTGATGAATCGCAAAGCGCGGAACGGATTATCAATCTGACCACAGCCCGCGACGATCAGCGTATCGTCCAAATCGACCTTTACCGGACTTATACTCGAAGTATGGCCGACGCTCTCTTTGCCGGCGCTCTGCTTGTTGAAGATATTCCGCCCCGGCCAAAGGAAGATACCCTCATCAAACTGATAGTAAAGTATTCAAAGAACGGCGAGCTTGAGGCCGACGCTTTCTGTATTGACCAGGGCAAACGGGGAAAGATTAGCCATCTTGATACTACTCTGAAATCGCTGAACGAGCTTGATACCGGCCCTGAAATTGGAGATTTTCAGCTTCATTCCGATGAACCGCCCCAGGAATTGCTTGAAGGACTTGAAACAAAGACCGGAGGCAGGAGAAAAGCCGCTAAAAAGAGTAAGCGGGGCGTCCTCTGGGGAATTGTTCTTGCTCTGGGGGCGCTTATCATTCTTGCTTTGGGCTTTTTATGGGGTTTTATTATCAATAAAGAAGAGGAACCTGCCCTTCCGGAAGAAATTGTCCTTATAGAAACACCGATTCCGCCGCCTGCAGCGCCGGTCGAGGAATATCAGCCGACTATCTATTCTTCGATTCCGCCTGAGCTCTTTTTGCGCTGGGATAGATCGGCGCCGGTGTATTCTGTTGCGGTGCCCGAGCTGATTCCTGTTGAAGGGGTGTTGTATCGAATGCAGCATGGCGATACGCTCTGGTATGTGGCCGACCACTTTTATGGCAACCCCTGGCTTTATGCCCGAATTGCCTGGTATAACCGCATCAAGAACCCGGATAAAATCAGGAGCGGTCTTGTCATCGTTGTTCCGCCGCTTGTAAATTAGCCAATGAAAAAAAATCTTGTTCTATTGCCGCTTTTGCTGCTGGTATTATGCACCTGTTCTACTCAAAAAGAGAATGATGCAGAAGAACATTTTTTTGCCGCATTGCAGTTGGAAAAGTCTTCGCCGGAACTGGCAGAAAGTTTTTACAAAAAGGCCGCAAAGGCGGCAGGGAATGAGGCCCTGAAAAAAGCCTCGGAAGAAAAACTGCTTTCCTATACACAAGAAAAAACAGGGGAAGAGAGCACTATTGATGATGTTGAAAGAGCCGTCCGTCTGGCGGCTAGCTTGAGCGGCGAATACCGGCATCGGCAGGCTCTGGAAGAGTTTCGCCTGGTGATTAATCAGCGGCCGCAGGTTTTTATTGAGCAGCCCGATTTGATTGCCGCCCTGGGACGGGCTTTTCAGTATGCCGGCAAGGACGATGAGGGTATCAATCTGATGCTTGCCTGGGCAAATGATTCCGGTAATGCAGCTCATGCAGAGGCACGATACCTGCTTTTGTTCTATTCAGGGCGCATTGCACGGGCCCGTTCTCTTAATAAGATTCCCACAGCCTACAGCGCAGAGACCCTTTTCCGAGAGGCATACGAACTGGCCCCCGATGCTGAGCAAAAGGATGCCTGTATCTGGTATATTCTTGATGTATCGGGCACTGCCAATATGCAGAGCCTTTTACGCTACTACATACCGCAGATGCACGATATTTCTTACTTTGATGATATCTTTAAACGTTATTGCAGAACCCTTACGGTCCAGCGTAACTGGACGGCGATGCAGGAAATTTACGAACTATTGCCCCCGGGAAAATGCGCTTCGAAGGCTCAATATGCCTATATCCTGAGTCGTGAATTTCCCACCAAGCCGGCTTTTAAAAGCGCTATTGCCAGGGAGCCGGAGATTTCGGCGCTGTATTATAGGATTATGGCGGGGTTTCCGGTGGATTTAACCGCGAACGACGCGAACCACGCGAACGATATAAAAAAATCCCCGGCATCTTTCTTGCTTGCTTTCTTCAAGTGGAATTGTGCAGAGTATTTACAGCCTTATCTTGATGAATATCGGGAGGAGCTTTCTATTGAGGAACTGCGGGCTATTGCTGAGGGTTATTATAAATTAGATTTATGGGAAGAGGCTTTGCGGGTGGCGGTGAATTATATGGCACGGCCTGATTATACCCTTGACCGGCAGGATTTTATTTATGCCTATCCTGAGGCCTACAAGGAATATGTTGAAAGGTATGCCGCTGAATACAGCCTCCACCCGGCTATCCTTTACGGTCTTTTACGCACGGAAAGTTATTTTGCCGCCGATGCTGTTTCTTCTGCCGCCGCACAGGGCCTGGCACAACTGATGCCCGAGACTGCGCTTGATATGGCAGGCCGGATTGCCCGGGCAGGCGGCCCCGATTACCGTATTAAGGACAGCAAAGGGGAATGGACTGCTGTGGATTACCATAACCCCGAAGCAAGCATTCACATTGGGGCCTATTATTTACGGTATTTGCGAAACCGCATGGAAAATATGATGATGGCCCTGCTTGCCTACAATGCCGGTATGGGAAGGGTTAAGCGCTGGCGAACGGCGGCAAGCGACCTGCCCATGGATATTTTTGTTGAGACCCTTGACTTTGAAGAAACACGGGAATATGGCAAGCGAATTCTTTCGGCATCGGCTGTATACGGCAGCCTTTATTTTGGGCTAAGTATGGAACAAATTGCTGCCGATATATATAATGATGATTACTCTAAGGTTGAACCCTAATTTTCGTTATATAAATATCTCCGTATCAATCTTTTTGGGCATCCTGGGGGTGCTGACCTGTCTCTTTTGCGCCGGGGCAATTTTCGACCTGCCCTTTTTCATAAACGGCCTCGGTTTGTTTTTATCCGATGCCTTCGGCCTTTTCAGCTTTTTTGTGCCGGCCTTTTTGATTGCCGCAGCACTTATCCTTGCAGACCCGGCCTTCAGGCCCGAGCGTATACTGGCCCTTGCCGCATCGCCCCTGCCCTTTATTACCCTGGTCGCAGGCCTCAAATTCTTTCCCAATTGGGTCATCCCGGCAATTATCCCTGAGCTTTTGGGTATTATCATAGCAATGAACTATGTGGCCGAGCGTTTTAGGACTACCGAGAGCACTGAGGTTTCAGATACAGTAGAAGAATTATCTCTCACAAAGGACACAGAGGACACAAAGATTTCAGAGATGGTGGAAGATGTTGTCAAGCCACATGAACCGATTAATGCGGAGTATGGGAATTTTGTGACCGCGAACCACCTTACGCATGTATGCGTTGACCACGCGAACAATATGACCGCTGGTGCCAGGCACCCTATTGCAACAAAGAGCATAAAGGAAACGAAAGAAGAGCTAATAGAAACCCCTCCCCTCCGCGCCTTTGCGCCTTTGCGTGAGGTTCCTAAAGAAGCGGCCCCTACTATTGAATACATCTCCACCCCGCCGGAGCATCCGGTAAAGCTTCCTGCCAAGGCTAAGGGGCCTTATTCGGTGCCTGTTGAGGGGATTCTGAATAGTTACCCTGATGGCCAGTATTGGATTATTGACCAGCAGACAAGGGATTCTGCAGAAACATTAAGGCAGACCCTGGAGGAATTTAACATTCAGGCTGAGGTTACCGGCATTCGAAAGGGGCCGGTGATTACGATGTTTGAAATACTTCCTGCGCCGGGGGTAAAACTATCGAAGATTACCAATCTGGCTGACAATATTGCCCTGCGTCTGGCCGCACAGACGGTGCGTATTGTGGCGCCTATTCCCGGGAAGCATGCTGTGGGAATTGAGGTGCCAAACAAAAAGCGTAACATCGTAAGCTTCCGTGAAATAATGGAAAGCGAAATAAGCAAAAGCCTTGCAGGTGAAGGTTTGAACATGGCCATTCCGATAATCCTGGGAAAGGGCATTACCGGGGAGGCCGTAACAATAGACCTTGCCCAAACGCCCCACCTTTTGATTGCCGGGGCTACCGGTTCGGGGAAGTCGGTTCTGGTAAATACCCTTATCCTTTCAATCCTCTACCAAAAGCGGCCTGACGAATGTAAACTGATAATGATTGACCCGAAGATTGTAGAACTAAAGCTCTACAACGACATTCCCCACCTTTTAACCCCGGTCATTACCGAACCAAAACGGGCATTCCAGGCCTTGCAATACTGCATTTACGAAATGGAACGCCGGTATTCCTGTCTTGACAGCATGGGTGTGCGGGATATAAAAACCTACAACAAGCGGATTAAGGAGAAAAAAGGCACAAAAGACCAGCTTGCAGCAGAACTTATGCCCTATATGGTCATCATTATAGACGAATTTGCAGACCTCATTGCAACATCGGGGAAGGAACTGGAAAGCACCGTTGCCCGCCTTGCCGCTATGAGCCGCGCCGTTGGGGTGCACCTGGTTCTAGCCACCCAGCGGCCGAGCATCAATGTGATTACCGGCCTTATCAAGGCAAACATCCCCAGCCGCATCGCCTTTATGGTTGCCAGCGGTATGGATAGCCGCATCATTATTGACCAGGTTGGCGCCGAAAAGCTCCTTGGCAAGGGCGACATGCTCTATTCCGGTGTGGTAGACCCCTTCCCTATCCGCATGCAGGGGGCCTTTGTTTCAGAAGAAGAGGTCGAAAGGGTAGTCGGCTATGTAAAAACCCTGGGAGAACCCGACTACATTGATGAAGAAATCTTTATTGCAGAAGATGAAGATGACGGCATCGACAACGAAAGCCTTTTTGACGGCAGCGACGACCCGCTTTACGAAAAAGCCCTTGAAGTCGTTGTCCAACAAGGCAAGGCAAGCGCCAGCTACCTTCAAAGAAAGCTCAAACTAGGCTACAACCGTGCCGCCCGCATCGTAGAAGAAATGGAACACAGAGGCATTGTCGGCCCCGCCCAGGGAAGCAAGCCCCGCGAATTGCTCCATGTGCCGGGGTAGGGGGTTGGCACTGTTTTATGCATAAGCCATTTCACGATGGCGTTGGATAGAGACAGTATCTCTCTTTCGGGTAAAGGCTTTTGGTTTAGGTATTGAACGCCCTAAGGATTGTGCCGTTTCAATCCATTCGCCAATTACTATTTCAATATTATTTAAAGCCTCTTCATAAGTTATTCCGTCAGCCATGCATCCGGGAAGTTCCGGAGCTTCCGCTATATATGCGCCGTCTACATCACTCCACCTTATATCAATTTCATACTTATTCATATCAAATTCCCCATATTGTATTTATATAACAAATTACGCACTTGTGCAACCTGAACCCTCACAGAAGCGAAGCTCGCAAAGGGTGGTTTCGACACATTATCTCTCACAAAGGCACAAAGGCCACGGAGTTTCTTCCTTTGTGGCCTTCGTGGACGGTATTTATTAACCCGATTTTGTGGGTGCACCCATCAAAAAAGGTGCCAGGCACTTTTTCAGCTTAGTGCCATTATTTATGATGCTTTGGTGTAGAATATAGACGCCAAAATTTATGTTCAGTATCGCCATTATATACAAAAATGTAATAACCCCAAATGTAATTTGAATCACTACCACCAGAGCACATATTTATGTATACATTGTTCGGAGAATGATTTGATTCCCGAGACTCAAAACCCTTTAGAAAGTCTTGAACCATAGCGTCTTCATCTTTTGTCAAAGAAGACACTTTTGTTAATGCTGCATCTGGATTTTGAGCATAATTCTCAATAGCAATAGCGGCTTCACTTTGAGTATAAGTCTTTGTTGGTGATTCCAAAATCCAATCAAAAGCCGTATTCCAATCATAACTTTTTGCAAAAACTGCACAAGTTAACCCAAGCAAAAGTACTGCACAAAACAGAATCCTTGCTTTCAGTTTACCAAAACCGAGAACCGACAAACTATTCTTCATAATTATCCTCCATATTTAACGCCGATACCACAAAATGACTGTAGTTGCACGGCCTCCGTATATTGTTTGAAAGCCGTAACCTATTGAATCATCACTTGGTCTATAGGTTGCGGCAAATTGTCCAGTTCCACCATAATGAAAATTTATTCCATTGCTATTGTTTGAAGTCCATGAAAAAGAGACACTACCAACTTCTGCTGTTCCATTAGAGTATATTCTAAAGTCATTGGGGATTCTTACTGCTATACGGGAACGGTCGCCAACTTTCCACGATTCGTTCCCGGCATCATATGTAAGACCAGAATAGTGCCAAGTACCGACAAATGAATTTGAACCGCCTCCTGTTCTATTGCTAGAATTCATCTTTGGACAGTTTACGAATGCATTTGGACTTGGCAATGTACTTCCTGCTCTGTTATAATTTGAAGGAATGTTTACTTTCTCTAAATTAGGACAATTTACAAAAGAACCTGCAACTAGATGGGTATTTCCTTCGAGAGTTACTTCAGTAATTATGAAATTATCCTTAAAAGCATCAAAGAAAATTTGGTCTACTTTCTTACCCTTTAGAGTTTCAGGAATAACAACTTTAGGATTCGTGCCTTTATATCCGATAACTCTATAATTGCCAAAGCCATCACCTTCATAAACTATACCATTTTCTTCAACCTTACAACCGAGAATAACGGTACAGAGAACCGCCATTGCTATAACAAGCCTTAGAAATAAAAAGTAATTCTTTCTCATTTTTCAATCCTCCTTGCAGGGGAACAATCTTTATAGATTGCATTATACCACCTTATTAGTTTTTTGTCAAGTCCTCAACCTAAAAAAATAAAAATATTTATAATAAGAGATGTTTTCACAACACAAAAAGGTAGTAAAATATAAACATTATGATAAAAGAAGATGGGGATGCCGGCCTCACAGAGGAGGTCAAGGCTCTTTTAGCTAGTCAGGAAAAAAGTGTCGCTAATAGGCTTCGTCTGGAACGGGAAAAACAGAGGATTTCTCAAATAGACTTATCTTTTATGGCAGGTTTATCGCAAAATCAGGTTTTTTATATAGAAACATCAAAACGGATACCCAATCTTCACACCCTTCTTAAAATCTGCAATGCGTTGAAAATAAACCCTGCCAGTCTTTTCGAAACCTGTGACGCCGACCGGGAAAAAGCCCGCGAAACCATCATCGAACTGGCAATAAAGTATATCTAATTGATCCCATATCGCTAACTGCTTTTGACCAGCCTTGTTTCAAGGCTTTTCCAAACGCTTCAAGGTCAATGTCTGTCATTGTATCGCTAATGATTTTCTGAGTGTCAAAAGCAAATTGAAATCCTTCTGTCTCTTTTTGCTTAAGATGAGAAACAAATTTATCATGCCGCTTTGGATCAAGAAATTTATTTGCAATTTTCTGATTAATATAGCTTTTGGGCTGTGCTGCCGCTACTTCATAGCAAATCACAAGAGTGACCATGTTCCCCTGGATGTTCTCCGGCAGATCAACTATACTCGTAAGCTGTCTGGGATCGACTGTTCTTTCAAGTGTTTGTATCATTTTATTACTTCCTGTTATATATAATGTAATACAAATAAATAATATTGCCAATAGCCCTACTGAGCCATCTGGACAAGCTTATACTTTAGGAAATTATTCTCGGTCCTTAATTTGTTTATTTCCAGTTGCTGGGTTTTTACGGTTTCAAGGAGTTCACCTTCGGAAAGGACGCCTGAGTGGAGGAGTTCTGCTACATAGTCGCTCTTGTTTTCAAAGTCGCTTTCTGCGGCGGCGGCGGCTTCCATGAAGCTTATGTCGAGTTCCTCTTCGTCCAGCATAAATTCTTCTTCCGGTTCGGCAAGGACCTTGTTGGCTATGCGGCCAAGGGCCTGTGACAAAAGCGATTGCGGCTTGTAAATGGTAATGGGAAGGCGGGAGGCCAATGCAGTATCCTGAAGCATATCCCGGTAGACAACACCAAGGTATTCAAGCCCTATATCAAGGTATTCGGTGCAGGAACGGCGGATTTTTGTTGCAGCTTCTGCATCTTTGGGGTTCTCAATCATGTTCATTATAAGGCGAGGGTGGAATTGCGCGGCTATTTTCTCGAATTTTTCATAGGACTTTGGGTCTTTTCTCTTAATCTGCTGCAAAATTTGCGGCACATAGAGGCTTTTTTTTGCAGAATTCGGCCCGGTGGACTCCTTTCGAAGGCTTTCAAGGTATTTCACCGCCTCGGAATTCTTTGGAAAGACCGAATACATCATTCTGAATACCGTATTTTTCAAAAAAAGGTAGGCATTCAGCGTAGCGGTAAGGGCCGGAGAGCTTACGATAATCCCCTGACCGGACATCAGAAAGAAATCAAGTATAGATTGATGAGTTCCCGCGCCCAAATCGAGGAGCAGAATATCAGTTGAGGAGGCAAGGCCGCGAAGCTCGCTTACCAGCCGGTTGCGCTCTTTAGGCTTGATACTGGCCGCGCCGGGAATTTCCCCATCGCCGGGGATAAAACGAAGATTATCAATATCGCTGGGCGCAATAATCTTCGAAAAAGCAAGCTTCGGATCGTTCAGGAAATCGCAAACCCCCTTTCCGCCGCTTGTATGCCCGAGCATGATATGGGCATTGGAAGCGCCCAGGTCGAGGTCGACGAGCACTGTCCGCTTACCGGCCCTTGCAAAAAGCACCGCTAAATTTGCCGAAACAAGAGTCTTGCCAACACCGCCCTTACCGCTTGCTATAGGAATTATCCGCATATTCGGAGAAACCTCATACTCTTATTATACTAAATTTTTCACATCTTGACAAGGCTTAAATTTCGTGCTATACTTTCCCCATGAAAATACAAAAGAGAAACTTTGGTTTGCTGTCTAACGGCAAAAAGGCCTCGCTTTACACACTGAAAGCAGGCGACATTTCGTTTTCCGTGACCGATTTTGGCGGGCATTGGGTTTCGCTCTATATCCCCCAGAAAAATGGTCAAGCAGATGATATACTTCTCGGCTTTTCCACACTGGAAGGCTACACCAAGGGAACCTATATCGGCGCCACTATCGGGCGTTTCGGCAACCGTATTGCCAATGCCGCCTTCAAGCTGGACGGTAAGGACTATCATCTGTTTAAAAATGATGGGAACAACAGCCTCCACGGCGGCCTAAAGGCCTTTAACAACCGCCTCTGGGATGCCGAGGCCTTTGAGCTTGACGACGGGGTCTATGTCCGCCTTGAACTTGACAGCCCCGATGGCGAGGAAGGCTTCCCCGGCAACATGAAAGCGGTGGTTACCTACGGTATCAACAAAAATCACGAGCTGATTGCCCTCTACGAGGCAAAGGTCGATAAAAATTGTCCGGTGAACTTCACTAACCATGCCTATTTTAACCTTGCAGGCGAGGGTTCCGGGCTCGTTCACAAGCAACAAGCGCGGTTTTACGCGGATTCCTATGTAGAAGTTGATGCGAATCTGATTCCGACCGGCAAATTGCTCCCCACAAAGGGCACGGCCTTCGATTTTTCTGAATTTAAGGAAATTGGAAAGGACTTTGACAAGACAGGCATTGACGGCTACGACCACTGCTATGTGCTGCCCAAGGGCGAAGAAGGCAAATTGCAGGCAGCAACCGAATTTGCAGACCCGGGATCAGGCCGGATAATGAGGATATTCACCAGCCAGCCTTCCTTCCAGTTCTACACGGCAACATCCTTAAAGCCCACCATGGGGAAAACAGGTTCGGTGTATACCAGGCATTCAGGCTTCTGCCTGGAAACCCAGCACCTTCCCGACAGCCCCAACCAAGCCTCCTTCCCCAGCGCCATCTTCGGCCCGGAAAGGGAGTATAAGGAAAGGGCTGTGTTTGCCTTTGACTGGTAGGCCAGAAGCAGATTCTTAGCTTTTTATCTTAGCCCGAACATACAGGCCGCTTTCGCTGAGGTCGCTGTCTTTCCAGCGGCCATTAAGCGGAGCGGCTTCGGCAAAGGCGGCTGAACCTTCGCGTCCCCGGGTCATTGACCAATTGCACCAGGAGATGCCGTTTTGGTCAAGGAACTGAAGCCAGGTGTCGCTTTCGACAGGATAGACCTTCATGTTTCTTCCACCGTCTGCCTCTGTTGTGCCCCATTCCGTGCAAAAAACCGGGACGCCTGCATCCAGGGCCTTTTGGGTTTTATCCCGAAGGTCCTGGCCGTGTGTGCCGGCATAAAAATGCATAGTATACATGGTTTGCGTATCGTCAAGCAGGCTGCCAATAACAGCATCGGTATCCTGGCTCCAGGTTTCTGTTCCGCAGATGACCACATTGGGAATAGTATCGGCATCGTAGACCCTGATTGCCTTGACTATTTTTTCATGATAGGGTTTCAGCACAGTTTCCCAGGAGCCGGAAGGGAGTTTGTTCGGTTCATTTGCCGTTTCGAAAAGCAGATTGGGCAGGTTCCCGTATTTCTGCGATAGATAGGCAAAAAACAATTCAGCACCGCCCCAATCAGGATGCGCCTTGCGGATTTCTGCGTATTGAGGCAGATTGATGCCGGCCTCGGTATAGGCTGTATCGGTTGGGTCGCCGGGGGTTAAGGTGTGCCAATCAACCAGGGCATAAATCCCGAACTTTTTGCAAAGCTCAATGCCCTTTTCTACATCGGCGAGCTTTTCGGCAGGGGTAATAGCATAACCGCCTTCCTGCACATACATTGCCAGCCTGATAATCTTGCAGCCCCATTCGTTTACCAGCGTTTCAAAGGCCCCTTCGTTTAAGACCCAATTCTGCCACTGTAAACCCATGGTGCTCATTCCCTTAAGCTGCACCGGTTCGCCGCTTTGGGAACAAAGCCGCCGTTTCCCGTTTTTCAGCAAGACTTGCAGGTTGCCGTATTGTTCAACAATTGTTTTCATAGAAGATTCAATGCCTCTTTGAAATTGACAAACATCTGGTCTACCTCGGGGTTGGCGTCTATGTCTACCAGTAATCCCTTGCCCCGGTAAAAACCGATAAGGGGTTCTGTTTGATTACGGTAGACTTCCAGGCGCTTTTTGATTGATTCTTCGGAATCATCAGGCCTTGTGTAGACCTCTCCGCCGCATTTATCGCAGACGCCCGCTTTGGATGGCGGATTAAAGGTTTTATGCCAATTATAGCCGCATTTTTTGCAGACAAGCCGGCCGCCAAGCCTTTGCAACACCTTGTCATCGCTGATGTCAAAATTAATCACATGGCTGATGGGATTCCCTACTTCGATTGTCCACTTTTCCAGGGCTTCGGCCTGGGGAATGGTCCGGGGAAAGCCGTCGAGGATGTAGCCCTTTGCCACATCGGCCTGGGTCAGGCGTTCTTTAACCAGGGCAATGGTTGTATCATCGTCAACCAGCTTACCGCTTTCGACAATGGCCTTCACCTTATTGCCCAGCTCCGACCCGGAAGCCATAGCCGCACGGAAAATATTCCCTGTGCTTATCTGGGGAATCTGCAATAGTTCTACCACCTTCCCCGCCAATGTCCCCTTACCCGCACCGGGAGGGCCTAAAAAAATCAAGTTCATCATTGTCTCCTTATTTAACCACGAATAACACGAATCGGCTTCGCCAACACGAATTTTCACTTACTAGTCATCGATTGTTCGTGTAACATAAGGCCGAAGGCCGTTGTATTTGTGTTATTCGTGGTTTATTTTTACTATCGTTTTAACAGTATGTATATCCTTAAACCATTCAATGGGCGCTGCGCTGGAGGCAATTACCTCGTATTCGCCGCTTTCCAGCACTGATTCGCCCTTGTCGTTTACCGTTTCGAAGGCTGCTTTGCCCAGTGTAAACTCAAGCTTTTTGCTCGTTCCTTTTGGTATTGATACACGCTTGAAGTCTGCAAGATGCATTCTGCTCTCAAATTTTCCACGATTCACCTTGGAAACATAGATTTGCACCACCTCATCAGCATCGAACTTCCCGGTATTGGCAACATCAAGAGAGACATCAACCTTTACCCCGTTCGTGTTGTTTGTGAGGTTCGTGGCTAATCCCGAATATTTGAAATCAGAATACGACAGCCCATACCCAAAGGGATAGAGGGGCTTTTCCTGCATAAACTTGTATGTCCGGCCCTTGCCGTTTTTCGAGGCGTCCATATCGTAGTCCTCAAAGGCGGGGAGCTGGGAGGTAGAGGCAGGGAAGGTCAGGGGGAGCTTACCGCCGGGAACTGCATCGCCAAAGATACAATCGGCTACCGCCTTACCGCCTTCTTCACCGGGATACCAGACAAACAAAATAGCATCGGCAATGTCCGGAGGGAATGCAATTGCTGAACCGCCTGTCAGGACAAGTATCACCTTTTTGCCGGTCTTGCGAACACGGCGGAGGAAGCTTAACTGCCAGGGGGGTAGTTCAATGGTGTCACGGTCGCCGTTTGAGTCGCTGGTAATGGCATCGCCTTCTTCGCCCTCGATTGCGCCGTCAAGGCCGTAACAGGCAATGATAATATCGGCACGGTCAAGGCCCGGTGCAGGTGAATCGGAAGCGGCGGCATCGCCTGTACCAAAGACCGATTCCTTCATGTCTCCATACATAAGGCTGGCCTGCCGGTATTCCAATGCAAGAGCCGGTTTTTCGGCTACTTTTGCGGAAATGCCTTCAAGGATTGTAACCATCCGTGAATTTATTCCATAATAATTACCCAAAAGGGCCAATATATCGGCAGCAGCAGGCCCAATCAGGGCAATCGACTTCTTTTCATCATTCAAGGGGAGAAGATTTTCATCATTTTTAAGCAAAACGATAGACTCCACCGCCGCCTTGTAGGAAAGCGCCCGATTTTTCGGAGTATTCACATCTTTATTGGAAAGACTATCATATTTTGATTGCTTTTCAAACATCCCCAGCTTGAACCTTGTCCGGAGCAGCTTAGTTAAAGCCTTGTCGATTGCAGCCTCGGTAACAAGGCCTTCCTTACAGGCCAGGGTGAGCATCGGGTAGGTGCAGCCACAGTTCAGGTCGCAGCCATTGTTCAAGGCAAGCGCCGCCGACTCTTCCGGAGTATTTGTTACATGATGATGGGCATGGAAATCCTGAATTGCCCAGCAATCACTGACGATATGGCCTTCGAAGCCCCATTTACCAAGCAGAATATCCTGTAAAAGAAGCTTTGAACCATTGCAGGGCTCGCCCAGGGTGCGATTATAAGCGCCCATAAAGGCTTCAACGCCGTTTTCGGCAAGGACTCTGAAGGCGGGAAGATAGGTTTCCCAGAAATCTTTTTGCGAAACTACCGCATCAAAATTATGACGAATCTTTTCCGGGCCGGAATGCACGGCATAATGCTTTGCACAGGCTGCCGTCTTAAGGGTCTTGTAACGGATATGCTCATTGCCGTCCTCGCCTGCATACTTTTCGGTATCATCGCCCTGCATGCCCTGAACGAAGGCAAGCCCCATGCGGCCTGTCAGATAGGGGTCTTCGCCCCAGGTTTCCTGGCCGCGGCCCCAGCGGGGGTCACGAAAGATATTGATATTGGGGCTCCAGAAGGTAAGGCCGTAATACTGTTCCCGATTACCCTTTGCCGAAGCCTCATTGTATTTAGCCCGGCCTTCATCGCTAATGGCGCTTGCCACAGTGCGAACCAGGTCTTCGTCAAAACTGGCCGCCATACCAATAGCCTGGGGAAAAACCGTCGCCTCGCCTGCACGGGCAATACCGTGAAGGGCCTCACTCCACCAATTGTAGGCAGGGATACCCAGCCTTTCAATAGCCGGGGAGGTATAACTTAACTGCGAGACCTTTTCTTCAAGGCTCATCTGTGAAATAAGATGCGCTATATCGGCATCATAGATTGTTTTGTGTTCCATACGGTGATTATAGCATGGTTTTGTGTTTTCGACAAGGGTGGGGAATTGGTAGGGCAAAATCATTTAACTTTATAGTAACCACGAATACAACATCATAAACTTAAGCGAAAAAATGTGATATAATAACAGCAGGGGGACAAAGAAATGTCAGAAAGGTCGGCGAAAGGGAGAGGCGCTGGCTTGCAGGA
>JAISIL010000019.1 GCA_031262035.1 Spirochaetaceae bacterium | reverse complement strand
ATCGTCAGACTGTATAGCAACGACCCCGTTATTTGGCTCATTACCCGCTGTATTGTGTCATGCGACGGTATCCCTCCAGACAGTTCAAGAAAACTGCGCAGCCACCCTTCCTTCTTTTTAGCGAATATCCCTATTTCTATCCATTCGTCCGCTTCGCTCATTACCGCCAGCAGTGTTATCATCACTATGTCGCTCAACTTGTGTTCGATATATGGTTGAAATCTCCTGTCCGGTATTGTGCTGAACTCTTCAGCCAGTTCTTTTAACGGCGTGATTTTCACTTTCTCGATCGCCGACTCCCTTACTTGTCCCATCATGTCGCGAATCTCTTTGATTTTCGCGGCCTTTTTTGCCATAGAATAATCCCCCTCCAAAAAGATGCTCTAGTGTATCACGATTTGCTCACTTTGTCAAATTTTCTATGCGTTTATCCTGAAGTGATTCGTGTTATTTGCGGTTACTTTTCTTCTGCCCCCAACCTATAGCACAACTCCGCCAACACCATAGCCCCATTCCGCAGCCCCCTTTCCCTGCCGGCATCGCTTTGCACACATTCCAGGAAGGCTTGGGTGTGCAGGTCTGCTGATGCATCATCGGTAATGGCTATCATTGGTTGATAGGTGGGGATTACATAGGAGACATTGCCTGCATCGCTTGAGCCTTGTGGTTTGTTCATTTCGGTGTAGCTTAATTTCATGTCATCAAATATACTACACACTAATTTGTTACTATTTTCAGTTGTGCGCATATCGGCAAAATCGTTTATTCGCTGTTCAATGTTCACTGTGCAGCCGATTGCCGTTGCCGCAGCTTTTGCAATTCTGTCGCTTGTCTCGTTGAGGCTGTGTAAATCGGCAAGGGATAAACCACGGAAATACATGTTTAACTCGCATCTTTCGGGAACAATGTTCGGGGCTTCTCCGCCATGTGCAATAATGCCGTGGAACTGCATGCCGGGTTTTAAATGCTGGCGCTGCATGTCCATTGCATCAAGGTAAAGGCGGCCGGCATTCAGGGCATTAATCCCCTCCTCGGGGGCAATAGATGCATGTGCTGCCTTGCCGGTCCAGGTATAATAGCGGTCATTGCAGGCAAGGACTTTAAACAAGGGCCTGTTTGCATTGGACATGTGCACCATAGCGGCAAAGTCATAGCCCTCAAAGACACCGGCCTTAATCAAGTCTGCCTTGCCCCCTGTTGTTTCTTCTGCCGGCGTGCCCATTAAATCAATACGGAGAGACATATCAGGAAAAGCATCACGCAAGGCCAATGCGGCAAGCACAGATGCAGTACCACTAATCGAATGCCCGCAGGCGTGTCCTATAGGCAGTGCGTCATACTCACAGAGCAAAACGGCCTTTTTCGAAAAGTCTTTTTTCCGGGCATCAATCGCCAAAAATGCCGTCTCAAGGCCGCCAAAGGGAGAGACAAATTCAAAGCCCCCATCGTTAAGCAATTGCTTATAGGCAGCAATGGCAAGATGCTCTGCGCCACTCAGCTCCGGGTTATTGGTGATGTAGGCGGCTAGTGTTTTGGCGGTGTCGAAATATTTATCGATATTGCTTCTTATATTATCGTTTAACATAAATAATTAATAATAAACCACGAATAGCACGAATGCGCCTAAAGGCGCACACGAATTTATATCATGTATTATTCGTGTCGGCGTAGCCGATTCGTGTTATTCGTGGTTTATTGTTTAGCCTTCTTCTTCATGATAACCAACGCCGCAATAGCCGCACAAACACCCACCGCTGTTACGATTGCAAAGAAGGTGAACACCTGGGTAAAGCCCGGGTCGGTGTAGACGGTGCCGATGCCTTCAACCTGGATGGCTGTTTTGTCGAGCCAGCTTCCCAGCATGGTTTGCCAGAAAAGGTCGGGGGTAAAGGCTACAATCGAAACGATACCGACTGCTGTTCCCATCATCGAGACGGGAATATTGTATTCCTGATACAGGGAGTTAGTAATAGTGTATATCAGTAAAATAAACGCAGAGGGGAAGATTGACATAATTGCCATTGGCACCATGCCTGCTCCGGATTGCCGCATAACAAGGAAGGTCACCAGGGAAAGAAGGCTTGCCCCTGCCGCTATAATATACCATTTTGTTGTAGACTTCAATTTGGTTGCTGCAAAACCGCCGATGAAACTGCCGATACACATCATGTAACTGACACGAATCATACTTGTTTGTGTTGCCCAGAACTGGCTGATGCCTTTCACATAGGCAAGGTAGTAAGAATAATAGAAGGAATTTGAATAGATACCATAGGAGCAGAACACCATAATGATAATAAGCCAGATAAGGGGTTGTTTCAGCACTTTTCCTACCATTTTTGCGTTAAAACTGCTTGCTTCCGAACCTGCTGCCTTCATCTGTTCAACAATTTCTTTTTGCGGCTGAAGCATTTTTGCCAGCACAATACCGGCTACAATAAGACAGGCTGCATTGGTCCAGAAGATAAACTGCATACCGGCAAGGTAATTTGGTGTTCCCGAATCGGGCCTTGCAATTGCGGTAAAACCAATCTGTAGTATAATAGTAAACAAGATGGCAAGTCCGCCCTGAAAGCCATAGTAGACGCCATACATCTTTCCCTGATTATCGGCATTACCTAAAAGCCGCACTGCCTTTATGGTAGCCGACCAGTAAATAGCGTTTCCGGTAAAGCCCATGATAATGTAGACAACTGTTGCCCAGGTATAATTAAGCCACACACCGTAGGATGCTGCAAGGAGGCCTGTTCCAAAACAGGCAATCAGAATGCACTTTTTGTAATCCCATTTGTCCACCAAAATTCCGCCGGGGATATAACCAATCATTGAAACGATAGTATAAAACCCGAGGAGCATTCCCAATTGGGAATCGCCTACGCCAAGAACATTCTGCAATGCTATACCGTAGTATGTCCTGATGTAAGGCACTGTGTAGATTGCCGACTGTGCGAATGCAAGGAAAAACAGTGTTACATAGAGTTTTCCTTTTGTCATTGTTTTTGTCATAATCTATCTCCTGTTATAAATTATCTGCTGTTTATTTTGCAGCAGCAGATTTCTCCGTATTCATCTTCTCCAGTTCTTTTTGAATCGGGTGGAAGAAGGCTACCAGCACCATCGCAATTGCCAGAACGCCCGGCGCCCAGCTTATCAGGTTTTCTATAGTTTCTGCTACAGCTGGAGGCTGTGCGGCAAGGCTTTCATTGAAACCTGCTCTGTGTAGTGAATATGCTATAATCTGAATAGCCGCAGCCGATGCGAGTTTTTGTATCAGGCTGTCGGCGCTTGCTATCATGCTGTCAATACGATGACTGCTCTTCCATTCAACAAGGTCGCATATCTCGTTACGATTAGTGTTGAGCATGACATAGGCAAAGGTAACCGAGATACCGGCGCCTACTGCTACAACAAGCACGCTTACAAGCGGGTTGCTTCGTAAAAAAAGAAAGATAATCATTGCAAGAATAAATATGAGAGCGCCAATCATCATGGTTTTTTTACGCCCGAATTTCTTATCGATGGGGCCTACTATAAATACTGCTATGATATTAGCGACAAGAAACACCGCCTGTATAGTAGTAGCCATAGACGAAGAGCCCAGCACATAGGTTGCATAGTAAGTAGACACCGTCATGATAAAAGTATTGATAACACCATAACAGATGATATAGCACATATTTAATACATAGGCACGATTACTAAACAGTGCGTTGAACAGTGTTTTAATACTATAGTGCTTTTCCTGCGCACCAATCGACTTAACCCGTTCTTCTGTAGTATAGTATTGAATAAGGCTGCCAACAATGCATATCAGTGCCATAACACAGGCGGTGAGGAAAAAGCCTCTGCTCGCTGTGCCGGGTATCAGGTTTCCTGCATCATCAAGGGCGCCAAAAAGATTGAGGAGGGGGAAGCAGGCAACCGCCCCGACCATAGTCCCGATACTTGCGCCGAACATACGAAAGGAATTTATTGAACGGCGGTCATCATCAGAATTAGTGGCAAGGCCTGCCATACTGTAATAGGGAATGCCGATAAGTGTATCGAACATATCAAAAAGCACATAGATGATGCCTGCTACAATGGCAGCGCTCAGGCCCTTCAGGCCAAAATTGGTAAAAAGGAGTATCGTAAAGAGCGACCAGGGAATCATTCCGCCAAGAACGATGGGCCGAACCCGTTCGCCGGACTTAAAACGCTTGTTTACCGCCCAGTAACCAACAAGGGGGTCATTAATTGCATCCCAAACAGTGCCGATAGACACAATTGTTCCTGCAACAAGCACTTCCAGGTTGACCACATTGGTTAGAAAAAAGAGAAAATACATGTTTTTGAACATAAAGGGGATGTTTACCGCTGCCGAATAGGCTCCAAAGCCAAATTTTTCCTTAAATTTTAATTTTTCCACGTTGCTATGCTGTCTCCTTTGAGTATGGTGTTATAATCATACCTATGATAGCATATCTTTTTCAAGCTGTCAACATATAAACTTGGAAACCGCTTCCCTGAGGGCGCCGGTATTATCGTGATTTTTACGGCTGATGGCATCAAGGTCTTTTACCGTTGAGTTTACCTCATTGGCACGGCCGGTCATTTCTTCCATGCTACTTTCAATTTCTTTGGTAATAGCCTCAAGGGTTTCTTCTTCGTTTATAACCTGTGCACTGTGTTCCTTCATTGCAGCGGCGCCGGAATGAACGGTCGTATTTATTTTTTGCAAGGTGTCCATTGCGGCAAGGGCGTCGGCAACACCGGCATTCTGTGCTTCCATTGCCAGGCGGATTTTTCCTTCCTGTTCACTTGCCGCCTGTATCCCTGAATCAATCAGTTCAAATTTTTGCAGCACATTTTCCGAAGCCTGATTTATCTTGTTAATAGAATCTTTTATTTTTTTCAGCATATCATTAATAGTGTGTGTCTGCTTGCCCGAGGATTCAGAAAGTTTGCGTATTTCATCGGCAACAACGGCAAAACCTTTACCCGATTCACCTGCATGTGCTGCCTCAATGGCTGCATTCATCGAAAGTAAATTGGTCTGGCTTGCAATCTTTTGAATCACCGTATTGATTTCCATAAGGCCGGCAGACTCAGTGTCAATCTCTTTTATATCTTCCGCAACAGCCTGTAAACCACTGCGGCCAACCCCGGAAGATTCCGAAAGGGCCTCTACCTTTTTTGAATTCTCATCGCTTACTTTTACTGCTTCTTTTATACTGTCCATCATTGTTTGTATTGCTGTTTGCGCCTTGCTTAATGCAGCGCTTTCTATTTCAACATTGCTGCTGAGGGTATCAATTGCACCGGTAATTGCTTTCATTGCCGTGTTGGTTTTATCTACAGAGGCTGCCTGTTCGCCGGTCCGCATCTGAAGGCTCTGTATAGTAGCAGTAATCTCTGCACTTGCGCCCGAGGTAGAATCCATACTCCTTGCTAATTGTTCACCTGATTCATCAATAGAATTGGCAGCCTGCTTGATTAAAGCGACAAGGTTAGAAAGACTACTCAGTGTTGCATCAAAAGCGGCAGCCATATCACCCATCTCGTCACCTGCAGGGAGTCCGAGCTTTGCCGAAATATCACCCTGCTCAACCTTTGCAAGAGCGGCATTAATCTTTTTAATTGGTTTAATAATCAATCTGCGGAAAGCATGAATGTTAAGAAAGATAGTTATTGCAAGAATCGCCAGAGCAATAATAATAATCAGATACACAAACTGTGTAGTTTCTGTGTTAATATCGGCAAAAACCTCGCTTACCGGCACACCCATAAAATAGGCGCCGATGATAGTCTTGCCATCCGCTGCATAGAGCGGCTCGTAACCGACAATATAATCGCTGCCGTGAATGTTGAGCGTCATCGTAAAGATACCGCCCTTGGGCATTTCCCGGTCAAGGTCAGGGTTCGGGTGAGCGTGGGCCTTGCCGACAGAACGGCTGCCATTGGCCTGAACCATACTGGTGATAACCGGCGTCCAGACCCCATTTGAATGGCTGAAAAGTGTGGTGGTAATAGCAAGGTCTTTTGCAACCTGGTCGACCATATCATAGCGGCCTTCAAGGCTCTGCCCATTTTGGTCGAGAAGCATGTCCCCCGAAAGGCTCAAAGCGCCATAGGTTTCCACGGTCTCCCGCTTAAGGACATTCATTTCGCCCTTAAGCTGTCGCTTGGTAAGGCTTGTCGTAGTATCCAGAGCAAGGTCCCGTATCGTGTAGACGCTCAAGAAAGCGAGGATAAGAAGACTCACAAAGATAAGAAGGCTCGAAAGAGCATTCATCTTAAACTGAATAGAAAGCTTTTTAGAAGATTTTTTAATGTTTTTCATACCTTAAGTATAGTACATTCCGGGGGAAAAATGCAAATAAAAGCTCTGCTTTGAAATCATAAAAAACAACCACGAATATTCACGAATCGGCTTTGCCGACACGAATAGTGGTGTATGGACAAGAAGATGCAGGCTATGGTATGATAGCTCTATATTATTTTGGGAGTGTGCTATATACTATTCAACAATGTATCCATCGCCTGTTGGTGAATTGACCCTGGCAAGTGATGGAATGAACCTTATTGGCCTCTGGATAACAACATCCGATGGGCTTAAGCAAAAGTATTTTGCTGCATCTCTGCCAAAGGAAGCTAAAGAAACTGTTGTAAATAGTGATATACCGGTATTTTTATGCATAAGGCGATGGCTTGATGATTATTTTACAGGGAGGAAGCCTGATGTATCGGGATTGCCGCTTGCCCCTGCAGGCAGTGCATTCAGGCAGAGCGTGTGGCAGATTTTGCGAACAATCCCTTACGGTGAAGTCACAACCTATGGGGCCATTGCAAAAAGGCTGGCCAAGCAGACAGGTAAGGCAGGCGCACAGGCAGTCGGCGGGGCGGTAGGGCATAACCCCATCTCTATCATCATCCCCTGCCACCGTGTTGTCGGCGTCGACGGCAGCCTTACCGGCTATGCAGCAGGCCTTGCCGTAAAGCAAAAGTTGCTGGAGATTGAAGGGGTTGAGCGATTTGCAGTTTGAGATAAAGTTACTCCTCCCCCCTTGCGGGGGAGGTTGGGTGGGGGGTATAATAGCTTATGCCACAAACTGATAATAACAATGCAAAAGACAATTCCCGGGTCCCCGGCCTGAATAACCTGGGCCTTGAATTTTACCAAAAAGGTGAATTCGATAAGGCCGAAGCCTGCTATCAGGCCGCCCTGGAAGATGACCCAGACGAAGCCCTGGTCTGGAACAACCTCGGCGTCCTCCGCTTTAACGAGGAGCGCTATGCAGAAGCAAAAACCTGTTTCGAAAAAGCCCTCTCCCTAAAACCCGGCTTCGAAGAGGCCCAAATCAATTTGCGGGATACCCTGGAATAATTTTTGAAAAAATGATGAAAATGGATATATCGGTTTCTATGATAAATCATTAGGCCAAAAATAAGTGATAAAGAAAAGACCTGGTACCGTTCGTGCCGGATATTTTATCGGAGTTTTAGTGTCCCTTGACTTTCCCGGAAAAATGTATTAGATTATTGGTATGGACAATATTACACAAGCAGAACAGACAACAGAGCGCCTCAATCCCCTGAACGATTTTGCTTTTCAAAAAGCCATGGGCGAAAAAGGCGATGAGCCCCAGCTTATGGCCTTCCTCAATGCTGTTCTGGAGCGAACCGGGAAAGGCAACATCGTTGAGCTTGAAATCCTGGAAAACAAAGAGCTTCCGGCAGAGGTAGTCGGAGGAAAGATGTCCAAGCTGGATGTGCTTGCAAAACTTGCCGACGGCACCAAGGTGAATGTGGAAGTGCAGATAAAAAACGAATATAATATGGAAAAACGAAGCTTGTATTACTGGTCGCTTAAATTCACCCGTGAATTCACTTCTGGCTCTGATTACAGCGAGCTTACCCCTGTTGTCACTATAAATATAATTGATTTTGAATATTTCAAGAGCATTAAAGATTTTCACACGAGTTTTCACCTGTGGGAAGACAATCATAAGAAAGTAAAACTGACAGACGCCTGCGAGATACATTTTCTGGAGATGCCGAAGTTCAGGGCATTACAGGAGCAGGGGAAAACGAGTTTTGAGAACCCATTACACAGGTGGCTTGCCTATTTTGATAAAAACAGTCCGCAGGAAGTTATAGAGGAGGTAATAAAGATGGATGCAGCAATACAAAAAGCACAATCGGTAATGGAAAAGATACAGAGGGACCCGGCATTACGACGGGCATACGACCAATACGAGAAAGCCCAATCCGACTGGGTAAGCGGCATAAATGGAGCAAAGCGGGAAGGTATCAAGATTGGTGAAAAGCGCGGCGAAAAGCGCGGCAGAAACGAAATCCTCGACATGCTCCGTAGTGGTAAGTCAGCCGATGAAGTCTTGCGCACTTATGCCTAATGGATTCCAGCCGTGCCGACTTCGGTAAGACTTGAGATTTATACTCAAAATTCTCCTAATCCCCGGATCACACATCTATGATATACCTTTTTCTTTAAATACATTATAGAGAAATTTCTATCATGCTATGTATTTTTGCTATCTTGACGGAAAAATGCGATTTTTGTATGATATATGGAGTATTAAGTAATGTTTTATCTGAAGGGTAGATTATGGAAAGTAAAACGACATCTGAAGCTATTTCCCAGGCACTACAAAACAATGCTATGCCGAAACTCAGGCTTATTCTTAAAACAGATACAACAGGTACGGCGGAGGCTTTGAAAGCGAGCCTTGAAGCCTTATCAAGCGCTGAAATTCTGGTTCAAGTGATTCAAGCGACATTAGGAATAATCAATAAGAGTGATATAGATATGGCGGTGGCGGCACAAGCGCTTGTTATTGGGTTCAATGTGAAGATTGACCCAAGAGCAAAGCAGTTGGCGAAACAAGAAAAAATTGACATAAAATTGTATAATGTCATTTATAAAGTGGTTGATGATATAAAAGCCATTATCAAAGGTAGTGTCCAGCCAAAACTTGAAGAAAAAGAAACCGGGACAGCAGAAGTGCGAAATATATTTAAGGTGCCAAAAGTAGGCGCCGTTGCCGGGTGTTATGTCCTGACGGGAACAGTAAGCCAGACGGCTATTGCTCATGTCATACGAAAAGGCGAGGAAATTTATAAGGGCAAAATTGGCAGTCTAAAACGGCTGAAAGATGATGTTCGCAGTGTGGCACAGGGGTATGAGTGCGGTATTGGTATTGAGGGATTTGATGAGATCAAGGTAGGCGATGAGATTAGATTTACAGAAATGCGATGATTAGTTTTTAAATTCCTAATATTTAAGAATCATTTTTTCAAGGTTATTGTTTAATATCTCAAGTTTTGCCATTGCATCAGTACTATACTTCGATATACAAGACAGTTTTGATATTACATCATTATCAGATTGGAAAAAATCGCCTACATTAACATTTAAAGCTTCTGCGAGATTGCTTAAAGTTTCAGGATACGGCCATTTTCGGGCTGTTTCTATGGCACTTAAATAATTCGTTGATAAACCTGCTTTTTCAGCTAGTTGCTCTTGTGAGAAACCCTGCCTGGAACGAAATCTTTTGATATTTTCCGCTAAGGTCAAGCGGATTTTGTTTCTTTCCATATTTTCCCAAAAAAAATTTTATACCCTATTGACATATTGTTAAATATCTGATAGAGTTATTATTATGCTTATTAAGCATATATAATAAAGGCTTAAAAAAGGCAAAAAACTTTACAATATTTGTAGTTTTGTCATTATATAGCTTTTATCAGAGTGCTTAGTAGTAAAGAAAAAAGGTGGATGTTGTGAAAAAGTTTATCTCTAAACTCATAGTAGGCTGTCTCTTAGCCATTAGTGTGTCTCAAAATCAAGCTATGAATGCCCCAAATTGGAAGAAAAATAACTTTTGCCGATATGTACCCAAAGCTCCAAGGTAAAGATGCTGAACTAAACTAGTTTGGCTGTAGATTATTGTAAGGGATTTGTCCTGCCATGGCAGGCACTTTACCTGCACTATGATATTAACATTTATTAAGCCCTTTAAAGTTTTTTGAAGGGTGAGGCGGAGTCATGCCCTAATGGATAGATTAGATTATATTTATTGTTTATTTTGTTCCACAAGACATGAAAACACAGTCAGCAAAGTCTTGCGTAATAAAGGCTACACAGTAATACCAATCATGGCAAAACGCGACACAGTTCAGGGGGGTAATAACAAACAAATGATAAGGCATTTACTGCCTGGATATGTTTTTTTTGGAGTAGGTGAAAAGATCACTATTACCGATGAAAGAAAAATTTTAAGTAATGAGTATATGATTAGACTATTAAATTATTCCGATGGAACAAAGGAATTACGAGGAAGAGACTTGGAATTTGTAAAATTATTTATAAATAATAATGGCATCATTGGACTACTCGAAGCCATAGAAGTTGGTTCATGGGTAACAATTACAGAGGGATCATTAAAGGATTTTAACGGTGAAGTAGTAAAAGTAAATCGGAAAAGGAAGTGTGCACTGGTAGAGTTTGAGCTATTTGAGAATAACAACCGGGTGTGGCTTTCGTATAAGGTGATGGAAAATAGTTGATGAGGGATAAACCATAACTAGGTTGATATGAATAATGGAATATGTCGACGGACATTCTTCTGCCACAATTGCAATAACATGCACCCACAGCTTCGAACAAATCACTTGTTGATTGGTGCTAAAGACAGGAAAGGAGGAAGATGATGACTAACAACCAAATCCCCGGCTGCTGCCCCTTCTGGACAGGCAGTGACTGCTGCCTCTCCGGGCAAAGCCATTCAAGCGGTGTCGAAGAGTACAACTGCAAATCAGACACCAACTGCAAGACATGTGGCAACTACGAAGCTTGGCGAGACGGCAAGAACTACACTGACTGGGTAATCAGATAGCCAAAAACATGGCTGCCGGAACGTCAGAAAGGAAAAACGTACACATTGTTCAGATTAAATTTTAGGATATGCAGGCGGGCATTGGCCGTCAAAAACAAAAGCTCTGCAATGAGGATAAACTACGAAAGGAGATGTCTATGGACGATATTGCTCTTAAAATTGATGAGTGCAATGAAAGGATTATGAATAATCCAAATGATGCTTCGGCTTATGTTGACCGAGGGGATGTGTTTCTTGATTCAGCAAATTATGATGCTGCCTTACAAGATTTTACAACAGCTCTTAAACTAGATAAAACCGACGCGTATTCGTACAGCAAAAGAGGGATGGTGTATTTGAATCTGCAAAAATTGGACGAGGTGCTCGCAGACTGGACAAAAGCAATAGAATTACAACCAGATTCTGCTGCTTATTGTTGGAACCGAGGCTTGTTGTATGCAAATTTTTTTAATGATAACAATGCTGCACTTAATGATTTCAACAAGGCTATTGAGAACAATCCAAATGATCCTGTTTACTATCAACGACGAGGTTTGTTATATTCTGATCTGGAAGAGTATGACAAAGCTATCTCTGACCTTAGCAAGGCATTGGAACTTGGCTGTAATGATGTAAATACTTACAGCTGCCGTGGTAGTGCATACCTTGAGAAAAAACAACTAGATGAAGCTATCGCTGACTTTAGGAAGATGATTTCACTTGATCCAAATAACTCGGTTGCTCACCACTTACTTGGCGAAGCACTGTTTTTTAAACAGCAGTACGACGATGCACTTCCAGAGTTTAACAAGGCAATTGAAATTGATCCCAACGAACCAGCATCTTACTACCGCCGTGGTGAGATTTATCGCCGCAAAGGTCAATGGGATGCAGCACGTATCGAATATGAGAAAGCCTTGAAATTGGACCCTACGCATGGAGGGGCAAACGCGAGTCTGAAAGTAGTTGCTAAGTATTGCATGTAATTTGATTACTAAGTATTGAGAGAACTAGTCGATTGTCACTAGACACAGGAGTAAGTTGATGTAGAGGAAGCCTATGCGTTACATGGGTGGGTTATTGGATATGTAGGCTAGTATTCGAACCGTCAAAGGTATAACACTCTGCAAGGAGATTAAACTATAGAAGGAGATACATAATGGAAAAAATAAAATTGAAGGAAACATACGCGAAATTAATATTGATAATAACTTTCTTAGGAACTACATCAATCATCATTGGAACTTGGATTTATGGGTACCATAATATTGATCTCGAATGGAATACTCAAATAGCAATAATAATTATTGGCGTATTAACAGGAACAATAATTATGGGTGTAGTTAATATTAATACTGGAAAAATGAGTGAAATCTTTATGATAATACAATGGGTTATAACAGTCATAGAGAGTTTTTCAGTTATGGATTACTATTATGAAAATTGGTTTTTTGGTTTTCTGGGCATAGTAATAACCGGGTTCTGTATCATGGGACCATCGTTAATACATACAACTAGAACAGAAAAAGAAAGCAAGAATAACTCGTTAGACTTGACTGGAACTGATTATAAATCATGGGAAAGACGAAAGGAGTATGAATCAGGGCATGGTGCCCTCCAAGATTTGTATGACAGCATGAAGGACATGTAGAATTTTATTTAAGAGAAAATACAATGTACAAAAGTGCGCCTACATCATATAAAATAAACCTGTTGATCGGCGCTAAACACAGGAGAGGAGGAATAAATATGACAAACAATCAGATTCCGGGTTGTTGTCCGTTCTGGACAGGGGGTAGCTGCTGTCTTTCGGGCGAGTCGCAGTCAAGCGGTCAAGAAGAAAGCCAGTGCAAGAACCAGTCAAACTGTAAGACTTGCGGCAACTACGAGGCATGGGAAAGAGGCAGTAACTACACATATTGGGTTATCGGATAGGCATTCAGGATGTAGACTACAAAGGCCAGAATAAAACAGGAAAAACCGCACGTTGTGCGGAATGGATATTATGGATATGCGAGCGGGCATTGGGATACACCATGAATTAAAACTCTGCAATGAGATTAAACTACGAGGAGATTTTGTATGGATAGATCAGATTATATTCTGGCTAAGGATTGTGACGCACTAAAATCAGAGATGCGCGCAATATGCTGTGATTCTTTGATGCTCAATAGCAATAATTATGAAAAGGTGAATTGCGAAAAATATGGGTATCGCGCGGAATGGGCTAGATACGCATACGTTTTTCAACAAAAAATGATAGATTGTTTTTGCTTCAAGAGAGATGGAAGATGTCCGGTAGCAGGTCTTATGTAATAAGTTCATCCCATAACAAAATCAATTTTGTTTGGGTCAAATAAAATTAGAGAGATTGGAGGATAAAATGCGTACAATGGACGAGGTGTTAAAAGAAATTTCCGGTTTGCATGGTTTATATAACCAGGATGGTTTTGAAAAGTTTATGGAATTAAGCAGTATTGGTAAGGAAACTAATAATAAACCTTTGCATGTTATGGCAATGATGAACGCCGCAAATATAGCGCTTAAGATGCAAAACTTCGATATATGGTCTAGCCTCTTAACCGAAGTTAAGAATATAGATGAAAATCTAATGCTTGAATACCTTAAAGAGCCGGAGTTACAAGCAACACGTGAAGCTTTTGATATCTTATTTTCAAAATGATTCAGAAATGAAAGAAAAAATATAGAGTTAGAACGCTAGCGCCAGGGGAAAACCGCGCGTTGCGCAGATTGGGATATTGGATATGCGGGCGGGCATTGGAACTACCGAAGAAATGGAAGCTCTGCAATGAGAGTAAACTACGAAAGGAGATGTCTATGGACGATATTGCTCTTAAAATTGATGAGTGCAATAAAAGGATTATCAATAATCCAAATGATGCTTCGGCTTATGTTGACCGAAGGGATGTGTTTCTTGATTCAGCAAATTATGATGCTGCACTACAAGATTTTACAACAGCTCTTGAACTAGATAAAACCGATGCGTATTCGTACAGTAAAAGAGGGATGGTGTATTTGAATCTGCAAAAATTGGACGAGGTGCTTGCAGACTGGACAAAAGCAATAGAATTACAACCAGATTCTGCTGCTTATTGTTGGAACCGAGGCTTGTTGTATGCAAATTATTTTAATGATAACAATGCTGCACTTAATGACTTCAACAATGCTATCAAGAACAATCCAGATGATTCCGCTTACTATCAACGACGAGGTTTGTTATATTCTGATCTAGAAGACTATGAAACAGCAATTACTGATTACAGCAAAGCAATATCGCTTGACCCCAACGAACCCAAAAATTATTATTTACGCACAGAAGCATATAGCAACAACCAAGAAAATAATAAGGCAATTACTGATTATCAGAAAGTATTGCAATTAAATCCTGAAGATGGTCTTAGAGAAGTAGTAACTAACCTATTAGGACTTTATTCCCAGAATTGAAGTAGGTCAAGTATAAGAGTAATAAAATAAATGTGAAAGAACCAAATATTGCATTGATGAAGATGTAAATATGCTGACGAGCACATTGTAGCCGTTAGGTATAAGTCTTTAAAGATTTGATTTCTTTTCGAGACTAAGTTAAATGGAGGATAAACTATGAGTACATTAGAACGAGAAAAACTATCGCAAATGGAACAATGCGAAGTAGGAGAACTTGAAAAAAAGGCAGATGGCGGAGATAGTATCTCACAATTACATCTAGGATTAATGCTTAAGCTTGGGGAAGGAGTTGCCCAAGATCTAGAAAAAGCCGTATACTGGTATACTAAAGCTGCAGAGCAAGGAGACGCAGATGCGCAAGATTTTCTTGCTGAATGTTATTTTAACGGCTACGGTATAGGAAATGAAAAATACCCCCTAAAAAAAGGAAAGTATTGGTACGAGAAATCAGCCGAACAAGGGAATGCGGATGCTCAATTATGGCTTGGATGTTGTTATTTTGATGGCGACGGAACAAAAAAAGAAGATTGGAAAGCAATCCGTTGGTGGCTAAAAGCAGCAGAACAGGGAAATAAACCGGCACAGAGCCTATTGATGAAATATTTCCCAAATAGTTGGCCAAAAAAAGAGTCCAACTCTGGAGGCTGTTATATAGCTACCGCCGTTTATGGTTCCTACGACGCACCTTCAGTAATGACATTGCGGCATTTCCGTGATGAATATCTGGCAAAATCGTTATTAGGAAGGCTGTTTATTTCTATATATTACAAGCTAAGCCCGCAGATAGCGAATTCTTTGAGAAATACTGTTATAATTAATCGATTAGTAAGATGTATTCTTGATAGATTTGTAATAAGACTCAGAGATCGGCATGGATGGTAAAGTGTAAAAAACTAAGTTTGTATAGTAATAAAAGATGTTCTTGTGAATAAGCAAAAAAAAATTATATGTAATGCACCCACACCACGCAAAATAAACCTGTTGATTGGTGCTAAATACAGGGAAGGAGGAAATATATGACAAATAATCAGATTCCAGGTTGCTGTCCGTTCTGGACAGGAGGTAGTTGCTGTCTTTCGGGTGAGTCGCAGTCAAGCGGTCACGAAGAAAGCCAATGCAAGAACGAGTCAAATTGCAAGACTTGTGGAAACTACGAAGCATGGCAAAGAGGCAGTAATTATACTGACTGGGTAATTAGGTAGCCGCAAATTGCGACTAATCAGGACGGCAGACAAGACATGTCGCGCTTTTGTCTGCCGCCTTGTGCAAAAAAAGTATGCTCCGAAAAGAGATAAAACTATCGAGGAGAAAAGTTATGACAGAAAATCAGTTGCAGAGTTTTTATTATAACAGGGATATGGCCGCATTGTCAGATTATCGCACTTACATGGAGGAGCGAACCAGAGCAGAGGAAAAGATTGGCGATAAAATTACCAGTACTATTGATATAATGCGCTCGGATATTCAGAATACTGTAAACAATCAAACCCTTGCTCTCGTTGCTTCCCAAGCAGTACTAAACAAGACACTGTCTCAAGGATTTTCGCAAGTATCAAATCAACTTGGTGAAATGGGTGTTGGAATGCAGATAGGTTTTGCAAGGACAGAAACGGCGATTAGCCGTTTGAGCAATGAAATTTGTGAGCGTCTTGATGCAATAAATGATACCTTGGAAAATCCCTTGCAAACACAGGCAAGGGTATTATACAAACGCGCATCAACAAATTATAAAAAAGGTTTCTACGAAAAAGCATTGGAAGATGTAAAGCAAGCGCTTGAAAAAAATAAAACTGATTATATTTCACAGTTTTTGATGGGAGAAATTTACCTGTTTGGTGTGGGGGAATTCTGTAATGTAATAAATCTTGACGATGCTATTTCCGCTTTACAAAATGCAGCGAAGTATATCAAACCGTTCGCAGAGGCAAATGACATTGAACAAGGCTTTCGGTTTCTTATAAATACAGGGTATGTATCATATACAAAAGAAGTAGATATAGGTAGTGGCCGTAGCAAAACGGATAAGAGTAATGCTGAATATCAGAACTTAGAGAAGGCAGCAGCAGAATTGCAGCGTCTGGGGGTTAGAGTTGATAGATTTGAATATGAAGAACTTCTAACTATAATTGGTTTTTCAACACAATGCTTTAAAGTTAATGTAACCTATCAATTCCCTGATAAACTTTTTACAAAGAAAGAAACTGACGCTATTGAGAAGGTGTTTAAATCTTTCAATATAGAGTATAGCATCGGTGATGAGCGGGTTACAATTCATGCAAGAAATCTTGCTGCAGAAATATGGTTTTATCTTGGTCTGGCATATTATTCAAAAGCAAATGAGATGTTTGTAAAGGGCAATACATCTGAAAATGAAAAGCTCTTGAAAAATGCAGAAGTATCATTTGGAAATGCTTATGCCTTCTCTGAGAAAATGTTGGAATCCCTGTATAACCGGGCGCGATGTAGGGCGCTGACCGGTAATAGTGCCGGGGCAATTACAGACTTAGAAACACTGGTGTCAAGAGAAAAAAATTATTGTGTAAAAGTTTGTTTTGACAATGATTTTTCAAGTATTGAAAAAGAATTTACCGCCTTTATTAAGACGTTAAGAGAAAACCTGTTGCAATCTGCTAAACGAGACTATGATTCTATCAATGCTATGCACACAAATATTGTGTTACTCGGCGGGCGGACTAAGGCTAGAATTCCCCCAAACTTTTCTGATAAACTTTCATATTTTGAAAGCCTTGATTTTAATAAAGATCTCAAAGGAATTCTAACAATTGTTCAAAGTGATTTAGCAAAAGTAGAACAGAAGGAACGGGTGTTAAGTGCAAAGAAAGAAGTAACACTAGCAGAATTAAAAACATCTCAAGATAAGCAAGCATCAATAAATACTTTCCATAAGGTCGATCAATATGGCGCTTTTTTTTCTTTGGTTGAAAAATACTCGGAATTATTACCAACATTGAAATCTTTCCCCGAAAGATATGCATTGCAAGAACAGATAGATGAATGCGCGAAACGCTTGAAAGAATGTCAAGAAAAGCAGAAAGAATTTACAAAAATAAAATTTATAAGGGGCTTAGATAATTCTTATCAGGATAAAGAGTATTGCACAATACGAATTAATGATAAAGATGTTGGCAGTATAAAAGGCGGTGAAGATTGCGAAATTATACTGCCAAAACATGAACAATATAATATATCATTTAAATGTCAAGAGAGTCTCAAATTAAAAATATTTGAACCTATTAATTTGACACTTTCATCGGACATGAAAGTGATACATCTTGTTGTAAAGCAAGGTTTTTTTTCATCTGGTAAAATTTTGGCAAAAGAACAGATGCCTAAATAATAAAAGGGGAAAACCTGCGCATTGTACGGATTTGAATATTGAACATGAAGGCGGGCATTCGCGCCGTCAAAGAAATGAAGGTGCCGCGATGAGGATAAACTACGAGAGGAGAATAGAGTATGACGAATCATCAGATTCCAGGTTGCTGTCCGTTCTGGACAGGGGGTAGTTGCTGTCTTTCGGGAGAGTCACAATCAAGTAGTCAAGAAGAAAGCCAGTGCGAGAACGAGGCAAGCTGCAGGGCTTGCGGCAACTATGAGGCTTGGCAAAGAGGAAGTAACTACACAAATTGGGTTATCGGCTAGCAAGCAAGATAAGCGGCACGGTACAAAGCAATGCGAGGTGCTGTGCCGCTTGGAACCAGGATAACTAAATGACCAATGACGAAATATTGAAAAGATATACTTCGGGTGAATTATCTTTTGACAATAAATATTCCGAAGGACAGAAAACGGTAAAATCACGCGATATAATTCTTTATACGAAATGTGCCCTAAACTGAAAGGGCAGAAGGAAGGGAATGATGAAAATTGTAGATTCTTATGGTAATGAGCTTGGGTATCAAAACGGTAGCGAGTATGTTATTATGGACAGATCTGGTAACCGACTAGGTTGGATTAACGGTATAAACGATATTATTAACACCTACGGTACCAAAGTTGGCGAATTAAGAAGCAACGGCATCTATGACATGTATGGTAGCCGCATCGGAGACATTGATGGCTATAATATCTTTTCGTTGTTGCAATAAAATACTATGAGTCGAAGGCAGAAAGTAGCGGGTCTTCTCTGATCTCCTTTCTGGCTTCATCTTTTTCTTTTGCCGCACATACTCAGCAACGTCCCAGTCCCGTGTTGCAGAATGGTAACAGCGCACGTTGCGTGGATTGGATATTACGGATATGCTGACGGATATTGGAGCTGCCAATAAATGTTACACATAAACAATCAATCGAGGAGAAATAAATATGACTGACGAAGAAAAAAAGGGCATTATGGAAACTTCTGCACAAGGTTATAAGGTCAAATGTACTGGATGTGGAAATGATTTTTATGTAATGGGCGAGAATATTAAATTTGATGCGGACTATGAATGCCCGCAATGTAAAATGCATACGCATGTTGTATTCTTTGGAACTTGCCCTGATTGTCATGAAAAAGTTGGGTTCGGCGAATATTCGTGGTCTCAAGTTGCGCTCAATGTAGGAAAGATTGCATTAAAGGGCGCGCTTCACCATGGGGTTAGCGATATTTTGGGAGCTGTCAAAACAATAACGGATAGCATCCCTACTGCAAGGCACGGCGGCATCTGTCCGCAATGCAATAATTATTATATTGAATGCGTTAACTGCAAGCAGGTAGTACGGTTTCCCAAAAATGGTGATATACAAACTGTTGTTAAATGTGATAAATGCGGATTCAAAATGCGGAAACCCATTGATGAAGCAAAAAAGGTTGGGGCAGCTATTTTAGATGGGGTAACGGCGACGAGTAAAAAATTTTCTGGATTAAAACCAGGATTCAAATTTTTAAAATGATATCACAGTATATGAGAAAAGGTAGCTTCCTATGATATATTATGGAGAGGGTACAAAACTGGAATTTGTGATGTAAGTTACAAAATGAACAAGGGAAACACCGCGTGTTGCGCGGATTGGAATATTGGATATGCGGGCGGGCATTGGAACCGCAAGGTGGTGTATGCGAAAATTGTTCGGGTATACCATTCTATGTGAAATGTGGCCTAAACTGAATGGGCAAAAGGAAGGAAACTATGAAGATTGTGGATTCGTATGGTAACGAGCTTGGATACCAAGATGGTAGTGAGTATGTTATTATGGACAGATCTGGTAGCCGACTAGGTTGGATTAATGGTATAAACGATATTATTAACACCTACGGTACCAAAGTTGGCGAATTAAGAAGTAACGGCATCTATGACATGTACGGTAGCCGCATTGGTGATGTTAATGGCGATAATATTTTTTCGCTACTGCAAAATTAGTATTCCACCAGTGCTTCGAATTGCAGTAGCAATGGAAATGATTGAAAAATCCGCCGAGCCCGGCAAACTTGGCTGGTGATACGCTTGATGGATATGTCAGCGGACATTCTTCCGCTGAATAAAGTGAGATTTAATGTGTTGCAGACTGATAAAGAGAATTTAGTCATTTCGCTGATAAGGCTCTACCAAAGTAAGGCACCCGCAGAACTGCGAGCAAGTTGCAGGTTTGAACCATCATGTTCAAACTACATGATACTTGCTATACAGAAGTATGGGACTTTTAGTGGAATTATGAAAGGTTTGCATCGGATAATCCGGTGCCATTACCCTAATGGAGGGATTGACTATCCCTAAATTAGGAAAGGAGGTTATTATGGAATACAAATGCGTACCGGCTCCCCAGAATCTGGTCATTGATAGCACTGGCAATCATAGTGATGCAGTTCGTTCATTTGCAGAGCTGATCAATAACGAAGCTCAGGGTGGTTGGAAGTTCTATTCAATGGAACAGGTATCTGTAACACAGATGCCGCCAAAGTCTGGATGTTTAGGCGGACTGCTTGTTCTTATTGGACTAAAGAGTCAGCCAATGCCTACAACGATAGAATTCAATATGCTGATTTTCTCAAAGGAGTAAATCGGTTTGGTGATGATGTCTGCAACACATTTTTAGTAACATGATTGATGAAGATTTATTAAATACATAAAAAGGAGATTATTATGGTAGAGTATGATTACAAATGCGTTCCAGTTCCAAGAAGCATTATGATTGGGAAAGCTGGTAAGGCTTCACATGAGGCAGCAGTTAGCGTATATGAGAGAATTATTCGCGATGCTGCAAAAGGGGGATGGGAATTTGATAGGACTGATACAGTCACTTCATATCAGAAAGCTGGTTGCCTTGCAGGTCTGTTAGGCAAAAGCGATGAAGAAGTAAACTACAAACTCCTTATCTTTAGAAAGAAAATGGAGGTAAAGGAAAGTAGTAGCGTGGTTAGTATAGATGATATAGACAATGATGAACCAAAAGTGGCCTCATTAGATACATCGTCTGTGAACAAAAATGGAAATAATAAAACCAGGTTAATACTTGAGCGTAATACAGAGTTTTCATCTGTAATATTGATGGAAATTTATATCGATGGGAAAAAAGTAATCGAACTTGAGAATAATACTACAGAAGAAACCAGTATTGACAATGGAACACATATAATATCTGCATGGCTTGGGAATGAATATGAGAGTGAAAAGAAAGAATTCAATGCAAATGGCAATGATATATATTTGCAATTCATCCCAACTAATAAAGGTATTAAGATAAACTAAGCATTGTAGGAGAATAACTATGCCAAGAACAATTGAAGAAATCGATAATGAACGTCAAAAGGTATTTGATGAATACCAGCAGAGAACCAAGATTGAAGAAGAAGGCGGCCCGAAGTTTGGCGACAAAGGCCACTACGAAGCATACCTTAAAAGCCTGGAAAACGAAGAAGCGGAAGCCTCATATCAGATGCAGGAACAAGACGAAGGGATGGAAATGTAGGACATGCCTATTACACATGAAATCGTATACGGCAAACTTGTTGAAAACAACTCTCCTCCGCCTGATGTACCAGGGGCACTTTTGCGTGTCCCCGGTGTATTCAAGGGGAAGGTGCAGGCTTTCGGTATAAGCAGTGATATGTTGAGTAAGCATATCCTACTTGTTGGAGGGACGGGGAGCGGCAAGACAAATCTCTTTTATCACATCGTCAAGCAGTTAAAGAATAAACTGACTAAGGATGATGTAATGCTCATTTTTGACAGCAAGGGGGATTTTCATAAGAAATTTTTCGCGGCAAACGATATAGTAATAGGAAACTCCATACAATACCGGAAGACTTCTGAAAAGTGGAGCATCTTTGAGGAGATAACAGCCGATGGAAAAGACAGGGTGTCTGTTGGGCAGAATGCGCAGGAGATATGCAAGTCCTTGTTTGCTGAGCATGTTGAAAAGAATAGCAATAATCCCTTCTTTCCCAATGCGGCTCGCGATCTTTTGGCCTCGATTCTGGTGACTATGGTGCGCGATGGTGTTGCTTTCAGTAATGCAGATTTGAAGGATACTATTGATTCGACTTCTATTGATGAACTGCGTACTATGCTGGACGGTCAGCGTGATCTTGCTTCGGTTGCTGCGTATATTGGCGGTAAGTCGGGCTCCCAGGCACAGGGTGTTCTTTCAGAAATGTATGCGGTAACCCGTGATGTACTCACCGGTGTATTTGCAGGTGTCGGGAACTTTTCGATGCGAAAGTTTATCAGAAATAAAGGCGGAAAGACTGCTTTTCTTGAATATGATTTGGCTATTGGTGATATTCTTTCACCCATATATACACTATTGTTTGATCTCGCTCTCAAGGAAGCCTTAGGAAGAACGGCAACACAGGGAAATGTGTATTTAGTGGCTGACGAGTTGAAACTGCTCCCGAACCTGCGGCATCTGGAGGATGGAATCAATTTTGGCCGGAGTTTGGGTGTAAAGATACTTGCTGGATTGCAGAGTATCGATCAGCTAAACGCTAATTATGACAATGAAGCAAAAGCGCGTAATGCCGTGGTTGGCTTTTCATCTATTTTTGCATTTCACTGCAACGATTTTAACACACGCAAATATGTGAGTGAGCTCTTTGGAAAAAATATGATTCTGGAAACTTTTGCCGAGGCAAACGGCTCGCGGCATTACGAAAAACGCGAGGGTTTTATGGTTGAAGATTGGGATTTAGCCGAATTGGGAGTTGGCGAAGCGGTTGTGGGCCTTCCTGCTGTTCCGCCTTTTAAATATAAATTTGATCTTTTTAAGGATGGAGCATAACAAATGGGCTTAACTGATACTATTTTTACTTATATCAATAATCGCAAAACCAGAAAGGAAATACAGGGGACATACAACCAGGCAGCAGACTCTAATTACAAAGCCCGCTCTGTCTTTGTGGCACAAAATATAAGCAAGCAACAACTCTTGCTTGTCTCAAATGACCCTAATGATGACGATGTTTACACAATGAGCTTTGAGAGTAAAACGCCGGGAGTTGACTATATCTGGGGAGACAACAAAGAGCCTGAATGTATGATTGTGTCAGGCGGTGAAAACGATGCGAGAGTGAGAGCGTTGATGCCTTTTGTTCGTAAATCACAGCAGGAGAATGTTTCGGTAATAGCACTCCATAATAGCGACAAAGATTTGGAGGCTATGATACAAGATAATAGCATCGAGTCCGAATTTGTCTCGCAGTCTGGGCTCTATTATGATGTATTCCGGGGTATGTCTGTTGAAGATATGGCCTATTATCTCTACGATGCAATGCCAAAAGATACAAAGCCTGCTGCCGAGTCATTGCTTCATGCTTTGTTGGAAGTGGTGCTTAGAACAGATGGGACAATAACTTTTTCTAATCTGGCTGCTTTTCCCATTCACGATTTAAAGGACAAGCTTGACAGCCTTCAAACAACAGGCGTTCTGCCTCTTGCTGAATATCGTGAAATAGATCATTACTACATGTCAGGATCTTCTGAATTGGACAGTGTGCGCATCTTCTTGAATAAACTAAGCCGGCAAGCTGAAAGTGTTTTTGGGAAACCAAGAGCAACTACTTGTAATATCAAGAAGATACTTAATCATCATGGCGTTATTGCAATTGATGTCGGCAACGTGAATAATGACTTAGTATTTGACCTCGTAGTATCTCATCTGATGTTATTGCAATCTCAGGGAAGAAATTTTTCGATTTTGCTTGATGAGTTACCTCTTTCACGATTTTCAAAAGCAAGAGATTTGATTCGAGGCCGCACATACTCAATAAGTTCACGCGATTTTATATCTGACATATCAGGAGGAGAGAAAAGTTCAGATGAGTTATTTTCTGAAATTACCGGCAATGTGAACACCATTGTGCTATTAAAACATACCTCAGGCACCTCATGTCATAAATGGTCAAACCATTTCGGGCAATACCACAAGATACAGGTGAAGCAGAGTATAGCACAGTTCAATAAGTATAACGATATGATGACAGATGGTGATAATCGCTCCATTTCGGTTGAGGAAAAAGATGTGCCGCGTGTCAGGGCGGAAAGCATTGGAAAACTGTCAGGATCATTGGCATGTATTCAAAATAGCGAAGGAATACTCTTCGCAGAAATATAGGTATATAAGAGGAGAAATTGACAATGGAAGATGATGAAATTACTGCTGCAAAACCAGAGCAGACAGAAGAATCAGGTGTTACCGAGGTAGAAGTACCTGCCGCTGCAACAGAAACGCTTGAAACGGAAAGCCAAGTGGACGAATATTCTGAAATTCGCTCCAGCATCAGCAAGATTGAAGCTGATCTTGGAATGATTTCAGACTCGTCGGCAAAAATGGCAAACGAAGTCCGGGAGATGCACAAGCTTTATCACAATGAGTTTGCCAGCCGTCTAAAAACACAGCAGGATGAACTGGAGCGGTATCACGAAATCGAAAAAGGCCGTGTTTTTGACGGAATTCTGGGTGATATTGCGAAACTTTACAGCGATAACGAAACGGTTTCGGATGGAATAGTCGATGAAAAGATTGCGAAGAAAGTCCGCTATATGCTTGAAGATATGGTACAGATTATGGAGGCTAATGGAGTATCTCGCCAAAAAAGCAAAGCTGGAGACAAAAGGAACCCAAAATTTTGTCAGGTTGTTGAACGTATTACAACTGATAAGCCGGCTTTGCATGACACGGTTGTGAAAAGCCGCAACACAGGTTTTTATAAAGATGTCAGACCAATAATAAAGGAAATGGTTGACATATATCTATATTCAGAGAAGGAGTAAAATAATGGCAAAGGTTTATGGAATTGATTTGGGCACTACCTATTCGGTAATTGCCACACTGGATGACAACGGCATGCCGATTGTTATTGAAAACCAGGACGAAGGCACGCGAACACTCGCTTCGGCTGTGTACTTCCAGGAAGGCGGCGACCCCGTTGTGGGTGAGGTAGCAAAATCGCAGGCGGAGGTAGAACCGGAAAGGGTTGTGCAGTATGTGAAGCGCGAAATTGGCAAGAGTGACGCACAGAAAAGGGAGTTTGACGGTATAACATATGACCCTATTACTATCTCGTCTCTTATTCTTAAACGCATGAAAGAGTATGCAAATGAGCAGGGAGAGGATGTGAAAGATGTTGTCATTACCTGCCCTGCATATTTTGGCAACGAAGAACGCGCCGCAACCAAGCAGGCGGGCATTGTCGCAGGATTGAATGTACTGAACATTGTAAATGAGCCAACAGCAGCCGCACTGAATTATTGCTGTCGTGAATTCAAGGAGAACCGAAAAATCATGGTCTACGACCTGGGCGGCGGCACCTTTGATATTACGCTGTTTAACTTCGCCGTTGACGAAGCAGGAAAAGCCACGATTGACATTATTGACAAAGGGGGTGATGACAGGCTTGGTGGTATTGACTGGGACGCACGTTTATATGATTATATTGCCGAACAGTATTGCAATGAAAATGGTTTAAGCACCGATCAGATTGACAATGAACTGCGTGTTAATATTAAAAATCAGGTGGAGGGAATCAAGAAACTACTCTCGAAAAAAGCGACCCACAGTTTCAATGTATCTTACAGCGGGGATACTACTAGAATTGAAGTTTCAGCAGAAAAATTTGAGGAACTTACACAGGACTTAGTTGAACGTACAATGGACTTTGTCCGCCAGCTTCTTTCTAATAACTCTCTAGCGCCGGAGAACATTGATGTGGTTCTCTTGGTCGGTGGTTCTACTTTTATGCCGATGATAAAGAATGCAGTAGAAGGCATGTTTCACAGCAAAGTCCGTGTTGAAGACCCCAACCTGGCTGTTGCCAAAGGCGCAGCACTTGCCGCAGCTATCGAATGGAACGAAATCATAGATAAGCGCGTTCGTGGAGAAACTGATCAATTTAGTGAAATAAATGATATTGAAAATACTCAGGCACCTACCCAGCCAATAACGGAAGAAGAGGCATCCAAATTACGAATAGGTATACCTCAACAGGTAAGCACATTTAACGACAAACTTTCTCGCTCCTTCGGACCGGCAGTCTTTGTCGATGAATCACATTACATGATTGACAACCTTCTCTTTGATGGTGATGAAATGCCGTCAGAAGCCACTGGGCAATATGGAACAATGGCGGACAATCAGGCTGCGGTTGAGTTTACCGTGTTTGAAAATTTTGCCAAAGACCGCGTGAATAAGCATGTGACACCTTCAATCGATGAAAATGGAAACGAACAATACACCGATCCTGCACTTAAAGTAAAGAGTCTCGGTAATGTACGTCTTGAACTGCCCCCTGGAACTCCAAAGGGTACACCAATTGAAGTTTTCTTCCGTTGCAGTGCAATCGGCCTGGAAGTTCGTGCCACTAATATGACAACAGGTGAAACGGTCAACACGGTTATCACCTCAGAAAATACCATGTCACAGGAAGAGCTTACCGAAGCTGTGAAACACATGGCCACTGTGCATACCAGCGGTAATTTGTAAGGCAAAAGGAGGCTTAAGAATATGGCTGTTTCAGTTGGCATTGATTTGGGCACAACTTTTTCTGCAGTTGCGTATATTGATCCGCAGACAAAGATGCCAAAGATAATTCCAAATTCCGAGGGCAAACAGATTACTCCGTCAATAATTCAGTTTATTGACGGAAAGCCTATTTTCGGTTCGGAGGCGGAGAGCGCCTTTAACGCGGGTGAAAGCGGCTGTGCCGCGACATTCAAGCGCAGCATGGGCAGGCAGGAAGTATATTGCACCATAGATAACGTCTCCTATACGGCGGAAGATTTATCGGCATTGCTACTGCGCCATCTGAAAGAAGACGCGGAGGCGGAATTGGGAGACAGCATACAGGACGCCGTTATCACGGTGCCCGCTTACTTCTACTCGCCTGAGCGTGAAGCAACACTACGCGCAGCAACGGCGGCAGGGCTTAAGGTCAAGAAAATTATTGACGAGCCCAATGCAGCGGCGATGGCCTATGGTTTGAATAACTGGCGCGAAAATGCCAACATCCTCGTCTTTGACCTGGGCGGCGGCACTTTTGATGTAACGCTTGTCCGCATGGGGCATGATGGCAACCTTACCACAATCACCACACGTGGCGATCACTACCTGGGCGGACGCGACTGGGATGACCGTCTGGAAAATATGCTGATCGATAAATTTGCTGCTGAAACCGGCGTTGATACCAATGGAGACCCGGCAATAAAATCAATGCTACGGGGAATGACCGAAGGCGTTAAAAAGAAACTATCTTCTATGGATAACGCCAAGGTTAGCGCCACCATTCCCGGTTTTGGCTCTGCATCGGTAACTGTTACCCGGCAGGACTTCGAAGAAAACAGCGCTGACCTCATGGACCGGACCGGCAGCCTCTGCCAGGCGGTTCTGGATGAAGCAGGTTTGACCAAGGGCGATGTTACCGATATATTACTGGTGGGCGGCTCCACGCGAATGCCGCAGGTGTCGGAGTATATACAAAATCAGTTCGGCAAAAAGCCTATTGCGCATGTTAATCCTGACGAAGCGGTCGCCCTGGGTGCGGCTATTCAGACCACCAAGGAAAATGAGCAATATGCAAAACTCTCCATGCAGGTAATGCCGGACGGTAAGAAAGTAACCAACAGAAAAGAGAGCGGACTGGCAAACAGAGCGGTAGTGCAGCCATCAAAAAAACTGGCCGGTATCGGTATGCTGTCCCTTCGCGAGACCACCGCCCACGCAATGGGAATGATTGCTATGAGTACAGACAGGACGCGCTACATCAATGACATTATCATCCCTGCAAACCATCCACGCCCAGTTCGGGTTGCCAAAGCCTTTAGCTTCTATACATCAGCCCGCAATCCAAATGATATGGAAATATATGTTTTGCAGGGTGACAAAGAAGCTCCGCTTGACTGCTTGATCCCCTATAAGTATGTAGTGTCAGGCATCCGCCACATCAGGGAACAAAAAGGGCAAACAACAATAAAAGTTCAATACAGTTATGACAACAACGGCATTATTCATGTGGAAGCCAGGCAGGAAAACGAGCGGAAAAACCTGTCAATCCGCACAGAACCTGTCCCGGAGGATATGTCGCAGTATGGTATACCAATAGACCCGGAACTATTTAAGGCGCAGCCTGAACCCCTCAATGTGGTTATGGCTGTTGATGTGTCGGGAAGCATGTCTGGAGATCCTCTTGCTGATGCGCAAAGAGCAATGTGTAACTTTGTCCAGGCAATGGATTTCTCGTATACAAAAGTGGGCATTGTTGCCGTGTCGGATAGCAGCGAGATTGTTTGCGAATTGACAGACAACGAAAGTGCTTGTATATGGGCAATTCAGTCTATTACTTGCGGACAGACAGGCTATGGAAATTCTGCTCATCCTTTTGATACTATCAAGCAAATGCTCTTGCGTGAAGATGGTCGTTTATTTGCTCTGGTGCTTGCCGATGGTGTTTGGGATGACCAGTCATTGGCGGTATCTGCGGCAAAAGATTGCAATGCGGTAAATATTGAAACCGCCGCAATTGGTTTCGGTGGTGCTGATGAAGCATTCCTTCGGGATATTTCATCAAACGATGCTAACGCCATGCTGGTTGCACAGTCGGAACTGAGCAGTGCCTTTGGTACCATCGCGCAGAGCTTGGGCGGAGGCGGTAGTGCAAGAAGCGGAGCCGACGGCACGGTGACCGATGTAGATACCTGGGAAGAATAGATAAAAGGAGAACTGATAATATGGCAACTAAAAGAATTTGTCCCTACTGTTTAGCTGAACTTAATGAGAAGGCTATTGAGAAACGGGATTCGAGGCTTTACTGTGTCAAGTGCAATGAAGAGTTACCTGCTGATATGCTGGAAACGCCAAACTTAATTTTTAGTATTGTTGGGGTAAAGGGAGCGGGTAAAACTAATTATATCACCGCAATGCTGGAAGAAATGATAAATAACAGTGATAAACTGCATTTGGTTTCCTCGCCACAGAATCATGAAACAAAGACAGTTCATCATAATAATGCCAGGCTTCTTTATGACAGTCATCAAAAACTTCAGGCCACAGAGCCTGGAGAATTACGCCCGCAAATATGGCGTGTTAAGAACCTAAACAGGTCAAGTAAATATAAGGTTGAAACAAATACATTCACCATTTTCGATGGTTCCGGAAAGGATCATCATGATCTTGGTATTGACTCTGTGAATTGCAAATATATTACAGCTTCTGACGCTATTATGCTTATCTTTGACCCAATAATTCTCAAGAGCGTGAGGGACAGAGTTAGCAAAGATATTTTCAAGAAATCCGTTGCTGATATCAATGATACAGAATATAAAAATTCTGCAGAGGTAGTAAACAATGTAGCTGCCTATATCAAAGCCATTTTTGGCTTGCCTGCAAATCAGAAGGTAAAAATCCCGGTAGCGGTTATATTTACCAAAATGGATGCCCTGGCAGAAGATTTTACTGATTGTATGATTTTACAGAAAAGCCCGCATTCAGAAAAAGGAGTCTTTCAACATATTGATTCAGGAGCGGTAGAAACAGACATAAAGGCATGGCTTGCATCCCATAACGAAAATTCTTTCATAGACGCAATCGAGGCTGACTTTGCCCGACATGCCTATTTTGGTGTATCAAGCTACGGTATAGATTTGGAAAACAAATCAGAGCTTGATGCTGTGCGTCCGCATCGCATTTTGGACCCGATTCTCTGGCTATTTACACAGAAGGGTTTCATTGATACCTCAGAAGAAAGGTTTGACCCTTCCCCAAAGAAATTAAAACAGAAAATTTTTAATCTTTTGAGGAAAAATAAATGAACAGAAATGAATTTGAGCAAAAGCGAAATTCAGGCGAATTGCGATGGGAGAAGTGTTCTCCCTATAAAGAAGAAATAAGCCCTCATGATGTTATGTTTGAAAAAGACTGGAATCCTGATACTCCCGGTTTTTGGGAACATCATGGTCGGAGTAAAGAGCAATATATGGATGTTGAATGTTATAGAAAACCAGAAGAAGCAGAGTCAATAGAGGTTAATAAATGCGGTGATAAATATGAACTAGTTGGAGATGGTGCCCATCGTGTTGCCGCTTCGCGGGAATTGAACCGTCCCATAAATGTTAATGTGACTGGTGAATATGTTGAGCAAAGCCAGTCTCAAGATGAAGAGATGGAAATAAGTGTGTAAGGAAGAGTAGCATAATATGTCAGACTACGATTTTTTTGAACTAACCGGCCTCCCCTTTGACCCGCCAACAAAAAAGGTAGATGAAATACTAGAAGCAGTAGGCAAAAAGAAAACAGGATTGGAGGGTCTTTTTAATAGCGAATCTCAGCCACTAAAAAAAGCAATATGGGCTGAACAGAAAGATTTTCTCAAAGATAAACTATTAGAAATTATTAAAGAAAACAAAATAACGGCAATTTACACTGAATTAGCAGAGGCTCGGACAAAAAAAGGTATTAATAACTTAACAGAAGCTGTAAGAATATTAAAACAACATGGGAGACATATTGCCACTATCGGAGAAATTAATTCTCAGAGTAATAGAACGAAATTATCCAAACAGCATGTCGAGCAAATTTACCTCAATCTAGACTTCACAATTACTAAAATTGAGCCTCTCAAAACAAAACTTGAATTCCCAAATAATGCGGATACTATATTTGAAAAGATAGAGGCATTGAGCAAAGAAACTAATAAAAAACCTGGTTATAATACGAGTCTAGCTGTTGTTACTGACTTGTATTCGCTAACAGCATATATGGCGAAAGAGCCAGAAAATAGTGAGGAATACAGAAGTAAACCTGCAATTGAGCTTAAAAATATGCTTAAAGGTTTTTATAAAGATGCCACTGAGATGCCTCCGAATATTTCGGCTTTTTTTGTAGACCTCACACAGCTTGGGGCATCTCATGTCTTTGACTCAGAGAAACATCGTGAAGGATACGATACATATCTAAAATACAAATCACCAGAATTAACAAAACTATTTAATACACTGAAACAACTCCCACAATCAAGTTTATTGGATAATGAATTTGCTGATGCTTGTATTAAAGAAATATTTTCTATATTTAATAACTACGAAATTGCGCTTAATGTTTATAACTCAGAAGCAGGACTTCAAAACTCACCCTATCTTCCACAAAAGGCAATATTTCCTGTTAAGTGCTCAAATTGCCAAAATATAGTTGAATTTGAAGATGAGAGTGAAGCTAAAAAAATCAATGAATGTGCCTTTTGCCATAAATCCCTTTACAAACAATGTAGCAAATGCCATAAACTGGTGCTCGTTTCCCTTGATAAATGTCCTGAATGTGGCTTTGTTTTTGCCAGCGCTGCCTTGTTTGCCAAATATTATGCGGCGGCTGAGCAGGCATTGCGTCAGAATAATTTTGAAAGCGCGCGCAAGAATTTGTTTGACGCCCAAACTGCCGACCCAAGTGAAAAAGCCAGAATCGCAGAACTTGAAGCCCGCATTGCATCTGAAGAAAAGAAGTTTGAGACCAAGGCATCTCTGGCCAAAATCCAGGCAAAATTCGACGGTGCAAAGAATCTTTCTTCTTCAAAAAAGGCTGATATCTGTATAGATATTCTAAAAGAATCACCAAACTTCCAGCCGGCCGGCGACTTTTTGCGTGCAACGCCGCCGGAACCATGCAAAAGTTTTACTATTGGGCTTGATACAATTGCAGGGAATGCTAATCTCAGCTGGCCGCCTTCAGGAGAAAAAGGAGTTACTTACCGGATATTACGAAAGCCGGGGAAAGACCTGCCTGTCAATGGGATGGACGGAGAGATTTTGCTTGACAATAGCAATGATATTTCGTTCAGGGATAAAACTATACAGCCCGGACGATACTATAGTTATGCAGTATGCGCTATACGATATGGTATATTTTCCAGTATTGTTGGCAAAGCAGTATTTTTGCTGGCAGATATTACCAATCTGCATGGTGAACAGCTTGATAAAACTATTCGGCTCACTTGGGATACGCCACGAAATTGTACTGGTGTAAGCATTACCCGTACATCAGAGGGAAAAACGGAAACGCTAACAAATTGTGCAACTGGTAGCTATGAAGACACCAGCATAAAATTTGGTGTTGCATATACTTACCGGTTATGTGCGAATTACACGGACCTTCCTCCATCAATGGGCCTTAGCATGGTCATAACCCCAACAATACAGATAAAATCTTTCAGCATACAAGCAGAACAATTAAGTAACACCACCTGCAAAATATCATGGGATATAGCGCAGAGCGGAATTGCTTTGAGGATTCTTGTCGATGAAAAATTAGCCCGTGAAGTGAAATCGGATACACGCAGTTGTGAGATAACTTTAGCGGCTGACGGGTTCAAGACTGTTGCAGTTTTAGCCCATTCAGGTGGCGAATGGCTCCGCAGCCTCAACGATTTACAGATTAATACCTATTCTCCATTGATAATAGACAAGTCTGCATCCCAGCTCAGAGATGAAGCAATTGTCGGTATACAAGGCGCCGCATATAATGTCTCTTTGCATATAAAAATTACCGGTGCAATACCAAAAAATGTAACAGGCTTTTATTATACAGCAAGGACAAAGTCATCTGTCGGTGAAAAAGCTCCCTGGGCAAGTCAGGATGAAATAGGTATAGCCGCTGATATTCACAAAATGGTCGTTTCTGCCTATCAAAACGAAGGAAAGATTATCTATACGGAAAGATCCGGCAATGCGTATTCTTACTATGTTTCTCTCTTTACGATTTATAATTTTAACGGAAAAGAAGTGGTATCAGGTGCTTCCAAGTGCCGCTTTGACCGCCCCCTCAATGCTGATATATTTTGGAGAGTGGGCAAAAATTTATTTGGCGGATTAAAATTATACATAGAAATACGCTCAAACCGTTCTTTTGAGCGTATACCGGAGCTTGTTTTGTGTGCATGCCCTGATGGTATGCATCTTCTCTCTGCAAATGATCCAAAAGGCCAAAAGATAGAAACCATTCCCGAATTAAAAATGCTTAGCGAGGAAAGAACTTATAGCAATAGTTATGATATTAAATCAAATGTGCAAAGCAGAATGTTGAAAGGAATGAAGTTGTTTCTATTTGAATCGGCTCCGGTAGCAAATGAAAACTATGTCCTTCATTGGGCTAAAGATTTTAATGGAAAAATATAAGGAGGAATTTAATATGGCAAAATTTACTTGCCCCTACTGTATCAGGGAGTATAACCTGAATGAAGTATTGTATGTCTGTCCGGATTGTGGCCAATCTTCAACACCGAAGTTTGCCGAGCGTGAACCAATCAAGTGTAAGAACAGTGGGTGTGGTGGCCTAGCCACTTTGAGAAAATGTCCAAAATGCGGACAGGAACTTCCCAGAATGGCTCTTGAAACACCAAACCTGCCTTTCAGCATCGTCGGTGTGTCAAACTCGGGAAAAACGAACTATATAACGGTGATGCTTCATGAACTGGGCAAGGCCAGCGGATTACGTTTGGCATTAGGCGCTCAAAATAAGGAAACGCGGGACCACCAGAATGAGAATTATCAGTATATCTATGAAAGTCATACACGCCCTGAGAGTACGGAGGCTGGCGCCAATACACCACAGATTTGGTATATCAGAAATCTTCAGAAGAAAAGCGGGAATAATGTGCCCACTTATACTTTTACAGTATTTGACGGAGCAGGAGAAGATTATGAGAATAACCTTGACCCTGCCTCCACTGTATGCCGTTATATTAATGTTTCAAAAGCCATCATTCTCACCATTGATCCATTGGTATTGTCGCGGGTGCGGCGAGGAGGTGTGGTTGACCCTGAAGTAATGAAGAATTCGCTTGCAGGCAGTGAAGGTGTAACAAAGAATGCGGAAGATGTCATTAACAGTGTTGCAATGTATATTAAGGCGGCAAGGGGAATAAGCGCCAATAAACTTTTGGATGTCCCTGTAGCTGTCGTTCTCACGAAATTTGATGCAATACTCAATCACAAGGCATTTGGTCCCCAGGCTTTGGTGCGAAGTCCCAGCCTTAATATTAGGAATGGTAAAGTAGACCTCACAGAAATACAGCAGGTTGATGAGGAAATCCGAAACTGGCTAACTGAAATTGATGAAAGTGCATTTATAAACGCTATTCAAAGCCAGTTCAAAGAGTTCTACTTCTTTGGAGTATCAAGTTATGGTTCCCCTCCAAAGGATGCTTATAATTTGGCAGATGAAATTCATCCACATCGTGTGCTGGACCCGATTTTATGGCTTTTCAAGAAATCTAAGTTTATTGACTAGAATAGGTGGTTCTGTATGTTTTTAGATCTTATTTATACACATTGTCGGCAAGGTATCGATATTTTAAAGGACGGGAAGCAAGTAATGGGTGATGGGTATAAAATATATGCTTGTTCGCATAATATTATGACCAGTGAAAAAAATGATCTCCCTTTCCTGGTTGGCGCAGCACAAGCCAAACAGTCTTACAACGACCCTTCGTTCATGGACGATGCCTATTTATATTATGTTCCGAACAATGGAAGCAGCTTTATGGATGATTTTCACCCGGTTCCATTTGACCCGAACGCAAGAGGTGATTTTCCACATCGCCCCGGAAATTTTGTTAATCAGATTCTTATTGGTGATTTTTCTCATTTTTACCTATTTGAATTGTTCGGTGACAAGAATGTCTGGTATGCAAAAAACCGCGAAGTTGCTTACTACTATGAGAATGCGCCCGAAAATCTTCCGCAGAGAGAGATACAGCCTATATTTAGTCAAACATTCATTGATAAAGTGAAAGCTTTTATCAATGATGGGCGTAAAGATGCATTAATGCACGCTGTTTCTTTCCTTATTTCCCAGTACAAACTGCCTCCAAAAGATCGGAAGTTTTTGCTTATTCGCGATGAGTCATCTGAAAATATCGAAATGTGGATAGCAGCAATCGAATATGCTTTCTCACCAAAAATGGCAGCAGCTATTCCCTTTGCAACCCGTATGGATAAATTTGTAATGACAAACAGGTATACAGTAAACAAATTAGGCATCTATCAAACCCAGATTAATCTCCAGGATGAAAACCAGGAACTCAGGCTTCGTGCAATGATAGTCGGCGTGGATGAACGTGATAAAAATAACAGCGCAAATGCCAGGCCTTTGCCAAATTCTCCATTTGTTTTGCTTGACGGCAAAGAGAAAAAAGCGATGTTTGAAGCTGAGGTATCAAATGCATATTATCAATTCATTACAAACTTTGATGAAACCCGTGATGCGTTTTGTCGTAAATTCTTGCAGATGTTTGATATAACCAAGCCCGATGAAGAAATATATAAACTGCTTGATATATATATGACCTTTGGAAAACCAAAACTGCCCAAGGCTCAAGAATTACTCGAAACGCTCTCAGTTTTGGCAAAATACAAATTGGCTGATTCCAGTTATATGCAGGAAATATATTCCCGTATTTGTGCCGAACTTCCTACCTATCTACAGGAGGATTTTGATAATACTCTCAAGGTAGTTAATCACCTAAAGGGTGCTTCTGGTATAATGAAGGATAGCACTTGGTTTAAAAAATTCACAGGCACAGTAAGCGAGACATTTGCGACAAAGGTCTATGAAAAAGTTAATCTTGATGCTGCTATAAAATTTTGGCAAAAAGTCAAGCTAACAGAATTTGCAAAAGCATCCGCCAATGTCTTCCTTAAAAATGCCAATACTGATTACATTAATCACCTGGAATATACAGATCTAATCCACTTCTTCTGTCTCTATCTTGAATGCGCCAAAGCATCTGAGTTGAAAAGTGAAGATCAAGTAAGAAGTCTCACACATATTATTCTTGTAAAATGTATTGGTAAAAAAGACATCAATACTCTTCGTAATATCAGTAAAGTAATATCAGCTTTTCCATATATTAATCTGGAAGGCATGCTATTGGCCAGTATCAAGAGTCTAAAGAATGATACGGAAGGCTATACGAAATTCATCATCAGTTTTATCATCGAATTGCATCCTGGTATTTCTTCTTCTGATAGTTCTATGCTGAATTTCTTACAAAAGCTTAAAACACAAGGTATAAATAATCTGTGTAAATTTATTATTGACATCCGCCTAAAATCCATATCCGGTCCTGATGATATAGAACAATTCATATTAACACTCAAGAAAATAGATGGGCTAAGCGATAATGAGTTAATCAATATTTTCACGGCATTGGACAACAAACTTATTATCACAGATAAGATCTTTATGAAAACGGCACTGACCATACAAAAAGAACGGCCAAAGGACATGGCTTGCATTGAATCCGCGCACATTTCTGCATTGGAAGCACTAGATAATAAAGATAGAAGAGAACGTTTTGTTGAAATCTATACGGACTTGACAAAACAAGGATTCCCCTCCGATGTTAACAGTGACTATATCTATATTTTGATTTCAAAGCTCCTTTCTGCACAGTTAAGTAAAAATGAACTGAAGTATGTTATAGAACTATTTGCATCCATTCCGCCATATATTAATGAGCTTATTGCTGAAATTATGAAGGCAACAACACCGAAGCAGAATGGTGCCTGGATTACATTAATTGCTACAGCGGCAAACAAGCAAGATGATGCTATAACTAATGCAATTGTGATGTATTGTTCCAAACTAAAACATTCGCAGAAAGAAATGCAAGCATTGAACAATCTATTACAGGTAGAGGATTCTATTCTCTACTTCAAACAGATTATGGAAATGGTTATTGGCGCGGATAGTCCACAAAAGCCGAAGACACTTTTTGGAAAACTTTTTGGGAAAAAGTCATAAATGGAAATTATTATTGCTATCATTGTTATTTATCTTCTCTGGTTACTTCTAAAATGGTTTTTTACTGTGGCTTTGCCTTTTTTACTTAAGGCAGCAGGTGTAGCTAGCGGCGTTGTAGCTGTAATAGCAGGAAGTATAGGCGCTGTCGGAGCATTTATTTTTTCAATAAAAAACTACATTGAATCAATTAATGAAAACAAAGATGCCTATGCTACTTATGTAGATAAATCCAAAAATAAGCCCATGGATGTAAAACGTAATTATTTTTTTGGGCCTGGATATCATCAGATAAGTCAGATTGTAAAAAACGCATGGTTAAAAAACAAAGAGTCAATAGAGAAAGCATGGGAATGGAGAGATGGTGGAGAACTGCCAAGAAAAATTGTTGGCACAATTTACGGTATCTTCTTTGCAATTTGTATGGGTATAATAGGAAGTATTTGGACCATCCTTTTTTCTTCAATACATGCTGTTAGCATTTTTCTTTTCATGTTCTTATTCTATATTTGGTTCTGCTATCTTTGGTTATTGGATCGGATAATACTATTGATTCATTCAATAAGCTCTCGGTGTCCAAACTGCAAAAGACATTACATAATTCCAAATTTTATTTGTCCAGCCTGTGGTAAAATACACAGCCATTTAACGCCTGGGCCTTATGGAGTTTTATATAGGAAATGCACTTGTGGCACAAAAATACCTTGCACTTTCTTGAATGGACGTTCCAGACTTGAAGCACATTGTCCTCACTGTGATGCAAGCATTGCGTCAAGCAGTGCGAGTCAGTTTGGAGTTATAATGGTTGGAGGAAAAAGCTCGGGCAAAACAGCATTTCTTGCCGCTTTTATCCACGAATATTTAGATACACTAAAGAAACAATCTAAACTTACTTATGCTTTACAACCAGAATTTGAATTTGAAAAGCTTGAAGATTGGTTTATAACAGGGAGGGCTGAATCCACTGGCGATATGAATGCAACAATGTATAGCATAATACAAACGAGGACAGGCTCAAAATTTTCCCATCAATTGGCGATATATGACATCGCCGGTGAAACATTTGAAGACCAATCAGCGGAAATGGAGCAGACGCATTACCGCTACTGTGAGGCAATTTTGCTGATAGTAGATCCACTTTGTAGCCCTGTCGTAAGAGAGGCTTATACTAAAACACACAATGGACAAACACCTGATAATTATTCTCAATCAGATTTTAACAATGTGGTGACCGGTTTTATAAATGAATTTCAAAGGATTGGTTATATAAAGACCGGAAAGTTAAGCAATGTGCCGGTATGTGTGATTATTACTAAATCTGATATTGATGTAATAAGCCAGAGTTTATATTTGGCGAAGATACAAACTAATATGCAAGCACGGGATAAGGTTTGTTATGAATATCTTTCAAAGATAGGATTACAAGATGGCCTGGATAATCTTGAAGCACAGTTCAGTACAATACATTATTTCCCAGTAAGCGCAATAGGACACGAAACTACAATTAATAATGAAAGCTACAAGCCTTGGGGTGTAATGGCGCCAATGTCATGGATATTAGACAATTATGACAAAGAAACCGAAAAGACAAACGAGAGAAAGCATGGAAAATTTCTTTTAACTTGTATCACTTTCTTGTTTGTTAGTATACTATATTGGGGTATTATTGTTGGTTCAATGATTGCGATGGCTATCCCTGCCGGTAATTCTCTGGTATCTTTCTGGGAGGCAAATAAACCATTACCTACTCCCGCTATTGAGGTTTGTCTTTTTCCTGAATACGGAATAACAAAAGATGATTTAGCGTTAAGCATTCCAATTCTCAGTAGAAAAAATAGCAGTGATAATATATATACAATTAATTATAACAGAGATGGCATTAAAGGAATAATTACCTATGCGTTTGATCAAGTCTCAGGTTTGTATTATGTGTCAGGAAATTTTGATTTTAATGTCGCAAATTCTGAAGTTATGATGATTTTTGCTAACTCAATATTAGATCAAATACAATCAGATGGGAGTGTTGAGGTAGGAAGGATTGAAACGGATGTTATTCAAAGTTTTACATTCAATACATCGGAATTAGAACAGTTAGGAAGGCTAGAATTAAAGAAGAAAACAAAGACAACAACCGTCAATGAAGATTTCAATCAAATTGAGGTAAGAGGATATACTCTAATTTTCAGTTATTTTAGTCCTATGATTATTCATAGAGAATTAATTTTTAATACAAATTTAGTAAATAATAATGAAAGGCCAATGCATGCTTATGGAAGTATTGAAAACCCATATGACTGGTCCACTCATGAAAATCAATTAAAAAATTCAAATATAACTGTGGAAGATTATGTAAAAACTGCTGCCGGTAATATACGACATCCTTCACTAGAAGAAGTAGGATGGGCTAAAGCTATGGCTTTAGAACAGATATTGTATGATGGAACCTATACCTTTAGCCCACGTTTACTGGGAACAAAAGGCGGCAGAGGAGCAGGTGGCTGGCTAGTTAAAGTAGTAAAACAAAACGATAATTTTAGTTTGTATATTTCAAGTAGCTCCAATGGAAAAGGTTCAAGTTCAGCTTTATCTTTTGGATCACCATCAACACTTATTCTACAAGACTTAGACAATCCGTCAAAGAGATACAGTGCTATAAAAGCACCTCAATGGGATTCAAATACAGGAGCTTATATTATCACTTTTAAAGATGTTACTTCAAAACGTTTAAAGTATGTTGAAACAGATCCTAATCCAGATTGGATTATTGATAATATTATCCTCGGGACTCCAGATCCAAAATAAATATATGTCATAAAAGAGAGACTATAACAAAATGGGTTATGTGATTGCTTTTTTTAATGCTATTTATCTTATATATCTAATCATTAGATATATAATCGTACCACTTTTTACCGACATAGTGTTTTCCAACATCAGAAGCCTTTTTGCATAAGAAAATGAATAAAACCATGCGTCGCATGGAATAGATATTATGGATATACCAGGCGAAGCATTGAAACACATAATTTACAAGATTTATAATGAAGTAAAACTATAAAAGGAGGAGAAAGTTATGGATAAGTGGGAATATAAAATTATTAATATCGAGGAAAGCGGAGATGCCTATCGTTGGACAATAGATGAAAAAGGTGTAGTAGCTATGTTTAACAAATTAGGTATCGATGGATGGGAAGTAATTTCAACACTACCAATAATGCGAGATGGTACAATCTACATTCTTGCTGTTTTCTTAAAAAGAAAATTGTCACAATAAATAGGAGCATTTTAAAATGGCACTAACACAATGTCCCAAATGCGGCGGACCTATATCTGATTCTGTTGTTACTTGTCCCTATTGCGATTATGAAATGTCTGTATACATGGACCAAATCAGAAAGCAGGAAAAAGAAAGACGGAAAGCCGAAGAGGAAGTCTTAAAGTTACAAGAAAAGAAAAGACAGGAAGATGAACATAGGCGTGAACAAACATTGCCGGAATATACTATTTATTATCGCCCTTTTATTGCGCGTAATACAGCGGTTGCATTGACTGAATATATTCATGCCAATACACGCGAAGAAGCAATAAATAAATTTCAACAGCATAATTCAGGAACACTGCTTACTGTTAAGAACGGTCATCAAGAGTAAGTTTTGTTAGTATGCTTATGAGAGGAAATCTTCATAAAGAGGGAACTTGACATGGCACTTATTGAATGTTTTGATTGTGGTAATATGCTTAGCGAATATGCTGAGAAATGTCCAAAATGCGGGATGCCCATTTCTGAAATAAACAGAAGTTGGTCTGAAGAAAACAATCATTTGTATGGTAATGTCACAAAGAAAAGTTTTAGAAAAAAAGGAGAAGAAGACTATGCTAAAGCAATAGCAGAAGAAAAGCGTCTAAGAAATTTAATCGCAACTATAAATATTTATTGTAATAAGCAATGTAGAGATCGTATCACAGAATATGATTGTGAAAATGGATATTCGTTAAAGCATGTAAAAGAAGATATTGGATTTCCCTTCCGTGTTACATTGTTAAGTAAATGTCCTAGAGTGAAAAGAATATTTAATTCGCCAAATCCAGATGATGAAGTCAAAACTATTCTAGCGGAAGAAAATGTAAAACTAATACAAGAAGCAAAAGAACAAAAAGAAAAGGAAGAAAAATTAGAAAGACAACTACAATTAGAAGAAGAATTTAAGAAACAACAAATTAGTGCATGGCGAAAGCAAGGACGTTGCCCCTATTGCGGTGGAGAATATGCTGGCTTTCTTCGAAAAAGATGCACATTCTGTGGAAAAGAAAAGGGGCAATATGAACTAGAAGAAAGAAATAGAAATGAAAGAGAAATACATTACAAAAGCGAACAAGAAGATAGGACGAAACTGCAAGAATCAGAAGCAGATAGGCTAGTTTCAACAAATTCGCAGAGAGAATCGCGTGGTTACAATAGACTTAAAGACCGTGTAGATAAAATGGTGAATAAATCGATGCATGGTGACCAGAAAACTATGGAATTTATCACAAAACTCATGACTGGAGGTTATGAAAAAACTGAAAACATTAATGAAGGTGATGAAAATAATGAGGATTGTGATAACAATATCAAAAATGAAGAAAAATTAAATTGGTAAACTAATCATTCACATATAATAAATCATAAGGAGTATAGCAATGTCCATTTTTCTTGAAGATATTTCAAGAACATTACCTCAAACTTCGGAAGAAACAGAATGGTTTTTTAAACAAGGTTCTCTGTATTTTGAAGACGGAAAATTTCAAGAAGCTTTTGACAATTATACTTCCGCTCTTTATGGAGACACTAACAATACAGAATATTGGTATCAGCACGGAATGGCAGCAATGCATTTGAAAAGGTATTATACAATGGAGATTTCATTTCGGAAAGCGATAGAGATTAACCCAAATGTGGCAAAATATTATTACAGTAGAGGAACAGCATATTTGTATTTATTTACATCTTACAGTTTTAAGGCACTCGGTGATTTTGAAAAGGCTATCAGCTTGGACCCGGAAAATTTGGATTATTATGCAGGACGTGGCGCCGGATACGGAATTTCGCATCAATGGGAAAAGGCAATAGTTGATTTTAACAAAGTAATAAAAGTTGAAACCGAAGATCCGGTGCTTTATATAAAACGCGGCATGGCATACTTGATGTTGGAAAAAATTGATGAAGCAATTTCTGATTTTTCTAAAGCAATCAGTCTTGACATACATGGCACAAATAGACTCTGTTTGCGTGGAATATTATATAAAATAAACCATTATAGAGAAAAAGGTAATGGAGATTTTTTAAGTCTTATAAGACAAATATTTGCTAAACCAGTGGCAACAACGCATTACTATAGAGAAAAAAGTACTGTAGATTTTATACATCTTATAAGACGAATATTTACTAAACCATTAGCAACAACGCATTACATGTGATGATGTTAATGAATACTGTAAGAAACATTCAAAATGAAAAATTTTTTCGGCAGCATAAGCATAAAAAATATGCTATTAGGTCTATCATTTTTCTTTCCTCCTCTGCTAAATTTGAATATTCTATCAGGCCAGCGACTTTTTCTATGATAGGAGTGATATAATACGCAATTATGAAGACTATTACGAAACGGTGTGGCCTTGCTGCCTTCGGGACTTTACTCGGAGCTTTACTCCTTACTCTACTGGCCGGGTGTAATACGCTCGAGTCAATCGACATTCGACCTCCCAACAAAACGATACTTGGGCAAGGGCAGGAACTGGATACATCGGGGCTGATGATTACTGCCAATTATAAAAAGAATAGCGAAACGGTGAGCGGCACCGGGGGGTTGCAGATTAGTGGCTACGATAAGAGCAGGCCGGGGGTGCAGACGGTTACCGTCACCATGCATGCCCAAGATGGGTTGGTTAATTCAGAGGCAAGCAATACCTTTACCGTAACGGTGATTCCGGTGGAGAATATAAGCATTTCGCAGGTCGGCACAACAAGTTTTAAGCAGGGCGATGCGGCAAATTGGGGCGCTTTGAGCATCAGGGTCAGTTTTGCAAATAATGCAGTGCCTCCTGAAATTGTAACATCGAAAAATGGCGCATTGGCAATTGGCGGTTATGATAAGGATAAGGCCGGGGAACAGAGGATAACAGTTAATTATTATCGAAAACAGGCATCGTTTAATGTGACGGTAATGGGCCTTGAAAGTATCGCCGTCACCTCCCTGCCTCTCAAAACTGAATACTACACCGGGGAAGAGCTCGATTTATCCGGCCTTGCCGTGCAGGGCCTCTGGAGCGATGGTTCAAGGGCAAATGTGAATATTACCAAGGATAATCTTTCCGGCTATGATATCACCCGTGGGGGCAAGCAGGATGTTCTGGTTTCCTATTCCGGTAAGACCACCAGTTTTCCGGTAACTTATCTTGCATTTGAGGCAGTCTCGATAGACAGGCTGCCTACAAAGACTGCTTATGAGTTGGGCGAAGACCTTGATATGGCCGGCCTTCGGGTTTTGGGCACCTGGCCGGGACATAGCCTTGCGATTGTCAATAATTCCCGGCTGCGGATTACCGGATATGACCCTCTAAGGGCCGGGGAACAGAGAATTACGGTGACAGTTGGTGGTCAGAGCGATATATTCATCGTCCATGTGACTAATCCTTTTGAGGGCCTCTGGCGAGGTGAATGGAAGGCTGGGAGGACGAGAATTGATGATAAAATGCAGGATGTCATAATGCTGGTGACCCTCAGACTGGAAGGCAGTGCCTGGACTTTAAGGACGAAAGAACTGGTGGGCGGCGAATTGGAAGAAGTAGAATTGCGAGGCGTATATATCCCCGACAGTAATACCCATGCCAAATTTGAATGTGATGACTATCAGGGCAGAGGTGATATTAACCGTGATTCATCAAGGGTGATGCGGCTGAAGATTGGGCTTATTGGGGGTGAGATTACGCTGGATAGGATGAGATAGATAACATTTTATCGGAGTTTTAGCAAAGAGGGAGATGCTTGATATTTTCTACAAATTTTTTTCCGGAAAAGTGAAAAAAATGCTTGACATTTTCTGAAAGATGGGGTATACTATAAATAGCGAGGCCGTGTGATTAAAAGCGCACCGCTTGGTCACCCACCGTAGACAGGTAACTGTTTATGTAGAGCCGGGTTCTGTTGAGCCCGGCTGTTTTATTTTATTTACTCTTATTCTGATAAGTCCATTATGTCCTTTTATCTTAAAGATTGCTTCGCCACCTTTAAATGTTTTGTTTTCTTTGTCCTCTTTATGCCATACCGGATATTTGTCACTAAATCGTGCCCTTGAAAGGTAATTCCTGACCATAGACGAGGATATCTCTGCTTTTTCTAAATTGAAAAAGACATTTGGGGCTTGTGTCCTCGATTTAAGAAAATGCCCCGCAAATGTGTCAAAATTATCACTTGTCATATTCTTGAATTCCATCTTTTTACCATCAACAAGAGCATCAAATTGGGGTATGGAACCTTTTCCGCGGGTAGTTTCAGGAACTAAATAGACTGTATGCCCTAAATCTCTTAGAATTTCAGCATTCTCGCGTTCATTGAGGAAATTTGTCCAATCATCTTCACCCGCTTCTTCACCTTTTGCCAGTTTTGCATCCCGTTTTTTCTGGGCTTTTTCTGCCCGTTTGAGTTTTGATTTTGCAACATAAATACGCTCATCAAGTTCTTCCCAATCCGCACCGGGAAAAAGTCGCCGGGCGGCTTTCTTAGCCTTTTCTGCCCTTGTCCAAGTATCAGTCATCTATAATCAGTATAATGAATTTTCTTTTATTTTGCAATGGAAAATGTCAAAACACAGTAATTAAAAATCCGAGCATAGCGTACGGGGAGGAGAGGAAAAGAGCGGCTTATCTCACTAACCTATCTCTGCGTAGGGGGTGCCGGGTATTTTACCTTTTCACTTGAATCGAAGCTTCCCCGTCTGACCTTCTTGAACACTCCTCATAAATCGTTCAAAGGCAAAATACCCGGCACCCCCAACACGATATGAGTGCTTACGCCGCCCTTTTCCTCTCCTTCCCTGCCTCTCTCTGCTGGAATTCAGAATTACAAATGCAATGCGTGGGGCAGGGGGAGCAGGACAATCTTTTGTGAGGGCATTTGAAAGTTGCTGTCATCGCTTTGTCGGTAGGCAGAGTATCAAGACGCCGCCGAAGGCGGAACTTTCAACTAG